>JAIKWY010000049.1 GCA_024684395.1 Oscillospiraceae bacterium
GTGGGGGAGGAAGGGTTTTAAGGGGGCTGCGCCCCCTTAAAACCCGCTATTCTCTCAATTGCCAAAGTAATGCCCACGCAAAAAAGCATCCCCCTGCCGGAGAGCAGGGGGATGGAAATTACTTTTTCACAAAATCAGTGATCTTGGCATCCTCATTGCCTGCGCCGACGGCAGCAGCATAGATGAGGATGATGGCGGCATCGGACGCATTGACGGTTTTGTCGCCGTTGACATCGGCAGCCTTGATCTGCGCCTCTGTCAGACCGGATGCCTCGCCTGCACCCATCGCAGCGGCTGCGATCAGGACCTTGGCAGCATCACTGGCGTTGACCGTGGTGTCACCGTCGAGGTCGCCGAGGGCTTGCTCGGTGGGCTCAACTACAGTTCCGTCGATGACCTCGAAGGTATAGCCGTACTTCTCAGCATACGCCTGTGCGGTAGAGCCTTCATAGCCCCGGATGGTGCCGGTGAAATCATACTCTTTTTTGTTGTAATCATAGCCATTGCAGATCGTATCTGCACTGTCACTGATCTCGCAGGCAGGGTTCAGGATGGTGATGGTTTTCAGCCCTCTGCAAGTGAGGAACCCTCTGTCGCTGATGCTTGCCACACTTGCCGGAACAGTCACAGACTCCAGCCCGTTGCAGCCCACGAATGTCTCCGTTCCGATGCTTTCCACGCCCTCCGGGATGGTGAGGGAGGTCAGTGCCTGGCAGTCAGCAAACGCACGGTTGCCGATGCTTGTGACGCTGTCCGGGATGGTGACGGATTCCAGTTTATAGCAGAACTCGAACATATTGTCGCCGATGCTCGTCAGACCGGCAGGGAGAGTAACGCTTTGCAGCACATCGCAGCACATGAACTGACCACTCCCGAGGCTTGTCACACTGTCCGGGATCGTGACGGAGGTCAGCGCTCTGCAATTGGAGAATACAGCGTCACCCATCGTTGTCACGCTGTCCGGGATGGTGATGGATTCCAGTGCGTAACATGAGCTGAAGGCATCGTAACCGATACTTGTCACACTGTCCGGGATCGTGAAGGATGTCAGTGCATCACACGAGGAAAATGCACTTTCGCCGATACTTGTCACGCTCTCCGGGAAGGTAACGGATGTCAGCTTCTCACAATCACAGAATGCTTTTTTGGGGATGCTTGTCATGCCGGACGGGATGGCGACGGATTCCAGCGCTTCGCAGCCCATGAACGCTTCCTCGCCAAGACTTGTCAGACCGTTCGGGAGCGTGACAGAGGTCAGCGACGAACAGAACCGGAACAAGCCTTCTCCGATGGTCGTCACGCTGTCGGGGATGGTGATGGATTCCAGCGCCGTGCAGCCGGGGAATACATTGTCTCCGATGCTTGTCACACTGTCCGGGATGGTGACGGAGGTCAGCGCCGTGCAGCCGGCAAACGCAGCTCTCAGTCCGATGCTCGTCACGCCGTTCTCGATGACAATGCTCTTGATCTGCGGCTTCTCATCCATCCACGGAACGGCATCTGCGTTCATCTCGCCTGTGCCGCTGACAGTGAGCGTGCCTGCATCATCAAGTTTCCATGTCAGGTTGTCGCCACAGGTGCCGGATGCCACCACAGAAGCGCCGGGGGTGGGCTCAGTCGGCTCGGTTGTGGCTTCGGTCGGCTCGGTCGCCGTCCCGTCAAGGCTCTCGAAGGTATAGCCGTACTGCTCGGCATATGCCTGTGCGGTGGAATCGCTGTAGCCACGGATGACAGTTGTTTCAGCGCACATTCCCGGCGCATCATAGAACTCGCAGTCTTTGTTCAGGAATGTAGCTGTTTTCAGCGAGGCGCAGCCGGCGAGTATGGCACCATTGACAGATGCAACGCTCTTCGGGAACGTGATCTCCTCCAGACCGGAGCCTGAAAATGCGCCAAAGCCGATCTTTTTGACAGTCTCCGGGATGGTGAGTTGTTTCAGCGCCTGTGCAGAATAAAACGCATCGTCCGGGATCTCCTCCAGCCCCTCCGGCAGAATGACCTTTGTCAGGGACTTGCAGCCGGCAAAGCAGTCGTGCTCCAGTGAACCGCCCTTTCCGAACGTGACGGACTGCAATTCTTCGCATTCTTTGAAAGCCCAGCAGTTGACAAAGACATTATCCGGCACGGTGATCTCGGTGATCTTTGTCTTGGCGAAAGCCAGCGCATTGATCGTTGTAATGTTCGGCGGGATATTGACCGTGGTCAGGCTTGTGCAGCCGAAGAAGGTCTCGTCCGGGATCTGATCAATGTTTTCCGGCAGGCGGACGGTCTCCAGATTCTGGCATTCAAAAAAAACATTGGCATCCATGACCGTCACGGAATCCGGAATCTCGATCTGATAAAGGTCGTTGCAGCCGCAAAACGCATGATGTCTGATCCTTGTGACGCTGCCCGGGATCGTGACGCTCTGCACCCATGTGGCATAAAAGGCTTCTGCGCCGATGACCGTGACCGGCAGGCCGTCTATCTCCGCCGGGATCTCGACCGTTTCTGCCTTTTCATCGCAGTCCGTGACCTCGGCATGGTCGGCGTATTTGGTGAAGGTCAGGTCGCCGTAGGTCACCTGTTCTCCTTCTTCACCTTCTTCGGCAACGACAAGCATACTGTTGCTCAACGGCAGTCCTGTCATCGGCAGTGCCGAGCCGAGCATCAGAAGTGCCGTCAGTCCGGCTGTGATCCTGTGTTTCATAATGCATCCTCCTACTCACTTATGATTTCCCCCACTTCATGTGGATAATTCTATTATCCTGCAAAACGGCAGGCAATGCAAGTGCTCGGACAAAAAGTTTCCCATTTTCTGCTATCTGCACAAACTTTTCTCCACCGATTTGTGCATCTGTCCGACAAAAATCCCCCTGCATGGGGCAGGGGGAAAGCTTACGCTTCAACATTAAACAGGTCTCTTGCTTCACAGATCAATGACTTTAGTACTTCTGCGTTTCTGTCAAATTCCTGAATTGTTTTTAACCGTATTCTATAGCATCGGGTACGTGGGATGTAATCAATATTTAAATCACCGACATCCAGATCATCCAGCTTGTTATCACTGGTTTTGATAAACAACGCCAAAAACTGTTTTTTAGGTTTGAAATGCACAAAATTCTTTGCAACGCCATCCTTTGCAAGTCCGATATAGAATTTGTTGTATTTTAATTCCATGCCAGGGGCAAATTCAGAAATGCGTTCAAGTAAAGCGTCCACAAGTTTTATCTGTGTTTTACTGCTCTTCTTTTCCCAATAGGCTCTATCTGTCGGTTCTGCGATCTCATCATCATCACCAAGCGTCACTTTATCCAGTACTTTTGTAAACGCAATATGGATATTGTCGCCAACTTTATACGCCGAGATCTGAATGGCGATCAGCGGAATACTGCCATTAAACAGGGAAATGACATTCATAAAGCGCCCTGTGATCTCTTCTGCAATAATAACAGCGGTATGATCGTATTGCGGATACTTTTTTCGCTCATTATCCCAGTATTCAATTGTTCTGATGATGTGGCTGGGATCGGTGGCACCGAGTTGGATTTCAACTTCATATCGTGAATTATCTTCATCGCCAAGCAGCATGTACAGACGACCGCCTGAAGCATAGCTCCGTTCTCGTTGAATTGCAGTCAGACTTCCCAAGCCTAAAACTTCCGGATTGTCAAAAATATATGACTGTATGGCAGCCTCGTTGATGTCCGGGTTGTTTTTTAATGAGACTCGTTCCATATTAATGATCTTGCTCATGATACTCCCTCCTTCACAGGTGGCTATATGCTTATTATCCTGCTTTTACAGAGAAATAGCAAGCGTTTCCATGAAAGTTTACACTCTTTCTGTTTTCTGCACAATTCTTTGCCAACCGTTTTGTGCATCTGTCCGACAAAAATCCCCCTGCACGGCGCAGGGGGAAACGCTCATTTCTTTGCCAGGATCAGCCGCTTCAACAGCCCGAGGTCGAAGATGTCGATCACGCTGTCGCCGTTGAGGTCGGCGGCATCCGGATTTTTCAGCTCGCCGACGCCGAGGAGGTATTTCTGTAGTGCGATGATGTCCGAAACACTGAGGGAGCCGCTGCCGTCCGTGTCGCCAAGGAGGAGGGCGGGCGGTGCTGTGGTAGGCTTCTCGGTGGGCGCTTCGGTGGGAGCCTCAGTCGGCGCTGTGGTAGGCTTCTCGGTGGGCGCTTCGGTGAGTTTCTCAGTCGGTGCTGTGGTGGGAGCCTCAGTCGGTGCTGTAGTAGGCTTCTCGGTAGGCGCTTCGGTAGGTTTCTCAGTCGGTTTTGTGGTAGGCGCTGTGGTGGACTTTTCGGTAGGCGCTTCGGTAGGTTTCTCAGTCAGCTTTGTGGTAGGCGCTTCGGTCGGTGCTGCGGTGGGAGCTTCGGTCGGATCTGTGTTAGAGGATCCGCCCGGCGCCGTATTGGGCAGCAGCTCGAACGGATAGTCATTCAGCGCCGCATAGCTCTGTGCCGTGGTACCGTCATAGCCATAGATGACCGGCGGCTGTGTGCAGTGGAAGAAGATCATGGAGCCGATGCTCGTCACGCCGGCGGGGATCGTCAGCGAGGTCAGGCTCGTGCAGCTCTGGAATGCATAGCCGGAGATGGTCGTCAGGCTGTCCGGGAGCGTGACGGAGGTGAGGTTCTGGCTCTTGACAAATGCAAATGTCCCGATGCTCGTCACGCCCTCCCCGATCACGATGCTCTTGATCTTCGATTTATCGCCGAAGTCCGGACGGTCAGCCATCTCGCCCGTTCCGCTGATGGTGAGCGTTCCTTCGGCATCCCTTGTCCATGTCAGATGCTCGCCGCAGGTGCCGGTCTCGGTCGGTTCGGTGGGGTCGGTCGGCGGCTCGGTCGGATCGGTGGGGCGTTCGGTCGGCGCAGTCGTCTCGGTGGGCGCTGCATCATCCAGGATGAGGATCCATCCGTCATCGGCTTTCACCTCGTAGTCGAGCGATTGCAGCATATTCTTGCACCAGCCGGCTTCCTCACCGGCGGGGGGCTTCGTGTTGATCTTGATATAGTACCGCTCGCCGGGCTTGCTGTCCTGCGGGACGCTGACCATGAACAGGGCGATGTTCATGGAGCTGGTCAGGGCTCTGGCGCTGGAATCGGTGACCCACAGCTGATTGCCGGACAGATCCCTGATGATCGGGACTCTGCCCAGAGGAGCGCCGCCGAGATCGAGCGCTTCTTCGCTGTCCTCCACGACATCATAGGTGCAGCGTGGGTCGATGTCGATCCCGAACTGGTAGTCCGTCCAGCCCTTGGGCATCGAATCTGTATGGATATAGATCGGGATAGGCTGTCCGGCAGCACTCGGGTCAATAGCCGTCTGCGTGATTGATACCCGGAACACGCCGTCACTTGCCGCCGCCGGGAGGATCCCCTGCGGCACGGAACAAAGTATGGTACAAGCCGCAGTTGCCGCAGCGGCGAGCTTCTTCCACCAATTCATATAGAAACCCCTTTCATGGATGTGTGATACAACACTATTATCCTACAGAATGGCAGATTTTACAAGAGTATTTTAAAAATATGTACAAATTTTCCCGATTATGCACAAAGCGGAGGGCTCGGTTTTGTGCAACACTTCTGTGATGGGGCAAAAGGATCCCCCTGCGGGGGCAGGGGGATGTGATTCAATGAACGAAATCGGTGATCTGCACATTGTCCTGCCCTGCCCCGACGGCGGCGGAGTAGATCAGGATGATGGCGGCATCGGAGGCATTGACCGTGTCGTCCTTGTTGACATCGGCAGCCTTGATCGGCGCTTCTGTCAGCCCGGATGCCTCGCCGGCGCCCATTGCAGCGGCGTCGATCAGGACTTTGGCGGCATCGCTGGCGTTGACCGTGGTGTCTCCGTCGAGGTCGCCGAGGGGAGGCTCGGGTTCGGTGGGTTTTTCGGTGGGTGCCTCGGTCGAAGATTCTGTAGGCTTTTCGGTTGGCTCGACATGGGAATCAACTTCAGATGAGTAAGAATCCAAGCCGGAGGAGTAAGAATCCACGCCGGGGTTCACTTTTCTTTCCGCTATGTATATAGACTGTGTGATAGTGGGGTAGCCTTCACCAGAATAATACTGGAGCAAATCTGTCCCGTTCTCATCAATGAGTTTGGTAACAACAAAACGAACCTCATGGTATCCAAGAGGCGCATCATCCGATGCTGTAAATGTTCCCATAAGAGATAAGGAACTGTCCGCATCACGGTAGGATGCCGTGGTAGTGGAAATCACCTTCGTGTAGTCAAATGTGATTGGAAGATTATTGTCTTTTTCCATTCGTATTTCTGCTTCTGCAATGGAAGCGCCTTGACATAGTATTTCATTATTCAGCCAAAGATCTCTCGTTTCACCTTGATAACAGGGCACGCTCGGCTGATCTTTTTTCATGTAATCTTTGACTTCGATCTTGTCTGTTTTTTCATAGACTTTAATTGTCCATGTCAAACGAATTGTGTTTACTAATTCAGTACAACCAGATTCAGTAGTGGTTTCGATGTCATCGCACTCAAGCAGATTGTTACCGTCAGTATCTTCCAATTTCGTGACAAGGTAGGAAATCTCGTAAATTCCGGGGGCGGAATCTTCTTTGGCTTTCAGAAATGTATTTAACATCGCAAGATCTCTGTCCGTCCTCTTTTCACATTCAATTTCAAACGGTAGTTCTTCAGTATTCTCAAAATGACCTTCAAAAGCACCTATCTGTTGATCGTATGCGAGGATATAATAGTCAAACAATCTAATCCAGCGTCCCTGTGCGACACTGGAAAGATAGTCACCGCCTGAGTAGTAACGAACTCTTTTGTTGGTACTTCTACTACTGGTACTCGAATAATCCACATAGCTGCTATACCACGAATCTGTGCCAGACGACTCCGCAGCCCTAATATCTGCTGCGCCGAGTACAGAACCTGCGGCGATCAGTACCACCGCACAAAGTGCAGTAGCTGTCATAACATATTTCATAATGTATCCTCCTAAACTCTCAACATTCCACATCGCATTGTGGATATATCTACATTATCATACATATAAAAAAAATACAAGCATTTTTGGGGTTTATTCACAGTTTTTCTCTCATCTGCACAAAAACCATTTCCATTCTTTGTGCAACAATCTCCCCGAAAAAAACTCTTGACAAACCCCATCGAATGTGCTATACTATTCTCATACAAATGCAATGACGGAGAGAAGTAGCACCGGAGATCACTCCCAGTGAGTGCGGGACAGTGGAAACCGCACAGCAGAGCCGATGTGAATAACACTCCCGAGCAGCAAGCTGAACGCCTTCGGGTCAGTAGGTGCGCCGTATGCCGTGCGTTATACGGAGACGCTTATTCGAGCGGTCGAGTGGCTGTGCAGGAGAGCTGCATGGCAATTCAGGTGGTACCACGAGAGCATTGCTCCCGTCCTGATCTTACGTCAGGACGGGATTTTTTCATTCCTGACGGGCTCACCCCAAAACTTTACCGAAAGGAAGATCATGCATGAAGCACATCGACATCAAGCAAATTTTCACCGATCCCGCTTACATCGGTCAGGAGGTCACCGTCTGCGGATGGGTGCGCACCTCCCGCAATTCCAAGACCATGGCGTTCCTCGCCCTGAATGACGGCACATCGCTGCCGCATCTCCAGATCGTCATCGACAAGGCGACCGGCATCGACTTCGAGGATGCCATGCCCGGCGGCACCTCCGTCAAGGTCGTTGGTACGGTCGTAGAGGGTCAGAACGGCGGCGTGGAGATCAACGCCAAGGAGATCACCGTCCTCGGCACCTGCCCCGCTGACTATCCGCTCCAGAAGAAGCGCCACACCCTCGAATTCATGCGCACCATGCCGCATCTGAGAGGCCGCACGAACACCTTCAATGCCGTGATGCGTATCCGTTCGGTGCTGGCACAGTCCATCCACCGCTATTTCCAGGAGCGCAACTATGTCTATGTCAACACGCCCCTCATCACCGGTTCCGACTGCGAGGGTGCCGGCGAGATGTTCCAGGTAACGACCATCGGCTACCCGGAGGAGGGCAAGTATAAGACCGCTGAGGAGTATTATGCAGATGATTTCTTCGGCAAGCGTGCAGGGCTTTCCGTTTCCGGTCAGCTCGAGGGCGAGATGGCTGCGATGGCAATGGGCAAGATCTACACCTTTGGCCCGTCCTTCCGTGCCGAAAATTCCAACACCCCCAAGCATCTTGCCGAGTTCTGGCACATCGAGCCGGAGGTAGCCTTCATGGAGCTGCCGGATGTCATCGAGCTTGCTGAGGATATGGTAAAGCATGTCATCCGCAATGTCCTCGATACCTGCCCGGAGGAGATGAAGTTCTTCGACGAGCATTTTGAGAAGGGTCTGATCGACCGTCTCGAGGATCTGATCTCCCATGAGTTCGCCGTCTGCGACTATACCGAGGCCATCCGCCTGCTGAAGGAGTCCGGCGAGGACTTCCAGTATCCGGTTGAGTGGGGCTGCGACCTCCAGACTGAGCACGAGCGCTACATCTCCGAGAAGGTGTTCAAGCGTGCGACCTTCGTGACGAACTATCCCAAGGAGATCAAGAGCTTCTACATGAAGCAGAACCCGGACGGCAAGACCGTGGCTGCGGTCGATCTGCTCGTTCCCGGCGTCGGCGAGATCATCGGCGGCTCTGAGCGTGAGGCGGATTATGACAAGCTCGTGGCTGCGATGCAGGAGCGTGGCATGAGCATGGAGCCCTATGCCGATTACCTCGACCTGCGCAAATTCGGCTCCGTGCCGCACGGCGGTTTCGGTCTGGGCTTCGAGCGTCTGATCATGTATGTGACCGGCGTCCAGAACATCCGTGACGTGATCCTGTTCCCGAGAACAGTCGGGTCGATTCGCTAAGGCTAACTGTTTCTGATTATCTTTTGAAAGTCAAAATGCATTTTCACTTAAAATTCCAAAGAAAAGGCACCGGATAATTGACATTATTTCAGCATGGGTGTATAATATACCTGTAATAAATGGAACAAAGACGTTCCGGCTGTATGTCACTGTACGGTCGGAACGTCTTTGTGTATCCTGATATTACTTCCCTCTATCCCGATAGACAAGGAAAGCTTGCCCCTCCGCCGCAAGCGGGGGAGGAAGGGGTTTTAAGGGGGCTGCGCCCCCTAAACCAGCTTTTTTAGTTTTAAGGATCATTATGAGGTGAAATGAAATTGGAAGCTTACTATTAGAAAGGATGGATGGATATGGCAAAGTCGCTGTACCTGCCGGAGGGCTATTCCTCCGCACTGACACTGCGTGAGACACAGCACGCAATCAAGTACATCAAGGATGTGTTCCAGCAGTCGCTGAGCGTTGTGCTGACGCTGGATCGTGTGACCGCCCCGCTGATCGTGGAGAAGGGCTCCGGTATCAACGACGATCTCAACGGCGTGGAGCGCAAAGTGGAATTTACCATCAAGGAGATCGGCAACAAGGAAGCCGAGGTCGTGCAGTCCCTTGCCAAGTGGAAGCGCATGGCGCTCTACCGCTACGGCTACAAGCCGGGTGAGGGCATCTATACCGATATGAACGCCATCCGCCGTGATGACGATACCGACAACATCCACTCGATCTTCGTGGATCAGTGGGACTGGGAGAAGGTGCTCACCCGTGAGCAGCGCACCGAGGAATTTCTGAAAGAGACCGTCAAGTACATCGTAAAGGCGATCATCTACACCAAGCGCAAGGTCAGCCTGCGCTATCCGGCACTGAGTGCGCCGATGAAGGAAGAGGTCTTCTTCGTGACGACACAGGAGCTCGAGGACAAGTATCCGGATCTGACGCCCAGACAGCGTGAGGACGCCGTCTGCAAGGAGCACGGCACCGTCTTCATCCAGAAGATCGGCGGCAAGCTGGCAAGCGGTCAGCGCCATGACGGCAGAGCGCCCGACTATGATGACTGGGCACTCAACGGCGACCTGTTCTTCTGGAACGAGGTGCTCCAGAGAGGCTTCGAGGTCAGCTCGATGGGCATCCGTGTGGATGAGAAGTCCCTTGCATCCCAGCTTGCAGAGCTTGGTGCTGAGGACAGAATGCAGTACAAGTTCCACCAGATGATCGCAGACGGCACGCTGCCCCTGACCATCGGCGGCGGCATCGGTCAGTCGAGACTGTGTATGCTGCTGCTCGAAAAGGCACACATCGGCGAGGTGCAGGCGTCCATCTGGCCGCAGGACATGATCGACCAGTGCAGTGCAGCGGGGATCACGCTGCTGTGATCATGGAGCTTAGGTGTGGGGCGAAGCTCCACACCTGAACCATTTTGCGTTTCGCAGAAAAGGAAAATGAAGCGCTGCCTTTGCAGGAATGCATGGGCAGCGCTTTTTGCTATAATTGCAGTTGTTCGGTGGCATCTGTATACCCGATCTTCTCCTTTTTGAAATTGGTCAGCATGACCTGCATCTCATACGCCTCCCGCTCGATGGCATAGCCGATGCATTCGTCCATACAGCGCCGGATGTCGTCCTGAAACCGGCTGCTTCCGAGGATCTCCTGCATTACTTCGGTATCATTCCGGTCGATGAAAAAAGACATCAGACTTGTAAAACCGCTTCGGATCTCAGCGGCGTTTCTTTCATCCTCCGGGCAGAGCCGGAACGCAGTCCATCTCACATGCCATGTCTTCGGCACATCATAAGAAGGCACCTGATCCAGAGTCCTGAAGAGCGTGCCAATGACCTCCCAAGGTCTGATCTCCCATGCTTGCTCCAGTTCTTCAAGGGTGTCCCGGTCAAAACGGATGCTGCGGACGATGATGGAAGTCAGTCCGGTGCAGCCTATAAAAGCTCTGTATGCGATGCTTTCTACGCTGTCCGGGATGGTGATCGAGGACAGCGAGGCGCATTGTACAAATGCGAGATCGTCAATGCACTTAACAGATCTTGGAATATTGACTGAGGTCAGGTTGGATCGAAACGCACGGCGATTGATCTTTGTCACGCTATCCGGGATCGTGACATCCCCCTCACAGGTGGTTGCGTCTATCAGGATGCCGTTCACGACGACCAGCGGATCCTCTTTGCGTCTGGCATCGAGCCATGCAGTGTCGGAAAATGCATATTCTCCGATGTCCGTCACGCTGTTCGGGATCGTGACGGAAGTCAGCCCGGTACACTCATCAAATGCATAGTCTCTGATGGCTGTCAAGCCGTCCGGAAATGAAACAGAGGTCAGCCCGGTGCAGCCTTCAAATGCTTCGATCCCGATGGATGTCAGGCTGTCCGGAAATGTGACCGAAGTCAGCCCGGTGCAGCCTTGAAATACACAGTCTCTGATGCATGTCATGCTGTTCGGAAATGAAACAGAGGTCAGCCCGGTACATTCAGAGAATGCAAATTCTCCGATGTCTGTCACGCTGTCCGGAAATGTGACCGAAGTCAGCGCAGTGCAGCCTGTAAACGTGTCGTCCTCAATGCTCGTCACCCCCTCTGGAATGACCACATCGCCGCCGCTGCCGTGATAGCGTTTCAGAACGCCGTCCTGAATGTCAAATTCTCCCATATACCGTTCCTTTCACATCACAGCTTGAACTGCTCCGCAGCATCTGTATACCCGATCTTCTCCTTCTTATAATTCGTCAGATAAAGCTGGATCTCATATTGCTGAGACGTGATGGCAATCTCGATCATGCTGTCGATGTTTGCCCGGAACAGATCATCGAAGTACCCGCACTGTTGCAGGAGCATCAGTGTATGCAGGTCGCTTTCCTCCATGATCGTGTACAGGACAAAGCTGAAATGTACCCACAGAAATTCGTTGTTCCGCACATCGTCCTGACAGCGCCGGAATGCATACAAGGCGACAGCGACCGCATCCAGATCACGGATCCCCTTATTTGTGTAGTTATATGACACGAGGAGGTCGATGACATCCGTGAGCCCCACGCCCGCCTTCTCCCGGATCCGTGCAAAGTCATCCTGCTGTAGCACGATGCGCCGGACAGTCACAGCGGTCAGCCCGGTGCAGCCGTCAAATGCCCACTTCCCGATGCTTGCTACGCTCTCCGGGATCGTGACGGAGGTCAGTGCCTTGCAGTTCAGAAAGGCACATGCCCCGATCTCTGTCACGCCATCCGGGACAACGGCTGCGCCGCCGCTGCCGTTGTAAAACCGCAGTTCCCCGTCCTGTATCGCAAAATCGCCCATAGTTGCTCCTCATTGCTTCACAGCCCGAACCGCTCCGAAACGTCCGGGAAGCCGAGATGCTCGTTCTTGTAGTTCGTCAGATAGACCTGTATCTCATAGCTCTCGTTTGTGATGGCATATTCGATGCACCCGTCAATGCTGTTCCGGAGCGCTGCGTCAAACTGCCCGCTTTGCAGCATCTTCTGTACCAGAGCAATATCGCCCTGATCGATCAGAAAGCACAGTGTTTCCTCGACATGCGCCCGGAGATAGGCGGTATTGCGTCTGTCATCCGGATGGAACCGGTACATCTCAAGGGGGATCGCCCAGAAGTTCTCCGCCTCATCCGGCGGCTTCGGGTAGTCCGTCAGCACATGGACGATCTGTTCCGATTGAATATCACGCTCGACCCACAGCGCCGTGAAGATCTCCCACTCGAGCTTGTAGCCCCGAATGGTGATGTCGTCCATGTTCACACAGCCTGCAAAAGCCGATGCATCGCATTCGGTTACGCTCTCGGGAACCGTGAGGGAGACGATCCTCCTGCAGCCGCAGAAGGCCTCCGGTCCGATGCGTGTCACGCCGTTCTGAATGCAGACTCTCCGCAGACTGCCGCACCCCTTCATGAGCCTGCGCCGGATCATCGTCAGTCCGGCGGGGAACGTGATCTCTGTCAGCGAATCGCAGCCGCTGAACGCCTCGGAGCCGATGTGCGTCACCGTGTCCGGCAGGTCGATCTTCTCCAGTGCTTCACAGCCGCTGAACGCCGACTGCCCGATGAAGGTCAGGCTGCCCTTGCAAATGATCTTTTTCAGCGAGTTACAGTCCTGGAAGACCATTTCCGGGATTTTCGTCACGCCTTTCGGGAGGGTGACGGAGGTCAGCGCCGTGCAACCCCGGAAGGCTCTGCCTTCGATCCTCGTCACGCTGTCCGGGATGGTCACGGTGTTCAGCGCCGTGCAGTCCGCAAATGTATCATAGGTGATGCATGTCACGCCGTCCGGGATGCGCAGGGAGGTCAGGCTGGTGCAGCCCTTGAAGGCACTGGCTGCGATCTCCCTGACGCTGTCGGGCAGGTCGAGCGCTTTTAGACTGACACAGCCCCCGAAGGCGTTGAATCCGATGCAGGTCAGGCTGTCCGGGAGCTTGACGGATTCTAAAAAGCGCCAGTTCATGAACACGCTGTGCCCGATCTCTGTCACCCCCTCCGGGATGACGACATTGGTATCCTTGCCCCGGTACAGGACAAGCAAGCCGTCCCGGATGTCAAATTCGTCTGTGTGCATGGTGTCACCTCTGTTTTACAGCTGTAGATGGTCTGTCGGGTCGGCGTAGCCGAGCTTTTCGGCTTTGTAGTTGGTGAGGAGGAGCTGAACATCCTGCGCATGATTGGAAATGGCGTTTTCAATACATTCGTCTATATGTTCCTTGAAATAGTCATAGACCCAATCGCATTTCAATGCACTGAACAGCATTTCAGCTTCATTCTGGGCGATCATAAAGAACAGCAGCCGGTCAAGATTGTTCCGGACATAAGCGGTGTTTTTTTCGTCCTTCTGACTGATGGCAAATGCAGTGCAGACGTTATAATCCAGAAACGGCGCATTATAATCATAGGTGATAAGCCCATAAATAATATCGTCATATGTCAGATGCTCCCAGCGCCGTTTCAGAAACGAGAGCTTTCCCTCATCGAACCGGATGCTGCGGATGGTGATCTGTTTCAGCCCATTGCATCCGGAAAAAGCCCATCTTCCGATCTTTGCCACACTGTGCGGGAGCAAGACAGAGGTCAGACCGCTGCATCCGCTGAATGCTTCTCCTCGGATCTCCGTCACACGATCCGGTATCCTGACGGAGCGCAGTCCGGTGCAGCTGCGAAAGGCTTGTCCGCCAATAAATGTCACCTTGTCAGGTATCGTGATCTCTGTCAGACCGGAGCACCGGCTGAAAACCTCGCCTTCGATCCGTGTAATGGTGCTGGGAAGAAGGATGGAGGTCAGCCCGGTACATCCCAGAAAAGCCCGGGATCGTATCGTGCGCACACGATCCGGGATCGTAACAGCCGTCAGCCCGGTGCAGCCCGCAAAAGCGCTGTCCCCGATGGCTGTTACGCCCTCCGGGACAGTGACAGCCCCGGCATCCCCGTGATACTTCACCAGAATGCCGTTCTGTATCACAAATGCATTTGGTTTCATGGGTTCACCTCTGTTTTACAGCTGTAGATGGTCGGTCGGGTCGGTATAGCCGATCTTTTCGGCTTTGTAGTTGGTGAGGAGGAGCTGGGCATCGAGCTTTTCATGCTCAATGGCACAGTCGATCCAGTCGTCTATGTTTTGCCGGATGCCGTCCTGCAGCAGAGCGTTGCCGAGAAGCTCCTGCAAGACTGCGATGTCCTCCCGGTCTATGAAAAATGCCGCAAGACCGGAGAGGATCCGCAGGATCTCTTGTGTGTTTTTTTCATGCTCCGGGTGCTGTGTAAAGGCGGTCCATCGCACGGGATACCGGATATGCGGCGGTACGATGCCCAATTCGTTCGTTCCGGCAGTGGGATAGAAGCCCTGGATGACTTCGTGCGGTTCGACACCCCATGTTTCTTGCAGATGTCCGAGCGTTTCCTGATCAAAACAGATGCCCTGGACGGTGACGGATGTCAGCCCGGTGCAGCCGATAAATGCTTCCCGGTAGATGCGAACAACGCTCTCCGGGATGGTGATCGAGGTCAGCCCGGAACAGCCTGCAAATGCCAACTGCCAGATGACCTCCACGCTGTCCGGGATGGTGACGGAAGTCAGCCCGGAGCAGCGGAAAAATGTACGCCGCCGGATCTCCTCGATCCCGTCCGGGAGGGTGACAGAGGTCAGCCCCGTGCAGTTGGCAAAGGCATTGGCTTCTATGCTCCTCATTTCGTCCGGGAAGGTGACAGAAGTCAGCCCGGTACAGCCCGCAAAAGCATGTCGTTCGATCCAGTCTGCGCTGTCCGGGAGGATAACGGAGGTCAGCCCGGTGCAGCCTGCAAATGCCTGTTTTCCGATCTCTGTCACGCCCTCCGGCACCGTCACATCCCCGCCGCTGCCGTGGTATTTCACCAGAACATGCTTCGGAAAATAATCTGTTACCGTCTCGATCTGGAAATCATCCATCACAGCCCCTTCGACAGCTTTCCGCTTTTCAGGATGGCATCGAGGATGCGGTGGGCGGCTTCCTCCTTGCTCATCAGCGGCAGCTCGGTGTCGGTCTTGTCAGTGATGAGGGTGATGACGTTCGTATCCACGCCGAAGCCTGCGCCCTCTGTGCGGAGGCTGTTGGCGCAGATCATGTCGGCATTCTTGGAGGCGAGCTTCTTCCTCGAATTTTCGAGCACATTGTCCGTCTCCATCGAGAAGCCGCAGAGGAACTGTCCCGGCTTCTTGTGTTCCCCGAGGTATTTCAGAATGTCCTGCGTCCGCTTGAGCGGGATGCTCATGTCGCCGTCGGATTTCTTGATCTTGCAGTCAGCCGTTGTCGTGGGCGTGTAGTCCGCCACGGCAGCCGCCTTGATGATGATGTCACAGCCGGGAGCAGCGGCGGTCACGGCATCGAACATCTCCTGCGCCGTGCCGATCTTCACGAGCTGCACGAAGGGCGGCGGCGTGGTGTCGGCATGACCGGTGACGAGCGTCACCTGGGCGCCCCGGAGCATGGCAGCCTTGGCGATGGCATAGCCCATCTTCCCGGAGGAGTGGTTGCTGATGAAGCGCACGGGGTCGATCGGCTCACGGGTGGCACCTGCCGTGACGAGCACACGCCGCCCGGTCAGATCCTTCTCGCAGGCGATCTCCCGGAGGATGTAGTCAAGGAGCACGCTCTCCTCGGGCATCCTGCCGTCGCCCATGTCCCCGTTGGCGAGCATCCCGTGATCCGGCTCCACGATCTCATAGCCGAAACGGCGCAGCTTGGCGATATTGTCCTGCACGATGGGATTGTGGAACATGTTGTGGTTCATGGCAGGGGAGACGATCTTCGGGCAGGTACATGCCATGACGGTGGTCGTCAGCATATCATCCGCAATGCCGTTTGCGATCTTGCCGATGACATTGGCGGAGGCGGGTGCGATCATCACCACATCCGCCTGCTTGGCGAGGGCGACATGCTCCACGCTGTACTGGAAATTCCTGTCAAATGTGTCGATCAGGCACTTGTGCTGCGTGAGCGTTTCGAAGGTGATGGGATGGATGAAATTGGTCGCATTTTCGGTCATGAGCACATGCACCTCGCAGTGGAGCTTCATGAGCATCCGGGCGAGGTTGGCGATCTTGTAGGCAGCGATGCTCCCGGTGACGGCAAGCACGGCGGTTTTTCCTCTTAACATGGCGGTTCCTCCGTTCTGGGATGATTTGTATAGATGATAGTTCCATTATACCATACTGCGTGGGAAAAAGCAACAGCGGGTTTTGCACCGCCCCCGTTTCCGGAACGCCTGTCTCGCCGTGAGATACAGCCTCTCAATTCTATGAATTTTTTCAAAAAAATCCCTGCAACCCCTTTACTTTTTTTGGGGGACGTGTTATAATATACATGTTGTATTGTATCCCTGAAGGGAATAATAACACAAGGAGGAAAATTGAATATGAAAAAGACCACACGTAACATTGTTCTGCTTGGGGCACTGACGGCGATCGAACTGCTGATGATCATGACGCCGATCGGATCTGTTGCGATCGGAGAGCTGAAGATCACCTTCGCGATGCTCCCCGTAGCCATCGCAGCCATTGCACTCGGACCGGCAGGCGGTACCATCATCGGTGCAGTATGGGGCATCGGCAGTTTTCTCTGCTCGATCGGCGTCGGCATGGCGCCCAGTAAGATGCTCATTGCACTGTTTGCCATCAATCCGGTTCTGACATTCGTTCTCTGCTTCGTGCCGAGAGTCCTCGACGGCTTGCTCGTCGGACTGATCTGCCGGGGCTGTGAGAAGATCATGCCGCCGTATCCTGCATTTGCCATCACCGGCTTCTGTGCAGCATTCCTGAATACGGTCATGTTCCTGTCTGCGCTTGTCCTCTTCTTCGGCAAGTCGGATTATGTACAGGCACTGCTCGACAAGTTCCAGATCAACGAACTGACATTCATCACTGCCATTGCCTTTATGGCTGCACTTGCGGGAGTGAATGCGATCAGCGAGATGATCGCATCGACGGTCTTTTCCAGTGCGATCGGCTTTGCACTTCACCGGGCAAAGCTCATCGAAGTTCCCACCCGGGCTGTACCGGGCGAAAGTGCATAATATTCCGGCACCGCATTCCGGATAACAGGTATACAGAGCGGCGCTTCCATGCGCCGCTTTTTGTTTAAATGCACAATCAGCATTTTATATAAAATCAATCAACCCGCCGCCCGTGAGATGCGCAGAAATGTACAGAGACGGGAGGCATCTTAGGAGGGCTGACCATGACAGAAGAATCTGTAAAGCACATCGTCGTCATTGCGGCAGGCATTGACGAGGAATACCAGAACAGCGTCATTGATGGTGTCATCGACTGCGCCAGGAAGGCAAATGCCAATGTCACCTGCTTTGCGTCGTTCGGTGGTGTTATCTCCAACAGCAAGTATGACGTTGGTGAGTATAACATCTACAACCTCATCAATTACAAGAAGTTTGACGGTGCAGTGCTCCTGACAAATACGATCTGCAATCCTGAGATGAAGAAGAAGATCATCGCCGGTGTCAAGGCTGCCGGGATCCCCGGTGTGTTCCTCGACTGTGACGACGATCCGGATTTCTATAACATCAAGATCGACAACATCGAGGCAATGCGTGCCATCGTGCAGCATGTCATCCAGGAACACGGCGCCAAGACCGTCAACTACATCTCCGGCCCGCTCTCCAACCCGGAGGCGCAGGCTCGTTATGAGGCGTTCCTGCATGTCATGGCGGAGAACCGGCTCATTGCCGACGCACGGCGTGTCTACTTCGGTGAGTTCCGTCCGATCGACGGCGAGCGTGCCATGGAGGAGTTCCTGAGCTCCGGTATGCCGCTGCCGGATGCGATCATTTCGGCAAACGATGCGATGGCGCTCTCTGCCATGCGGTCGCTCCAGAAGGCAGGCTATTCGATCCCGGACGACATCATCGTCACCGGCTTCGACAACACCTACAACGCCCGTCACTACTGCCCGACGCTGAGCTCTGTCTCCCGTCCGCTGTATGACGCCGGCTACAAGGCATGTGAAGTGCTGCTCGATGCGGCAGACGGCGGCAGCCCCGAGAAGGTCATCTCCCTGAGCGCTGAGCCGGTATTCACCGAAAGCTGCGGCTGCAAGCACGACGGCGAAGAGGACTTTGAGACCTACAAGAAGAGCACCTTCGACATCATCGACAACTGCCGTTCGGATATTGCCATCCTGAACCGCATGACCTCGGAGCTTGCCGAGTCGGAAACGCCCGAGCAGAACCAGGAGGTCATCACCAAGTTCCTGAGCCACCTTGACTGCGACCAGTGGTGCATGTGTCTCTGCGCCGAGTGGAACACCACGTTCCGTGGCAGCTCGCCGGATGAATACCAGATCCACGGCTATACCAAGACCATGAGCGCACCGCTCATCTGGCAGAAGGACGGCGTCGGCAGTGTGGATTCCTTCCCCAGCTCCCAGATGTTCCCGTTACCGCTCGAAGGCGGCGGCAATGTCAGCTTCTTCCTGCCGCTGCACTTCCGTGAGCGCTGTCTCGGCTACTACATCATCACCGGCAGCAAGTTCCCGATGAAGAGTATGCTCTGTCATTCCATCATGATGAACATCTCCAACTCCATCGAGAACATCCGCAAGCTGCTGCATCTGAACAATGTCATCAACGAGCTCGACAAGCTCTATGTCATCGACCCGCTCTGCGGCATCTATAACCGCAACGGCTTCATCCGTGAGGCAGATCTCCTCTACCGCAAGTGTGAGGATACCGGCGATCCGCTGCTGATCTCCTTCATCGACATGGACGGACTGAAGATCGTCAACGACAACTATGGTCACAAGGAGGGCGACTTTGCGCTCCAGCGGCTGGCAAGCGTCATCAAGGACTGCTGCCTGCCCGGTCAGATCTGCGCCCGCTTCGGCGGTGATGAGTTCATCATCCTCGGCATCGGCACCAGTGAGGACGAGGTCGAGGCGCTCGAGTACCGCTTCATGAAGCGGCTCTCCGACCAGAACCACATCATCAACAAGCCCTATGAGCTGTCTGCGAGCATCGGTACGTATATCGCACCCGTTGATCCGAGCATCACGCTCTTCAACATGATCACGACGGCTGACCAGATGATGTACGAGAGGAAAAAGAAGAAAAAGACCTCCCGCTATCTGCGGAAGGAATAACGTCGTATCTGGTAAGAAGCACTGTGCGTAGCGACGGCAGTGCTTCTTTCACGATTTTCAGAGCCTGTTTTTCATGCGGCGAAATGCTGTGAGACCGGCTTTCAGGAGGGGATCTCATGATGGACACAGAGAACGAGGAAAAGCTCCAACAGGCGGAAAAACTTGCCCGCCAGGTGCTGCAATACGCCAGAAACAGCCTGTTTCTCAATCTGCGTTTCATGGACAGCGCTGTCAGCCGTCTGTTTCCGGCGCCGTGTCCTGTCAACGGCATGGGGACGGATACACGCCATCTCTTTTTCGACAGCTTGAGCCTGCTCAGGATCTTTGCGGGGAACAACCGCCGTGTCACACGCATGTATCTGCATACGGTGCTGCACTGCGTGTTCCAGCATCCCTATGTCGGCAGCGTGACCCGGCTGGATGTGTGGGATCTGGCATGTGACATCGCCGTGGAGCAGATGATCCGGGATCTGGCGCTCCCGTGCCTCGAAGATCCCTGTGAGGGCTTGCAGTCGCAGGTGCTCATCGCTTTGCAGAGCAAGGTCAAGATCATGAATGCCGAGCATATCTACCGCTATTTCATGGATCAGGACATCACGGACATCCAGTGCGCCGAGATGCAGAAGGCGTTCTATATGGACGATCATTCCCCCTGGTACGCCCCGCCCGAGGGCTACGGCAAGGGCAAAGGCGGCGGCGGTTCCGAGAACTACGGCAGCCACTATCCCGATGACGGTCAGGGCGGCGGCAATTCCGACGAGGAGGATGAAGACGGCGCCATGAGCGAGCGGGAAGCCAGAGAGAGCTGGGACCGCATCTCCCGCCAGATCCAGGTGGATCTTGAGACGTTCTCGAAATCCCGTGGCGACCACGCCGGCAACATGATCCAGAACCTCAAGGCACTCCACCGGGAACGCTGCGACTACAGCGATTTCCTCCGCAGATTCTCCGTCTACGGCGAGGTCATGCACATCGACGAGGACACGTTCGACTACAATTTCTACACCTACGGCATGGATCTCTACGGGGATATGCCGCTGGTCG
This sequence comes from Oscillospiraceae bacterium, assembly GCA_024684395.1. Lineage (GTDB taxonomy): Bacteria > Bacillota > Clostridia > Oscillospirales > Ruminococcaceae > UBA3855. The sequence goes on from JAIKWY010000049.1 coordinate 20,510, forward strand.
AGCCGCTCGAATACAAGGAGATGAAGCGGGTGCGGGAGTTCGTCGTGGCGATCGACACCTCCGGCTCCGTGGCAGGCGAGACCGTGCAGAAATTCGTGCAGAAGACCTACAACATCCTGAAACAGCAGGAGAGCTTCTTCTCCAAGGTGAATATCCACATCATCCAGTGTGATGCCGACATCCAGGAGGATGCCAAGATCACCTGCCAGGAGGAGTTTGACATCTATATCCAGAACATGAAGATCCACGGACTGGGCGGCACGGATTTCCGACCGGTGTTCTCCTATGTGGATGAGCTCATCAAGGCGAAGGAGTTCCAGAACCTGAAAGGGCTGATCTACTTCACGGACGGCTACGGACGCTTCCCGACCGCACCGCCAGCATACAAGGCAGCGTTTGTCTTCCTGGATGAGGAGTGCAATTCCTATAACGTCCCGCCGTGGGCGATCAGCCTCGTGCTGGAAAAGGCGGACATTGAGGAGGAAAACTGATGGGACTGTTCCGTAAAAATCGACTTGTGATCAAGGGCTCAACGCTTGTTAAATTCAATCCCGAGGCACATGAGCTGCATGACGTGACCGTGGAGATCCCGGAGTACGTCACGGACATCGGCGATCATGCATTTGCGGGGACGAATGTGGAAAAAGTGACCTTCCATTCCGGCGTGCGGCGCATCGGAAAAGGCGCATTTGAGGGCTGTAAGGAGCTCAGAAGAGTCGTGCTCCCGCAGGGGCTGACAGAGCTTGCCGAAAGTGCGTTCCGGGATTGCACAGCCCTGGAAAATGTCGCCTTCCTCGGCAAGACAAGCGTGATCAGCAGCTATTGCTTCAGCGGCTGTTCCACGCTCGAACAGATCGAGCTCCCGGACGGGACACAGAGGATCTGCTCCTTCGCCTTCAAGGACTGCGTCAAGCTGACGGAGGTCACGCTTCCCGCAGGCATCCGGAACGTGCAGGGCTGGGCGTTTGCAGACTGCAAATGGCTGCGGACGATTCGGTTCAGAGGGCCGGTCAGGGTGGAGGATGTCTTTGCCGACACCGCCTTCGGGGGATGCGGCAAGATCAGCTTTGTCGATCTGAGCAAGCCAAAGCCCGCACCGAAGCCCGTGCAGACAGCAAAGCCCGCTGCACCCAAGCCCGTGCAGACAGCAAAGCCTGCCGCACCCAAGCCCGTGCAGACAGCGAAGCCTGCCAAACCGAAGCCCGTGCAGACAGCAAAGCCCGCCGAACCGCCAAAGCCCGTGCAAATGGCACAGCCTGCCAAACCAAAGCCCGTGCAGACAGCCAAGCCTGCCGAGCCGTCAAAGCCCGTTCCTACAGCAGCTCCGGATCTGTTCGAGATCCGGGAGGATGAGCTCATCCGCTACAAGGACAAAGGCGGGGATACCGTAACGCTTCCCGGGAACATCCGGGTCATCGGCGAGAGCGCCTTCCGGAAGTCGGGCGTCAGAAAGGTCATCCTTCCGGCATCGCTGCAAAAGATCGGGAGCGCTGCCTTCCAGCAGTGCAAATCGCTCACGGAGATCGTCTTCCCGGAAAAGCTCGGGAGCATCGGCAGCTATGCCTTTGAGGAATGCACGGCATTGCAGTCCGTGACGCTGCCCGCTGCACTGGAGACCATCCCGGCATCCTGTTTTGCAGGCTGCACATCGCTGCGGGAGGTCACTGTCCCGGAGAGCGTGAAGCTGATCCGTTCCGGGGCATTCCGGGACTGCACCGGCTTGCAGACCATTTATGCACAGGCGGAGATCCCCTCCGAGGCGCTCGTGGGCTGCGGCAAGGTGAAGATCATCCGTGGGGATGCAAAGCCTGAAACACCTTCGCCGTTCAAGATCGAAGGCACCGTCCTCGTGAAGTACACCCCGGCAGCGGATGCGCCCGCAGAGGTCGTCATCCCGGAGGGCATCACGGAGATCGGGAACGAGGCATTCAAGGAGACCGCCGTGGAGAAGGTCATCTGTCCTTCCACGCTGATAAAGATCGGGGAAAACGCCTTCAACCACTGCGAAAAGCTCCGGAGGATCACGCTCCCCGAGGGGCTGCGGGAGCTCTCCTATAACACGTTCGTGTTCTGCGCATCGCTGCAGGAGATCACGCTCCCCAAGGGCATGGAGAGGATCCCGATCCATTGCTTCTTCTGCTGCTACAGCCTGCAAAGCATCGTCATCCCGGAGGGCGTGACGGAGATCGGCACGGAGGCATTTTACAAATGCACGAGCATGACGGAGGCCACGCTCCCCGCATCCATCCGGAAGATCGGCATGTGGGCATTCTCCGGATGTACGGCACTGCGGGTGATCCACATGCATCTGGACATCCGGAAGCTCGACGGATTCAGCATGAACATCCTGAAGGACTGCGGCGAGGTGAAGTTTGACGACCTGACCCTCAGCCGATCGCCGGTACAGACCGCACAGCCCGCAAAGCCGAAGCCTGCGCCAAAGCCAGTGCCAAAGCCTGCGCCGGAACCTGTGGAGGATATAGCAGTGCAGGAGAAGCATTCCGCCGAAAGGGAACAGCTTGCGGAGGAGGCAAAGAAGCTTGCAGAGGAGGCAGCCCGCATTGCGGAGGAGCGCCGCCGTTTGCAGGAGGAAGCCGCCCGCCAGGAGGAGGAACGCCGCCGCTTAGAGGAAGAGGAGCAGCGCCGCCGTGAAGAGGCGGAAGCCCGTGAGGAGGAACAGCGCCGCCGGGAGGAGGAAGCCCGTCAGGAAGCCGCAAAGCGGAGCGTGATCGGCGCCGATACCACCCCGGAGGAGGTCATCCGCATTTATGCGGAGTTCCGGACGCCGGAGTCTGTGCACTATCTGGCATCCAACTTCAAGCTTGTCGTGCGGCGGGTGCTCGATGCAGATGCCGGAACGATCCGGAGCATGGTGACAGACCCGTTCATCGGCACCACGAACAATGTCCGGCTGCTCGAACGCTTTGCCAGACTGGCTTCACGGCAGGATGTGCTGGATCTGATCACAGAATGTAGAAAATAGCCCTTTCGGAGACCGGATCCCGGCTGCTCCGGAGGGGACAGCGACCCGGTAAGATACAGAAAAGGAGAATCTGAAATGGGAAAAGCAGTTATCGAAAACGGTATCATGGAATCGTATGAGTTCACCATGCCCGGCAACGTCAAGATCACCGTTGAAGAGGGCGTGAAAGCCTTTGGCGAGCGCTGTTTCTTTGAGCAGAAGAAGCTGACCAAGATCATTCTGCCCGGTACGCTCGAAACGCTGGACGGCTGGTGCCTTTCCGGCAGCGGGATCAAGAAGCTCCTTGTCCCGGAGGGTACAACTGCGGTCAGGGATCATGCTGTATCGAACTGCCGCTCCCTGAAAACGGTCTGGCTCCCGTCCACGCTCACGGAGCTGAGCGGAAGCTGCTTTGAGAACTGCCCGCTGCTCGAAGAGGTGTTCCTGGCAGCGCCCGCACTGCAATTCCAGCCGGAGACAGTGTTCCGGAACTGCCCTGCGGTCAAGGTCATCCTGGTGGACGGCGAGGGCGAGCCGGTGCGGGAGCTCTATACCGGCGAGAGCGTCGGCAAGAAGCCGGATCCTGCCGATGCAGGCGAGGAAGGCTTCGAGATCCGGGGCGACCTCCTTTCCGAGGTCAATCTGCCGGACGGCAATGACATCCGGGTAACGCTCCCGCCCAACATCTTCCGCTACAGCTCCAAGCTCCTCAAGGGCGAAGAGAGCGTGACGGAGATCATCATCCCGGAGGGCGTTGAGTCGCTGACCGGCTGGGAATTTGCCGGGACGGGCATCCGGGAGATCCGTCTGCCGGAGAGCCTGAAAAAGCTCGACGGGCATGTTTTTGACGGCTGCAAGGAGCTGCGCCGTGTGTATCTGCCGGCGTCTCTGGATGAGGTCACGGGCGATGTCTTTGCCAACTGCCCGAACCTCGAACTGGTGCTGACTGCCGGTTCTCTGCCCATCGCACGCACCAATGTCTTTGAAAACTCCCCGATGCCCTGGATCGCTTGCTGCGACAAGCGGGACAGAAAGCCGATCATACCGAGGGGCTTTACCGTGAAGGACGGCGTGCTCGAGGCTGTGGAGCCCGATGTGACCGATGAGAACGGCTGTCTGCGGATCCCGTTCGGCGTCACCCGCATCGCACCGGAATGCCTGAAAGACCGCAGTGAGATCAAGCGCCTGCTTTTGCCGCCCGGACTGGAGATGCTGACCGACCGGGAATTTTCCGGCACATCCATCTGGGAGATCCGTCTGCCGGAGAGCCTGATCCGTCTGGACGGGCATGTGTTCGAGAACTGCACGGAGCTCGAATCTGTCGTGCTGCCGTCGCATATGACAGCGCTCCGGGGCGAGCTGTTCCACAACTGTCCGAAGCTGAAATACATCTTCTACGGCGGCAAGAAGCTGACCTGCGAAGACAGCTGCTTCGATGAAGGCCACAAGCCGGAGCTCCTGTACCGCAACCCCTATTCGGAATGGCATACCTATCTGGGCGATACCTACAGCGATACGCTGTTCGATGTGGAGGACGGCGTGCTGATCCGCTACAAGGGCGATGAGCGTTACTACAACATCGGCATCCCTAAGGGCGTGCGCTGCATTACCACGGCTTGCTTCAAGGGTATGAAGCATATCAAGCTCGTGGTCTTCCCGGAGACGCTGCGGGAGCTGGTCGGCTGGGAATTTGCCGGCACCGGCATCACCGAGATCTACTTTCCCGACAGTCTGCGGAAGCTGGACGGCAACTGCTTTGAAGGCTGCGAGTCGCTCCAGACGGTCTATCTCCCGAAGCATATGACCCGCTTCGGCACGGAGGGCGAATGCGCCTGCTTCCGGAACTGCACGCAGCTCGGGAAGATCTATTATGCATCCGAGAAGGTGACATACTTCAACTCCGCATTCGAGGGCTGTCCGCATTTCCTGTTCGTGCAGAAATTCTGGGACAAGAAGCCGCAGCTGCCCGATGACGAGCATACGACCCCGCAGGAATGCGTGGCGATCGAGACGGGCGCAGCCTCCGAGCAGGAGCAGGCGCCTGAGCGTGATCCGGTGACGGATCCGTATGCAGAAGAAGACCTGTCCTCACTTGAAGACCTGTTTGAAGACGATCCGGAGGAAGCGCCGGAGGAAGAGCCCGAGGAAGCACCGGAGGATCAGTCTGACGAAGAATTTGACGAGGATCTGGAGCAGATGTATCTTGACCGGATCCATAAGCTCGAAGAGGAGCTGGTGCAGCAGAAGGAGCAGAACGCTGCCAACGTGGAGCATTACAAGAAGCTGGCAGAGATTCGTTCGCAGCTCGTGGAAGCGGCACAGGAGAAGTCCCGCATGGAGACAGAGCGGCTCCATCGTGAGGAATGCCGCCAGCTCGAGGAGCAGGTCGCTGAATTACAGCACCGGCTCGACCTTGCCGAGACGAAGAACCGTGCCTCCGAGAGCGTGATGCAGAATGTCCTGCTGGCGCTCGATGCGGAGATGCCCCCGGAGGAGCGTGAGAGCATCCTAAAACAGTTCCGGAGCGTTGCCGGAAAGCTGATCGCACGGGACGCACAGGGCAATGCAGCCGACGGTGATGACACCGGAGAAGGAGACGGCGATGGCGAAGTTTGAGATCCGCAGCGGCATCCTTGCCGCCTATACGCCGGCTCCCGTAGAACGGGAGCTGACGCTGCCGGAGGGCATCACGGGCGTGGCGTGTGAGCTCGACCCGGCGCATACACTCGAAAAACTGACAGTCCCGGCAGGCAGCCTTGTGCGGCTCGATCCGTTTTTCCTGCAGCGCAGTCCGGTGAAAGAGGTGCATCTCTCGTGGCAGACGCTGTTCATAGATGCGTTCGCCTTCTGGGGATGCAGGTCGCTGGAAAAGGTGTACCTGACCGAGGGTACGGTCGTCCATCCGGATGCCTTCAACGGCTGCGATCATGTGGATCTGGTATGGCAGCCGCAGCCCCCGCTGACGGAGCAGGAACGTGCTGTTATGCGCAGCGGCGTGCTGATGGGCTATCTGTTCGCACCCGGCGAGACGGTGCTGACTGTCCCCGAGGGCGTGCGTTCCGTTGCATGGCACGGCGTCCCCGGCAGCGATGTCCTGACCAAAATAACGATCCCCCCGCACAGCATCGTCCGGCTCGGTGAGAATGCCTTCCGGGACTGCACGGCGCTGCGGGAGGTACAGCTCTCGGAGGAGACTGCCTCCGTGGGCGCAGGGGCATTCCGGGGCTGTACGGCACTGGAGTCCATGACCGTGTATGACGGCACCTGCGTCCATCCGTCCGCCTTTGAGGACGGAAAACGTCCGTTCATCGTCACCGGTGCAGCACCGGCGGAGCGCTTTGTCATCCGGAACGGCGTGCTGTACGGCTGCTTCTTCCCGGAGGGCGTGACAGACTGCAATGTCCCTGCCGGTGTGGAACGCATTGCGGAGGAGGCGTTTGCCGGGAATGATACCATGCAGACGCTCACGCTCCCGGAGAGCCTGAAGGAGATCGGCGACAGCGCCTTTCTTGACTGCACGGCACTGCAAAGCGTGAAGCTCCCGGAGGGGCTGCGCATCCTCGGCAGAAATGCCTTCTGCGGCTGCATCGCATTGCAGAGCGCAGTGCTCCCGGGCAGTCTGCGGATCGTGCCGATGGGCGCCTTTGAGGGCTGCACGGCACTGCAGAGCGTGACGCTCCCGGAGGGCATCCGGCGCATCGCAGCAGCGGCATTCCACGGCTGTTCCATCACGGAGCTGCATCTTCCGGACAGCCTTGCGGAGGTCGGAAAGTGGGCATTCACCGGGAACACGGCATTGCAGGGGGCAAGCCTCTCCGACAGGACACTTGCCGACCCCGGCGCTTTCCCGGAGGGCATGGCACCCATAAAACGCAGCGGTGCCGAGCAGGAGCCCATCCCCTATGACGAGATGTTCTGCATCCGGGACGGCGTGTTGTATGACTTCTGCCCGCAGCCGGATGTGACAGATATTGAGATTCCCCCGGAGGTCACGGTCATCGAGGACAAGGCGCTGTGCAATATACAGACATTGACAGGCGTCCTGCTGCCGGAGACGGTGCAGGAGATCCGCATCCGGGATCTGCGGATCCTCGGGGCAGACAGCGATTTCAACGCCTGCTTCTGGATGTGCAGCCGGCTGACCGACCTGATCTATGCGCCGGACACGGTGCTCGAACAGACCGATGGCTATGGCTTTGCGGCGCCACGCTATGTACCGGCGCTCGAACGCATCCGCCTGCCGGAGCTGCTCGGGAGCCATCCGGGCATCGGTGAATGGAACGGCGAGGAACACGCAGAGGGCTGCCGCATCCGGGAGCTCGTCATCCCGGAAACAGGCTGCGAGACCTTCCGGATCGACAATTGTCCGGCGCTCGAAACGATCTTCGTGCCGGGTACGGTGCGGAACATCAGCATCCACGATTGTCCGGCGCTGCACTCGATCTTCACCATCTCGGACAATACCGCTTCGGGCGGGAATGCGGATCATACCACGCCCCCGCAGGCAAAGATCTCAGATGTACGGCATACGCCGGAGGTATGGGATATGCTGCTGAGCGATGCCGCCAAGCGGCAAAATGAGGGGATCGCTGCGCTGCGGGAACGTATCGCCGCACAGCGCACAGCCCTTGCCAAGCGCCTTGCCGCACCGGAGAGCCCTGCATATGAAGCGCCTGTACAGAAGCCCGTCCCCGCACCTGCGGAGCCTGTGACGGAAACGCCCGTCATCGAAGCGCCTGCACAGGAGCCTTCCGTGCCGCAGGTGACGATCACCGATCCGCATACGATCGATGAGTATCTGCTCTATTATGCACAGACAAATGACCCGGCGAGCGAGGCATATATCGCACAGCATTTCCGGGAGGCGGCACGCTTCCTCGTGGAGATGGAGCTCGGTGTGACCACGGCTGTGATGCACGGGATACGGATCGGCACCACCCCCAACAAGAACCTCCTGCTGAGCCTTGCAAGACGCAGCCGCAGAGAGGATATCATACAGTTCTTACAGCAAAACAGATAACGGCGGGATGCGCATCATCCCAGAAGCCGCATGATAAAGGAGCGTACAGGAATGAGCAAGAAGACTAAACTGAATTTCTCCAACGGCAACAATTATGACGGCGAGATCAACGATGCAGGTCAGCCGGACGGCGAGGGCGTGATGACCTACGCCAACGGTCACACCTATGCAGGCGGCTGGAAAAAGGGCGTCAAGCACGGACTGGGCGTCTATACCTTCCCGGACGGCGAATCCTATGACGGTGAATACCAGGACGACCGCCGCTGCGGCTTCGGCATCCACTCCTTCTCGGACGGGAGAAGGTATGAGGGCGAGTTCCGGGAGGGCAAGCGCAACGGCGTCGGCATCTTCTTCTTCCCGGGCGGACAGCGCTATGAGGGTGAGTTCCGGAACGGGCTCTATCACGGCTACGGCGAGGAGTTCTATACGGACGGCTCCTGCTATAAGGGCGGCTGGAAGGAGGACAAGCGTGACGGCTTCGCAGTCTTCACCTTTGAGAACGGCGAGGCATACCGCGGCATCTACCGGGATGACAAGCGCCTGGGCTACGGCGAATCCACCTTCCCCAACGGGCAGAGCTATGAGGGCATGTATGTGGACAATGTCCGCAACGGCTACGGCTTCTACCATTTCCCGAACGGCACGCAGTACGAGGGCATGTTCAAGGACGGCGCCTACCACGGCTTCGGCTATGAGGCATACGGCACCGGCAGCAGCTATGACGGCGAGTGGCTCAATGATGAAAAGCACGGCTACGGCGTGTATGTGTTCAGCGACGGATCTGTCTATGACGGCGAATTTATGAAGGGCAGACGCAACGGGCACGGTACCATGCTCTTCACAGACGGCGAGCAGTTCGAGGGCATCTGGGCGGATGACAGACGAACGCCCCAGGGCAAGACGACCCAGGTCGTGTACAGCAAGGAGCTCGTGGAAAAGCTCTCGGCAGATGCAGAGAACCGCCGCAGGGCGAAGAATGCCGGCTATCAGCAGGAGATGGAGCGCTGCCGCAGCGAAGCACGGGCGCTCGAACAGGAGAACGAGAAGGCTGCCGTGCATGTGCAGGAGGTCATCAAACGGCTCGAACAGTGGAAGCAGGACAGAACATCCGGCAGCCCGGCGTCCGCTGCACCTGCACCGGAGGAGAAGCCGGCAAAGCCCGCTGCGGATACGGCACCGTCCGTCTCTTCCCTGAGCCAGGATGCGCAGGATCGCATCGCTGCCCTGAACAAGGAGATCCATCATGCGGAGAAGGAGAAGCAGGAGCTCATTGCGGAAAAGATCAGGCTGACCGATGAGAATACCCGCCTCAATGCGGAAAATACGAAGCTCCGGGCGGACAACGAAAAGCTCCGCACGAAGCTCGACCAGGTGAACAGCGAGCTCCGGCAGCGTGACGAGCTCGACCAGACACGCCAGAAGCTCGAAGCTGCCAATGCGGAGAACGAGCGCATGGCAGAGGAGCTCCGCCACAAGCAGGCGATCGAGGATCTCGAAGCGGAGGTCGTCCGTCTCAAGCGTGAGCTGGAGCTGGAACATGCCAAGCAGATCAATGCCAACACCCCGATCGAGGATGTGCTGAAGGTCTATGCCGCCTACAAGACCGATGAGAGCAAGCAGAGCATCCTCATGCAGTTCAGCAAGGCGGTCTATGCCATGCTGAAAATGGAGACCGATGATGTCCTGACGATCATGCAGGATCCGGAGATCGGCAGCCCCGAGAACCGCCGCACGCTGCTCGGTCTTGCACGGCGCTACAGCCGTGAGGATCTCATCAGCGGGCTGAGCCAGTAACACCGGGAGAGATGATGGAACAAACGAAGCGGATCGGCGATGCTTCCTATACCGGGGAGGTCAACGATGCCGGACAGCCGCACGGTCACGGCAGGATGCTCTACGCCGGCGGGATCTTCTACGACGGCATGTTCGAGAACGGCAAGCCGCACGGTCACGGCACGATGCGCTATCCCCGTGGTTACGGCTATGACGGCGAATACCGGAACGGCAAGCGCTGCGGACAGGGCAAAATGACCTATCCGAACAATGATGTCTATGACGGTGCATGGCAGAACGACAAACCCCACGGCCACGGCAGAAAGCTCTACGCCGGCGGGATCTTCTATGACGGCGAATGGCAGGACGGCAGACCGCACGGCATCGGCAAAATGCGCTATCCGGACGGGCACGGCTATGAAGGCGAATACCGGGACGGCAAGCGGAACGGTCACGGCATCATGACCTATCCGGGCGGCGAGGTCTATGACGGCGGATGGAAGGATGACGAGAAGCACGGCTTCGGCAGAATGACCTGTCCGGACGGTACTGTACAGGTAGGCGAGTGGGACAGCGGCAGGCTGATCCGGTAACACCGCAGTGCCGTCAGAAGGAGACGATGATGAAAAAGAAGGCTACAAACACAAAGGGGAGCCATACCGGGCAGCGCACAGAGCAGCCCGTCAGCCGCACGCTGATCCTTGCGGACGGCTCCCTCTACACCGGCGAGCTCGATGCGGAGAATCGTCCGCATGGCAGCGGTGTGATGAGCTATGCAAGCGGTGCCGAGTATGAGGGCGAATGGCGCTCCGGCAAGCGCTCCGGAACGGGCTCGATGACCTATCCCGACGGCAGCAGCTACGACGGCACCTGGGAGAATGACGAAAAGAACGGCACCGGCAGATACCTGCGCCCGGACGGCAGTGTCTATGAGGGAGATTTCGCCGACGGCATGTACCACGGGACAGGCACGCTGACAGAAGCAGACGGTGCCTCCTATACGGGCGCATTCCGGAACGGGGAATTTGACGGTATGGGACGCATGGCCTATGCCGGCGGTACGATATATGACGGCATGTGGCGGGAAGGACTGCGGGACGGCAAGGGCATCTGTACCTATCAGGACGGCAGATCCGTCAAGGGCATCTGGATGGATGACCGGCTCATCGGCGCAGCAGAAACGTCTTCCCATGCCGATGAAACAGCAGAGCTCCGTTCCGAGCTCGCAGCACTGCAAGAGAAGCTCCGGGATGCTGCACAGCTTGCAGAGGAGAACAAGCGCCTGCGGGCAGAGCTTGACAAGATGATAAAAGAGCAGAAATGCCTTGCACAGGCATCCGATGGCGATGCGGAAGAGCTCCGGGAGCTGCGGGAAGCACATGCCGAGGATGAAAAGCAGATCAGGGCATTGCAGAGAAAGCTCGATAAGATGGCAGAAGAGAAGAAACGCCTTGCACAGGCATCCGAAGAGAAGATCGCCGGACTACAGGCGGAGGTCGATGCCCTGCAGGAAAAGCTCGCTGCGCTGTCTGAGAAAGAGACCCCTGATGCTCCGGATGCACCGGCAGAGACGGTCATAAGGCGCATCGAGGAGATCCTGGCGGAGTATCTGGACACGCTCTCCGAGGAGGCAGAGCAGCAGCTGGCAGTGCGCTTCCGTGAGACAGCCTTTGCGCTGATGGATTGCAGCGTGGAGGAGGCTTCCAAGGTCATGCGCAGCCCGATCATCGGCACCGACAGGAACAAGCGCCAGCTCCGCAACCAGGCACGCCGTGCCAACAGGCTGGACATTGCGCAGATGGTCTGAGATCACCGGCAGCAGGTGCGCTGCGTGAGGAGGAAATTTATGGGAAAGATGGCTCCAAAGGAATTTCTGGAAAGGTTGAATGCTCACACCGAGGAAGAGCAGATCCAGATCATGACAAATATCCTGAAGTGGGCGGATGAGACACAGATCGCAAGACAGGAAGCGGAGTTGTACAAGCGTACTGCCGACAAGCTCTCCGATCAGATCGTACAGCTCAAGGCCGAGGCACAGGTGGCTGCAAGAATGCAGCCGGAATCCGGTGATGCTTCCGGATGGGCTGAACAGAAGCAGCAGTATGAGGATCAGATCAAGATGCTGAAAAGCAAGCTCGATTTCCAGACGAAGCGTGCGGATGGTCTGGCTGAGAGCGTTCAGGCGGAGCACGACAAGTACGAGGCAGAGCATGCGACCTGCGAGGGTCTGGCTGCACAGTGTCGTAAGCTCAATGAGGAGAAGGAGCGCCTGGCAGAGAAGCTCCAGGACACCGCTGGCGGCGCTGCTGCTAAGGTTACTGCTTCTGCTGCATATACTGCTCTTGCAGATGAGAATGAAGCGCTGAAGAAGCAGCTCGAGGAGCTCCGCAGAAAGGCGGGCGCTCTCGACGAGATCGATTCTCTCAAGAAAGTCAATATGACCCAGAAGATGCAGCTCGAGGAGCTCGCCAAGGAGAAGGAAGCCCTCGACGCTAAGGTCAGGGATCTGACCAGCGAGGTCGACCGCTTCAAGAGTGACAGCGATGATGCCAGGACCCTCGCAGAGGAGAAGGCAAAGCTGCTCGAGGAGAACAAGAAGCTGAAGCAGCAGCTTGCGGAGAGCGGAAACATGCAGGAGCATCTCTACAAGCTCAATATGGCCAATATCGAGCTGCGTGAGGAGAATGATGCGCTCCGGGCAAAGGCCGGGGATCTCGGGAAAGAACTTGAGGAGATGCAGAAAAAACAGGACGGCGAAAACGGAAAAAAGCGCATCGAGAACGTTCTGACCGACTATCTCAGCACGCTTTCTGAGGAAGCCGAGCAGGAGCTTGCCGACCGGTTCCGGGAAACGGCATTCATCCTCATGGACTGCAGTGCGGAGGATGTCGTGCGTGTCATGAAGAGCCCGGTCATCGGGACGGAGACAAACAAGCGGCTCCTGCGCAACCAGGCACGCCGCTTCAACCGGGATGACATTGCGCAGAGCATATAACAAACGGAGGCACATATGAACATTCAGGAAGCAAAGGAACAGATCAAGAACACCGTCAGAGCCTATCTGACACAGGACAGCCTCGGGAGATACCTGATCCCGCCGCACAAGCAGCGTCCGGTCTTTCTCATGGGCCCGCCCGGCATCGGCAAGACTGCCATCATGGAGCAGATCGCTTCGGAGCTGCACATCGGACTGCTGTCCTATTCCATGACCCACCACACCCGCCAGAGTGCGCTCGGTCTGCCGATCATCAAGCATGTGGAATATGACGGAAAGCCCTATGACATCTCGGAATACACGATGAGCGAGATCATCTCCTCCATCTATGAATTGCAGGAGCGCACCGGCTTCCGCACGGGTATTTTGTTCCTCGACGAGATCAACTGCGTCTCCGAGACACTGACACCCATCATGCTGCAATTTTTGCAGTACAAGGTGTTCGGGCGCCACACCGTCCCTGCCGGATGGATCGTGGTCACAGCGGGCAATCCCCCGGAGTACAACAACGCCGTGCGGGAGTTCGACATCGCCACATGGGACAGACTGAAACGCATCGACGTGGAGCCGGATTTTGCGGCATGGAAGGAATTTGCCTACGAGAGCGGCATCCATGCCTCGATCATGACCTATCTGGGCAATGACGAGAACTACATGAACCGCTTCTACCGGGTGAAGTCCACCGTGGACGGCAAGCGCTTCGTCACCGCCCGTGGCTGGGACGATCTGAGCCAGATGCTCTACCTCTACGAGATGCACAGGATCCCGGTGGATGTCAAGCTCATCGGGCAGTACATCCAGGATCCGGAGATCGCCTCGCATTTCTCGGCATACTATGACCTCTACAACAAATACCGCAGCGACTACCAGATCGCTTCCATCCTCGAAGGCGAAGCACCGCCGGAGATCCGCAAACGTGCGAAGAGCGCCAAGTTCGACGAGCGCTATTCACTGCTCGGTCTGCTGCTCGAAGCGGTGATGTCCGGCATGAAGAGCTGCATGGATATGGATGCGCATCTGACCTCACTGCTGGTGATCCTCAAGGGCATCAAGCAGACGCTCGCAACCGGCAGCGGCGATGCAGGGCAGCTCCTTGAAAAGGCGATCGCCGAACAGAAGGATGCAACGGAGCGCGGCATCCGGGCAAGAAGCCTGACCAACGAGCAGCAGTCCGCTGCCGCACAGCTGCTGCACACCCTGAGCACACTGTTGACGGAGGTCGGGATCCATCCCGAGGAGGACGGCTTCACCGTCATCAAGCGGAATTTCGATGCGCAGGTCGCAGCGCTCAACAGCGATGTGAAGCATGTCTCTGCACAGGTCTCGAACATGTTCAGGTTCTGTGACGATGTGTATCCGGAGGGCAGAGAGCTGAGCATCCTCGTGGCAGAGCTGACCGCCAACCCGCATTCCGCGCGGTTCCTTGCCAAGTACCGTGTTGAAGAATATTTCATCCACAACAAGTCACTGATGTTCCAGGAACGCCGGCGGGAGATCCTGTCGGAGATCGAATCACTGGATCTGTAAGAGAGGAGAGAAACGAAATGAACAGACTGAAAAAGACCGCAGCATTCTGCCTTGCACTGGCGATGGCATCCGGCATGGTCGTGACGGCAAATGCCCTCGAAGTGCCGGAGACGGAGAATCCCATGCCCTACACCGAGGTATACGAGCCCCAGACGGCATGGGCAGCGGCAGCGACCGTGGCATGGCGCACGGACAGCAATGCCGTATCTGTCTCGGAGAATGAGCAGCGCCCTGCCACCGGCTTTGTCTGGCTCGATGCGGAGCTCAAGGTCTATGACCGGGACGGCAACCAGCTGTCGGAAAAGCTCAATGACTATATCACAGCGACACAGGGCAGGATGATCCCGGCGCTCTATATCAAGGATGCCGAGACCGCTGCTGCCTTGAAGGACTATCTGCGGGAGAGCGGCTTGCAGGACTGCTTCGTCGTTTCCACACCGGAGAACAAGGAGCTCGTGCAGGATGTGGCTGACCTGCTGCATGTCCGTGGTATGCTCGACTATACCGGGACCTCCGAGGCGGATCAGGATGCGCTGCTGGAGATGGCTGCTTCCGTGAATGCCGCACACGGCAAGGTCGCACTGCTGAACCAGTCGCTTGCCACGAAGGAGAACATCAGCCTGCTGCAAGCGCACGGCGTTTCCGTCTGGGCACAGACCGGCTCGGATACCCGCACCCTCGTGACGCTCTTCCTCAACGGCGTCGGCGGCATCCTGACCGATGATTATGCGGCAGCGATCCGTGCCGAGGAGAAGTTCCAGAGCGATGTGCCTTCTCTGCTGCGCCAGCCGGGTCAGGCTGCGGTCTGCACGGTCGATCTCGGCGAGGACGGCACGCTCATGGCAGCGGACAAGAGCTTCAGGGAGACGCTCGAAGCGGCGGAGCAGCCGCTTGCGGTGATGCTGCGGTCGGGCGATTATGACGGCTTCAAGGCTGTTGTGGATGAGCTGGATGCATGGGGCAAAATCGCTTCCGTGACAGCCGGCGGCGAGGTGCTCGAGAAGCTCTATGCGGAGCATCCGGAGATCGCTGTAGCAACATCGGCATCCGGTGAGGACACGGCACAGCGCATGGGCAGTCTGGATCGCTACAATGCGTCCTATCTGCCGGAGGAATACAATGCAGAGACAGCTGCTGCGGCACGTCACAGAGGTCTGGGCGTACTCGGCGGCGAGGACAGTGAAGCGTATCTGCATGGTGCAGATGCCACCAGCCTGATGCAGCCGGATGCCATCGTGGAGATCAGCGCCTCGGATGTGACGGCTGCCAATGACAGCGACATCCCGAAGCCCGAGGGCAAAAAGCTGAACGGCGAGACGCAGACCCTCGACAATGCAGAGCTCGTGCAGCTCGAACAGTATGATGACAACGGTGCCCGCCGTCTGATGATCTGGCGTTACAAGACCACGCTGACCGTCGGCGAGGAGAGCAAGGGCGAGTACTATGTCTACTCTGCGCCGTTTGAGGTGAACAAGGCAGATGACTGGCAGTTTGCGGGCTTTAGCTATGATACGGACGAATCCGGCGACCCGATGAATGTCAAGGCGAAGTTCGTTTCGGCAGGCAACGGCGATGTATCCACGACCGTAAATGCAGACCGCACCGAGCGTGAGCGCCATGACCCGACCTGTACCGAGGGCGGCAGCGTGACATGGGGCGGCATCGTCAGCGGCGACAGGAGCCTTGACCATCAGCAGCATGAGGACGTGCTCCTCACCCGCAACATGGATGCGCACGGGCATGAATATGAGACAAAGTACACCTGGTTCGATGACAACAAGCAGGTGACAGCCGAGCACAAGTGCAAGCACTGCGGCGAGGGCGAGTGCGAGACCGTCAACACCTTCTCCAAGATCATCAAGCGTGCCACTGCCACGGAGGACGGCTCGAAGTACCTGATCGCACAGTTCGAGAATGAGGAGCTGTTCCAGGAGCAGTCCATCATTGTGACGATCCCCGCCAAGGGCAGCACCGCGACTCCGCCTGACAGGAACACCTACAGCACCGGCAGGGGCGGCACGACCTCCCAGACCGGTTCCAAGACCAACTCCAAGACCGGCGCTGCCGCCGACACCGGCGACAAGAGCCCCCTCGGCCTCTGGTTCGGGATGGGTGCTGTCAGCCTGCTGGGTATGGGGCTGACGGTACGGCGTAAGAAAATGGAGAAGTGAGCGCTATGAAGAAACTGATCTATACCGATAACATCGGGTTTGATATGGATGACTGGCTCAATCAGCCGATCAAAAAGGTGTTTGCAGGAACAGACTGCATCATGGCTGTCACGGAGGACGGAAGGACGCTGCAAAAGATCAGGCATCCGAGGAATGCCGCAGCGGTGATCTATTGGACAAGGATCCAGGAGATCGCACTGAGTGCGTGGTTCCCCGGTCTGGCGATCGGACTTGTCAGTGACGGCACCTGCCTGATCGCCAAAAAGCCGACACGAAACGCAATCAGTCTGCGGAACCAGATCCCGTTTGAGATCGTCAATAACAAGATCAAGTCCTGGAAGCATATCGTGCAGGTAGCTGTTTCTGATGCGTTTTTTGCTCTGACAGACGATGGAAGGGTACACTATGCCGCATTGGAACGTAACGGCGAGGAGGACTATCGTGATGTGCTTTCATGGCGGAATGTCAGACGGATCGTTGTCGGAATGCAGTGTTCGATCATTGGCATCACGCACGACGGACAGATGCTGTGTGCCGGTCATGGTCTTCGCAAAGGACCGAATGGAGATGTCACAGAACGATTGGCTGCCTGCCATGATGTCACAGATGCCTGTATCAGCGGGTCTGAATGCGAAGAGATCGTCATTGCACGCAAAGACGGTACGGTGGAAAGCATTACCGGACACGGTGAGCCCATCTTCGGCGCTGACGGAAAGGAGAAAATGCTCCGGTCGCATTTCGGGTATTATTATTATATGCTGGATGCGGAAAACCATCTGTTTATGAAGGCATATGGAGCGCCGAAACCTGTTTTCCCGGATGATCCGCTGATCGATTCGTTTGCGGTCGGAGATATTGGCTATTCTGAACCTTTTGTGATCGCTACGGGGAGTCCCCGCCAGTAGCTGTTTCACAAATGGATACTACACTTCGTTGCCCCCTGAGCGATCAGACTCAGGGGGCTTTCTCTATGTGATCGGCATCTCTCTCTTGGATAAGAGAGATGGTCTCTGTGCCAAAACAGTTTTAACAAAATATACTTGCATTCTGTTCTGAATTATGGTATACTTATACCATATCCAAATTCCGCAATGAATGGAGTGACAGATCTATGAACCAGAAACCTACCCTTGACTGGAACGAATACCTCGCAAAGGCTGCCGAAGCGGTCGCTGAGGGCATCGTCATGGTGCGCAATGAGAACCGGGCGCTCCCCCTCCGGAAGGACGAGGAGGTCGCTGTCTTCGGACGCATCCAGCTGCATTACTATAAATCCGGCACCGGCTCCGGCGGCATGGTCAATGTCGCCAAAGTGACAAGCATCCTCGACGGGCTCCTCGAAGCGGGTGTCCCCGTCAACGAGAAGCTGCTCTCGGTCTACAAGGCATGGGACGAGGCGCATCCGTTCGACCTCGGACACGGCTGGGGCGCAGAGCCCTGGGCACAGGAGGAGATGCCCCTCGATGAGGCGCTTGTGCAGGAGACGGCTTCGTCCTGCAAGACGGCGATCGTCATCATCGGACGGACTGCCGGCGAGGAGCAGGACAACCATGCGGGCGGGGGCTCTTACCTCCTGACAGCGGGGGAGCGGGACATGCTCCGGCTCACTCGTGCGCATTTTGAGCGGGTCATCGTGCTGCTGAATGTCGGGAATATCATGGACATGGGCTTTGTGGATGACTACAGCCCGGACGCTGTCCTCTATGTATGGCAGGGCGGCATGACCGGCGGCACCGGCACGGCACAGGTGCTCACGGGCAAGGTATCGCCCTCCGGCAAGCTCCCGGACACGATCGCCTATTCCGTGAAGGACTATCCCTCGGATGCGTACTTCGGCGACAGGGACTGCAACCGCTATGCCGAGGATATTTATGTCGGGTATCGCTATTTTGAGACATTTGCAAAGGAGAAAGTCCGCTATCCCTTCGGCTTTGGTCTGAGCTATACGACCTTCTCCATTACGCCCGGTGACTATGAGATCGACCGCTCGGATGCCAAGGTCTATCTGAATGTGGAGGTGGAAAACACCGGCGACCGTCCCGGCAAGGAGGTCGTGCAGCTCTACTGTGAGCCGACACAGGGCGTGCTGGGCAATCCGGCACGGGTGCTCATCTCATTTGCCAAGACGAAAACGCTTGCTCCGGGTGAGAAGCAGACGCTCCGGCTGGCGCTCGAAGTGCCGTGGAGCTATGACGATTCCGGTGCGACCGGGCATCGCTTTTGCTATGTGCAGGAGGAGGGCGGCTACCGGTTCTTCGCCGGGTCGGATGTGCGTCATGCGGTGCCTGCGATGATCCTCGTGGTCGATGATATGGCATGTGAGAAATGTCAGCAGGCGATGGCGCCGGTGCAGGCATTTCAGCGGATGAAGCCCGTGAAGGACGGCGACAGCTATCAGATCGGGTGGGAGGATGTCCCGCTCCTTGCCTTCGATGAGAAACAGCGCAGGCTCGATGCGCTCCCGGAGGAGCTCCGGTCTGACGGCAAGCGCTATGTCCTGCGGGATGTGAAGGACGGCAGCTGTACGCTCGGACAGTTCGTGGCACAGCTCCCGGACGCTGCACTGTGCAGCCTTGCAAGAGGTGAGGGCATGGGCAGCCCGAGGGTGACAGCGGGCACGGCATCGGCATTCGGCGGCGTGACGGATGAGCTGGTAAGCTACGGCATCCCGGCGGCTTGCTGCTCGGACGGTCCCTCCGGTATGCGGCTCGACTGCGGCACCAAGGCATTCAGCCTGCCGAACGGGACGCTCCTGGCGGCGACCTTCAACCAGGAACTGCTCGAGGAGCTGTTCTATCTGATGGGTCTGGAGATGACGTCGAACCATGTGGACTGTCTGCTCGGACCGGGCATGAACATCCACCGGCATCCGCTCAACGGGCGCAATTTCGAGTACTTCTCCGAGGATCCGCTCCTCACCGGCAAGATGGCAGCTGCCGAGCTGCGGGGTCTGCACAAGGCAGGCGTCACCGGCACGGTCAAGCACTGCTGCGGCAACAACCAGGAGACGAACCGGCATTTCCTCGATGCGGTAGTTTCGGAGCGTGCGCTGCGGGAGATCTATCTGCGGGGCTTTGAGATCGCTGTGAAGGAGGGCGGCGCCGACTCGATCATGACGACCTACGGCTCCGTGAACGGGCTCTGGACGGCGGGCAACTATGATCTGTGTACACAGATTATCCGCAAGGAATGGGGCTTTTCTGGCTTCCTCATGACCGACTGGTGGGCGAACATCAACGAGCGTGGCGGCAAGCCGGACAAGAAGCTGCTCTCGGCAATGGTACGGGCGCAGAACGATGTCTACATGGTCTGTGCGGAGTGTACCGAAGCCAACGGCGATGACCTGATGCAGGCGCTCTCGGACGGGCGTGTGACCCGTGGCGAGCTCCAGCGCACGGCGATGAACGTGTGCAATTTCCTGCTCGGGACAAAGGCAATGGAGCGGCTCTGCGGCATCGACACGGCGGCTGTCATCACGAACCGCCCCGATGACGAGAACGACGCCAACGCCGAGGTCATCTTCTACGATGTGGTGCGGGACTTCACGCTCGATCTGACCGGGGTGAAGTCCGAGCGTGGCAGGAGCTATGTCTTCGGGCTGAATGTCCTGACACCGGGCTGGTTCGAGGTCACTGTGACGGCATCCTCCACAGCGGGCGAGCTGGCACAGATGGCAGTGACCCTCTATGCGATGGGCACGGCAAGCGGCACCTTCACATGGAACGGCACGAACGGCGAACCTGTGAGCTTCACCAACCGTGTGCCGATGTTCTCCAAGTACTCGGCGATGCGGCTCTATTTCGCACAGAACGGGCTCGATATGGTGAGCATCCGCTTCAAGCAGGTGTCGGAGATGACGGATCTGACGAGCCTGATAGAAGGTGCATAGTATGGATCTACGTGACAACAATGAGCCCATCCGGCTCAACGACAACAACTCCCCCCTCATCATCGAGGAGAAGAAAGTCCCCCTCCGGAATGATCCGCCGCCCCCGCCAAAGCCCGCAAAGCCTGCACCCCGGCAGCTCTCCAAACAGGAAGAGCTGGTGCTGGCGCTCATCATGTTAGCGGTGGCGATCGGTCTGATCGTCATGCGGATCGTGTTCCACTTCGACTTCGCAGGCATATAGCCCATCTCTCTTTGAAAAGAGAGATGCAGATAGCAAAGAGAAAGCCCCCTGAGTTTGACCGCTCAGGGGGCATTGCTATGTCTTGTGGGATCATTCAGATGCCGGGAAAGCTGTAATCAGCTTGTGGATAAACTTGGTATGTGCCACCACATCGAGGGTGGTCAGCTCGCCGTCACCATCCACATCCGCATTGCGGAAGTAGTCGGTCTCGCCGGTGAGGACTGCCTTCTTCAGGAGGGCGAGGTCGAAGATGTCCACGGTGTCATCGCCGTTGAGGTCGCCGAGTACAGGTGGAACCTCGACAGCGTTCAGCTTCCACCAGTTGAGGTTGTACAGATAGCCCTCATCGCCGGTGAAGATGAAGTACAGGTCATGCACGCCGGAGGTCGCTTCGATCGGGCAGTTCTGGGTCTCCCACTTCTGCCAGCCGCCGGTGCCCTTGACATCCATCTTGCCGATGAGCGTGCCGTCCGGCTTGTCGATGTGTACCTCGAGCGCTGCTGTTGCACCGTTGGAGCCGATGCGGAAGTCGATGCTCTCGCCGCCGGTCAGGTCGATGCCCTTGAAGCCGATGTAATCGCCGTTCTCGATGTAGGCGACATCCGTGCCGCCCTCGGAGCAGTTCTCGAGGTCAATGCCGGACTGGTAGTCAAAGCTCTCCGCTTCGATGCCTGCCGAAGAACCGCTCAGCCGCAGGAGATGCCGGGACTTGCTCAGTACCTTGCCGGAAGCATCGACCACATAGATGCGGTACTCGCCCTCGGTCTCGGGGGTCTTGATGGTGGTGGCATTGGCAGCGGCCTTGGTCATGGTCGCACCTGCCTTGAAGGTCGTGGTATCATCCGGAGCGATCCAGACGGTGTTCCCGGCTTTGCGGATGGGGAGCTTGCTGCCGCAGGTCGTCTGGCAGCTTGCCGGGAAGACATAGTCCGCCGCCGGGGTGAGCCATCCCGGAACAAGATCCCTGTAGGCATCCTCCACGCCGGAGTTCAGGCAGAACTTGTACTGCGTGAACGGCCATACATTGTCAGAGACCACGATCGGACGGTCGATCTTGCTGTCGGGCGGGTCAATGCCCATCTTGTTGACGGTCGCATAGGTGCGGGCGATGTTCAGGTGATGCTTCTGACCGTAGTCCTCGCAGTTGATCGTGTAGGTGACATTCGGGTCGATCTCCAGAATGTTGTCATTCTCCTCGATCCATGCCGTACCCTCGTCATTGTGCAGACCATAGGTCGGAGCGCCGGGTCTGCCTGCCGGGATGCCCTGGATGTAGTTCTCGTTGATGATCGTGCCGGGCATCTGTCCGATGGTGTAGATACCGCCGGAGTCATGCAGACGGTTCAGGCTGCCGATGACACGGTTGTAGCAGATCTGGTTGTCGTGGCATGTCGTGCTGTCCTTGAAATTGCACCAGCCCCAGCCGAGGTGGATGCCGTTGTAGGCAGTTTTCTCTATCGTATTATGCAAAATGTGGATATGGTCGCCGTAATAGGTCGTGATGGCAGCGCAGCCGCCGAAGCCGTGTACCACGGAGATGTCATAGAGCATGTTCTGCGAAACGGTCACGCCCGAGCACACGCCCTCGACACCCTTGGCGAACTTCTCGTGGTTGTCCCAGGAGGCATCGCCGATGTAGATGTGCTGCGGATGTCCGATGGTGATACCGGAGGAGGTGATGTCGGTGATATAGTTGCCGGTGATCTCGGAATCCACAACGTCATTGGTCATGGAGATGCCGTCGGCGCCGGTGTGCTTGACAACGCTGTTGCGGACGGCGATGTTGCTCGCATTGGTGATATGCACGGCAGCCGGCAAAGTATCCGCCATCTCATACTTATACTTATGCCAGTTGGAATCCGCAAACGCCGTATAGGTCTGCGCTGCCTGGCAGGTGGTCTTGCCGTGGGAGCCTGCCACGTCGGTGAGCTGGTAATCCGTATAGGCAAAGGTGATGCCGTCAAAGGCGATGTTCTCCACACGCTTGTCGGTCGATTCACCGGCGATGACGATGAGCTTGTCTGCCACGGGCGCTTCTGCATCAATGGTGCTCATATCCTCGCCCGGGAGCGGATAGTAGTAGACGATGTGGTTCGATTTGTCGAAGAAGAACTCGCCCGGGTTCTTGACAAATTCAAGGGCATTGTAGATGGTATGCCAGCTGTTGCAGGAGAAGCCTGCGCCCCAGCCGGGTGTCTGGGCGATGGCGCCGTAGGGCTGCTGCATGAGCAAAATGAGGGAATTGCCGTCCGCCTTGATGTCACGGGTGCAGACGATGTTCTCGTTCCAGGTGGTGCCGTTGACGATCTCGAGGTCATCATAATCGGAGGTGATGCGTGGGAAATCCCCGATGTTATAGGCAACACCGTCGCTCTTGGTGCCGGAATCCCATGCCCAGTCCGCCTGACCTTTGCTGATGCCGTACTGACCGTAGCCGCCCTGCCCCTGCACGGAGATGCTGCCCATATTGGCACGATGGTCGCCGACATAGAAGGAGCGGAGCTTGGTGTCACGGTCGAGGGGCGCCTTCCAGAGCCCGTTATCCGCCTGCTGCCAGCCCGTGACCTTGACGGCACCGGAGATGACCGGCGTCTCGTCCTCATATGCCTTGTAGGTGACAACGCCGCCATGCCCGGAGTCCTCGGGTGTGAAGACGACCGGCTCGGTCAGACGATAGTCGCCGCCCCGCAGATAGATCGTCACGTCGCCGGAATACTCCCTCGCCGCATTTTTGGCGGCAGTGAGCGACCCGAACGGATCGGAGAGCGTACCGGAGCCGTTCGCGGAACCGTCCGGCGAGACATAGAATGCGATCTCCGCCGCCGCCGTCGATACCGGCAGCAGCGCCCCCATAGATGCCGCCAGTGCAAGCCCGGTCAGACCGGCGAGTAATCTGTGTGTTCGTTTCATGATGGATCCCCCTTGTATATAGTTTTCGGTCGGCTGTCGCCGACTCAGGGGGGCTCCTCGCCCCCCTAAACCCCCATCGGCAGGACGGTGACCGTCCTGCACCTGCATCTTTTTTCTCTCGATGGCAGGCATTTGTATAATTTACCAATTTAATCTTAACAAATTGTTCGTATTTATGCAACTGCTATAGTGCAGATTTGGTGGATTTTATGATGATATATACGGACACCGGGGCGGTGGTTGTATTGTGAATGTATTGTCAAAGGGGAGGAGCACTCACTCACCTCACGAACAATGAGTGAGTGAGTGAGTGCTTGAACTGATTGTCTTATAACTGATCTATAATCTCTAATCTCCCGGAAATTTGCACACTGACGTGCAAAAATCACCGGTTTTGCGCCTATGGGTGAAAGCAATTCGCCATAGCCCACAGGAGGTAGCGTATGACAAGAGAAGAAGTCGCAGCCGTTGAACAGAACGTCGTTTGTCTGAAACACATCCAGCCGCAGGAGGTGGACTGGCTCTGGTATCCGTACATTCCCAGAGGGAAGATCACCATCATGCAGGGCGATCCGGGAGAGGGCAAGACCACGCTGGCCTTGCAGCTCGCCGCGCTGGTCACAAGAGGATTCATGTTCGGCGGAACGGGAAAGACCCTTGCCGGAACTGTCATGATCCAGACAGCCGAGGACGGTATGGGTGATACGATCGTTCCGCGGCTGCTCCGGTCGGGTGCCGACATGTCGCGCATCAACAATATCCGCGAGGGGCTCATGCCGCTGTCACTGACCGATGATCGTCTTGCACAGGCACTGGAAGTCTACAGCCCCGACCTGCTGATCATTGACCCGTTGCAGGCCTATCTCGGCTCGAATGTGGATATGCACAGAGCCAACGAGGTCAGACCTGTGCTCAGCCATGTGGCAGAGCTGGCGGAGCGGTACGGAACTGCCGTGCTCCTCATCGGTCACATGAACAAGATGACCGGCCTGAAAGCCATGTACAAGGGGCTTGGCTCCATCGACATCACCGCCGCAGCCCGAAGTGTGCTGCTGGTTGCCAAGAACCCGAAGGATCCCGGGATGCTCTTTATGGGGCAGGTCAAGTCGAGCCTTGCCCCGGTAGGACCCGTTGTCGGGTTTGAGCGGACGGAACGGGGACCGCTGAACTATCTCGGGGAACAGAGCATTGACCTCCAGCGTCTGATCGACGGTGAATCGCGTGTTCTGCCCCGTGACAGGGCAGCAGAGTTTTTGCAGGATTTCCTTGCCGATGGCAGGAAGCCTGTCAGAGAGGTCGAAGAGGCTGCAAAGGCGCAGGGCATTTCCAAAGCAACGCTCCAACGCGCCATTGGACAGCTTTCTATCAAGCGCATCCGGGAAAAGAATTCGCACTATCTCGCCCTGCCGGAGGAGGAATCTTCCTTGCCGGAGGAATTTGAAGGGCTGACCCCGGCAGATTTTGAACCCCTGCCATGCTAAAGCACTCACTCACTCACTCATTGTTAGTGAGGTGAGTGAGTGCTCCTCCCCTTTGACAATACATTCACAATACAACCACCGCCCCAGTGTCCGTATATATCATCATAAAATCCACCAAATCTGCACTATAGCAGTTGCATAAATACGAACAATTTGTTAAGATTATATTGGAGAAATATTACAAGTACGCATATGGGGAATGTATCCGAAACATCATACAGATATACAAGGGGGAATACCAGAATGAGACGAACGAAAAAGATCCTTGCCACAGTACTTTCCGTACTGCTGGCAGGCACGGCGATGCAGGGGATGGCATTGCCGGAGATCCATGCGGCGGACGTGAGCTTCACGCATCAGGAGTGGACGGGCAAGAACGGCACAGAGGATGTCTTTGCCGTGAACCGGACACCGGCGACGTGCAATCCGCTGCCCTACCAGAGCACCGAGGCGGCCGTCAATGCCGTCTGGGACTACAACGCCCGCGAGGATTCGGACTATGTCCAGATGCTCACCCGGGGCGGCGGCAACTGGGATCTGCGGGTCGTACAGAATGACCAGCAGGCATCCGGCATCCGCAATTCCGGCTTCATGAATCCGGGCTTTACGCCCAGCAGCGGCGACGGCTGGAAGAGCGTATCCATGCCGGACAGCTGGACGTCACAGGGCTTTGACTTCCCGATCTACTGCAATGTCGTGATGCCGTGGCAGTCGAAGTATGACGGCTATGTGCCGGCACCGACTGCACCGACCAACTACAACCCGGTCGGCCTCTACCGCAAGACCTTCACCCTCGACAAGGGCATGAAGGACAACGGACGGCGGGTCTACATCCAGTTCGACGGCGTGGAATCCGCCTATTATGTATGGATCAACGGCAAGGCTGTCGGCTACAGCGAGGATACGTTCAGCCCGCACCGCTTTGACGTGACGGACTACCTCAAGGACGGCGAGAATACGCTGGCTGTCGAGGTACACAAGTTCTGCGACGGCACCTGGTTTGAAGGCCAGGACATGATCTATGACGGCGGCATCTTCCGGGATGTCTTCCTCGTGAGTGCATCGCCCGTCATGATCACCGACTATACCGTCAACACCGAGCTCGACGGCAGCTACACCGATGCAACGCTCACCATCAACACCGAGCTCTTCAACACGACAGCCACCAATGTCAGCGGCTGGTCTGTCCGTGCCGAGGCATATGACGAGGACGGCAACCAGATCCTCCAGGGCGCGGCAACGCCCATCCGGGGCATGGATTCCTGGTCAGGCACCGATGCCACCATCGAGACGACCGTCAAGGCACCGAAGCTCTGGTCTGCCGAGACGCCGAACATCTACGCCCTCGTCCTGACTTTGCTGGATGACAAGGGCGCCGTGCAGGAGACCATTTCCACGCAGCTCGGCTTCCGGGAGGTCGGCTTCACCCGCACCGAGGTCAACGGCTCCTACGGCGTGACGACACAGCGCTGGCAGGTCATGACCATCAACGGCAAGCGCCTCCTCCTCAAGGGCGTGAACCGCCACGACACCGACCCGTTCCACGGCAAGGCCGTCCCGCAGGAAACGATGGCTGAGGATGTGCGGCTCATGCAGCAGAACAACGTCAACGCCATCCGTACCTCCCACTACAGCAATGACAGCTATCTCTACTGGCTGTGCAACAAGTACGGCATGTACGTCATGGCGGAGACCAATATGGAGTGCCATGCCCTCCAGGGCGATGACCACAACAGCGAAAAGGCGCTGTTCTATGAGCTGGGCATGGATCGTACCGAGACAGCCTTCGAGCGTCTGAAGAACAATCCGTCCATCGTGGCATGGTCGATCGGCAACGAGATGACCTACTCCACCGACCCGAATGCCGCCGGCGGCCTGTTCCGTGACATGATCTGGTACTTCAAGAAGCACGACCTCTCCCGCCCCGTCCACAGCGAGGGACAGCATTTCAAGATGGGCGTGGACATGGGCTCGGATATGTACCCCGGCCAGGATGTCATCGGCTATAACCGGGGCGACGGCAAGATGCCCTATGTCATGTGCGAATATGACCACGCCATGGGCAATTCCGTGGGCGGCCTGAAGGAATACTGGGATGTGATCCGCTCCTCCGACAACATGCTCGGCGGCTTCATCTGGGACTGGGTCGATCAGTCCAGAGCGGTCAGCGTCCCGAACGGCGGCTGGGATTACTACGCCGCAGACGATGCCCACAAGAATCTCTATGCAGACCGTTCGCCGGGCAAGTACTTTGCCTACGGCGGCGACTGGGGTGACCGTCCGAATGACGGCAGCTTCTGCGAGAACGGCCTGATCTCCCCGGACAGAACCCCGCAGCCCGAGCTCCAGGAGGTCAAGTACCAGTACCAGAACTTCTGGTTCTCCGCCGATGCTTCCCAGCTTGCAAAGGGCGAAGTTTCGGTCTATAACGAGAACAATTTCCGCAATCTGAATGAATATGAGGTGACCTGGTCGCTCCTGAAAAACGGCGTGGCCATCCAGAGCGGCACCGTGAAGAACCCGGACGTTGCCCCGCTGACCAGAGGCACGATCTCCGTACCGTTCAGCGTTCCGGCAGCCTCCCTCTCCGGCGATGAGTTCATCCTCGATCTCTCCGTCAGCACGAAGACGGCGACCGACCTGCTCCCGGCAGGCACCGAGCTGTCCTGGGGACAGATCAGCCTCGCCAACCCGGGCGGCGGCACCGCACGGACACCGATGGGCGATTCCACGCTTGAGGTCGTGGATCATTCCGATATGTATGTGCCGGTCGGCAAGGATTTCAGCTTCGGCATCGACAAGAGCACCGGCCTGCTCAAGTCCTACACCTATAAGGGCGAAACGCTCATCGACAACGGCCCCCGCCCGAATTTCTGGCGCGGCAATGTGGAAAATGACACCGGCTGGGGCGCAAAGGGCTCCTTCGACAGCGCATGGGAGAAGGCCGCCGACAAGATCGAGGTCAAGGGCATTGACGTCAAGGACGGCGCAGACGGGAAGAAGATCATCGTATCGCACCTGAATCTCCCGAATGCCGGCAATACCTCCGTGACCATCACCTACACCGTTTCTCCGAACGGCTATGTCCACATGGATGTGGATGTGGATGCCACAAAGTCAGGCCTGGGCAACTTCCTGCGTGTCGGCACCGTCATGACCCTCCCGGCAGGCGCCGAGCAGGTGAGCTGGTACGGAAACGGCCCGGTCGAGACCTTCAATGACCGCAAGACCTGCGGCAGACAGGGCATCTGGACGAATACCGTCTCCGGCATGTTCTTCCCGTATATGAAGGCGGATGACTGCGGCAACCTGACCGACGTCAAGTGGATCAGCGTGCAGAATCCCCAGAATTCCAGTGCGCTCCTCGTTGCAGCGGACAGCACGATCGAAGCCTCCGCACTGCACTTCCTGCCGGGCGACTTACAGGCAGCAGACCATCCCTACAAGCTCAGCCCCCGTGAAAAGACCGTGCTCAGCATCGACTACGGCTCAATGGGCACCGGCTCGGCGACCTGCGGCCCCGCAACGCTGAACAAGTACCGTCTGCCCACGAATCACACGTATCACTGGGGATTCACGCTCATGCCGAGCACCGGCTCCGATGAACAGCGCACCGCACAGGTCGCCAAGCTCCGCTCGGACGGCGTGAGCTTCCAGGACAAGAGCCAGAACGGCCTGACTGTTCCCGGCGGCAGCGCGTCCTACAAGGAATCCTCTGCCGGCAACTCCATCAGCGGTTCGCTCTCCGTCCCGCAGGGCTCCAATCTCGACAAGAGCATCTCCGGCAACAACTCCTTCACCGTTGAGGTGAATGTGGTACCGACCGGCAATCCGGAATTCAACATGTTTGTCGGCAAGGGTGACAATGCCTTTGCCCTGCGCACCCGCAACAATTCGCTCGACTTCTTCGTCTATGCAGGCGGCGCATGGCGTTCGCTCTACTGCGAGATGAACACCGGCTCCGGCTGGATCGGCAGCAAGCACCAGGTGGCAGGCATCTATGATGCAGAAGCCAATATGCTGCGTGTCTATGCCGACGGCAAGATGCTCGGTGAACAGGCGGTCGGCACCACCGCAGGCGTGGCAGCGTCCGGCTATCCGCTCACGATCGGCGCATGTCCGGATACCGGCAGAAAGTCCGAAGCGGATTTCTACGAGGTCAGAGTCTACAGCAAGGCGCTCACCGCCTCGGAGCTTGCCTCCCAGAACACGAATTCCCC
This sequence comes from Oscillospiraceae bacterium, assembly GCA_024684395.1. GTDB lineage: Bacteria > Bacillota > Clostridia > Oscillospirales > Ruminococcaceae > UBA3855. Next base: position 49,699 of record JAIKWY010000049.1, read on the forward strand.
GACCTACGCCCCGGACAGCAAGTATGTACAGCTCTGGCTCGATTTCGACAACCTGGCGGAAGCGACCCTCACCGGCGACATCAATGCAGACGGTGCAGTCAGCATCCTCGACCTGATCCTGCTCCAGAAGTACATCCACAACAAGACCTCCCTCACCTCCGCCCAGATGGCAGCCGCCGACGTCGATATGAACGGCGTGGTGGATGTGTTTGATATGGGTCTTATGAAGCGACTGATCCTGAACAACTGATCCACAACCGCTTGCCCCCGCGCGGAGCCCGCGCTGGCAGGATGCTTCGCAGATCGAAAGCGCATACAATGACATGACCGCATGCCCCCAACGGCTTACGCCGAAGGGGGCATTGCTGTGCATTCATTTCCATCGCAGCTAAAGCTGCTCCAATGCAGTTCTCCGGTGTTTCAGACAACAGTGCAGCGAGCTCTCTCTTCACGCAAAGATGCGGGTGCAGGGGGCTCAGCCTCCTGCCGGGGAGGGTTTAGGGAGGGCGAGCAGCCCTCCCTAAGCGGGCGAACAGCCCGCCGAAAGCCCCCGCATTGACAAACCCCCCAATTTATGCTACAATGATAGCAACGCTATTACTAAAGGAGTTCATGCCCCATGCTGAAAGAACAGATCGAACGCCACCTCCTTGAGGTGCAGCGCCCATCCCGCTACTGCGGGGGCGAGGTCGGGCAGATCGTGAAGGACAAGTCGAAAGTGGACGTCCGTTTTGCGTTCTGTTTCCCGGACATCTATGATGTGGGCATGTCCCACCTCGGGATGAAGATCCTCTACTCCCTCATCAACGAGCGGGAGAACTACTGGTGTGAGCGGGTGTTTGCGCCGTGGCAGGATATGGAGGAGGTCATGCAGCGTGAGGGCATCCCGCTCTATGCGCTCGAAAGCATGGATCCGGTGGGCGAGTTCGATTTTGTCGGCTTCACCCTGCAATATGAGATGTCGTTCACGACCATCCTCCACATGCTCGACATGGCACACATCCCCGTCCGCCAGTGCGACAGGGGAGAGCACATCGCCCCGATGGTCGTGGCAGGCGGCCCCTGCTGCTGCAACCCGGAGCCCCTGGCGGACTTCTTCGACCTGTTCATCCTCGGCGAGGGCGAGGAGGTCAACCTCGAGCTCATGGATCTCTACAAGGAGATGCGGGATGCCGGTGCCACCCGCTCCGAGTTCCTCCGGGCGGCGGCAAAGCTCCCGGGCATCTATGTGCCGTCACTCTATGATGTGACATATCATGAGGACGGCACCGTGCAGGCTGTCACACCGAAGGACGGCGCTCCGGCGATCGTCACCAAGCGCGTCATGACCGACATGGACAAGTCCTATTACCCGAAGCAGGTCGTTGTGCCGTTCATCGAGATCGTGCATGACCGTGTATCGGTCGAGGTGCTCCGTGGCTGCATCCGTGGCTGCCGCTTCTGTCAGGCGGGCTTCCTGTACCGCCCCTTCCGGGAGAAATCCGCCGATACCATCTGCGCACAGGGCAAGGCGCTCTGCGACAACTCCGGCTATGACGAGCTGAGCCTTTCTTCGCTCTCCACCTCCGACCATTCCCAGATCGAAGCCGTGCTCGACCAGCTTCTGGAATATACCGCAGACAGACATATCAACCTCTCGCTCCCGTCCTTGCGTGTGGATAATTTCTCCAAGTCCGTGCTCGACAAGATCACGACCGTCCGCAAGAGCGGTCTGACCTTTGCCCCCGAAGCAGGCACCCAGCGCCTCCGGGATGTCATCAACAAGAATGTCACCGAGGACGAGCTCATGCGCACCTGCCGGATCGCCTTCGAGGGCGGCTATACGACCGTGAAGCTCTACTTCATGATGGGTCTGCCGACTGAGACGGATGAGGACATTATCGGCATCGCAGACACCGCCCAGAAGGTCGTCAACCTCTTCTACGACATGCCCGACCGTGCCAAGGGCAAGCTCCAGGTCAGCATTTCCACAGCGACCTTTGTCCCCAAGCCCTTCACGCCCTTCGAGTTTGAACCGCAGGCAGAAAAGGCGGAGATCCTGCGCAAACAGGACGTCCTGCGCCGTGCCATCAAGTCCAAGAAGATCAAGGCGAGTATGCACATCTCCGACATCAGCCAGATGGAAGCCGCCCTTGCCCGCGGCGACAGACGGCTCGGGGCGGTGCTCTATGATGTGTGGAAGGACGGCGGACGGCTCGACAGCTGGGATGAGTTCTTCAAGGCGGAGCGCTGGTATGCGGCGTTTGAGAAAAACGGCTTGGATCCGGCATTCTATGCCAACCGCACCCGTCCGTATGACGAGGTGATGCCCTGGGATCACATCGACTACATGGTCAGCAAGGCGTTCCTCATCCGGGAGAATGAGAAGGCGCACGCCGGCATCCCGACCCCGCCCTGCCGTGAGAAATGCTCCGGCTGCGGCGCCAACAAATGCCTCGGACGGGCGTGTTTTCCGGAGGTGACGGCATGAAGGACTACCGCATCGTATTTGAAAAGACCGGTCTGATGCGCTATATCTCGCATCTTGACCTGAACCGCTGCATGATCCGCTCGATCCGCCGTTCCGGGCTCCCGGCATGGTACACCGAGGGCTTCCACCCGCACATGTACCTCATGTTCCCGCTGGCGCTGTCCCTCGGAGCGGAGAGCCTCTGCGAGATGATGGACATCCGTCTGACCGAGGAGGTGCCGGAGGAGGAGATATTGGAGCGCCTGAATGCCGCCCTTCCCGTGGGGCTCCATGCCACACAGGTGCGTGAGCCGAAGAACGTGACCCAGGACATCGGCAGTGCCGTCTATACCGTGGAGCTTGCCGGCGATGACCTGCCCGCCGTGTGGGAGAGGTTTTTGATACAGCCCGAGATCCTTGTGGAAAAGAAGACCAAGAAGGGCATGAAGACCGTGGACATCCGCCCGCAGATCACCTGCGAAGCCGCCGAGCCCATCCCGGACGGCATCCGGCTGACGCTCCGGCTCCCGGCGGGGAACGAGGGCAATCTGAACGTCAGTGTTGTGACAGATGCCCTGTCTGCGTTCGCAGAAGCGCCTGTACAGGTAAAGAATGTGTGCAGAATCACGATTTTTTGCGTGAATGGAGAAGTTTTTTCCTGAAAGGGCTTGCTTTTTTCTGTGAAATATGGTATGATATAAAATGCATTTGAGACCGTCAGGGTATTTCTATGCCCTGATGAGCGTTAATGCCAAAGCGACAGGCAGGTCCTGTCAAAAGACATTAAATCGGTAGATCCTCTGACGTGTGCCGGCTCCGGTCAGTAAGACACCCGGGATGGGGGAGCGGCTCGGCAGCCCTGTGCGTAATGCTGAATGCACAGCGGCGGGCGGCGTGTATGAAGTATCGGAAATTACAGGAGGTAGTTACAATGGATGCACTGAAGACGATCAGCAACGCAAGCATGAAGGAGAATGCTCCCCAGGTACAGATCGGTGATACCGTCAAGGTTCACGTTCGTATCAAGGAGGGTGACAAGAGCCGTATCCAGATCTTCGAGGGTACTGTCATCGCCAAGAAGCACGGCGGCATCAGCGAGACCTTTACCGTAAGACGTGTCGCTCACGGCTGCGGTATCGAGCGTGTTTTCCCGCTGCACAGCCCCGCTGTTGACAAGGTCGAGCTCATAAGACACGGTAAGGTACGCAGAGCAAAGCTCTACTATCTGCGTGACAGAGTCGGCAAGGCTGCCAAGGTCAAGGAGCTGCTGTAAGAGCCGTTCCGCCTGGACGCAAGACCCGGGCAATTGCATTCTAAAATGCTGCTACACTGCAAAGACAGCCCCGTGCTGTTTTTGCAGGAGTACTGCGGAGGAGGGACGCAAGTCCCTTTTTTGCTATACGCACACTGAAAGGCGGGGCGTGAAGCCTGCCTCTATTATATAAGAAGGGACTGAGCATGATGGAAGAAGAGAAGAAGCTGACAGAGGAGCAGGATCCCACGGAGGAGACAGTCGAGACGGTCGAAGAGACTGTGGAAAAGCCTGCTGAGGAAACGACCGAGGAGACCCAGCCCGCCGGAGAACCCGACGGCGACGCTCCCGACGGCGAAATCGACGGCAAGGCACTGTTCAACGACGTCATCGACATCCTTGAGACGATGCTTGTTTCCGTGTTTGCAGTGCTGCTCATATTCGGCTATTTCATGCGGCCTGTGACAGTCGAGGGACGCTCGATGGTGCCCACGCTGCACAATGCTGACCGCCTGGTGATGTTCCGGCTGCTGTATCAGCCGAAGCAGGGCGACATCGTCGTAGTCAACAACTATGAGGGACACACCCTCGATGAGGACGGCAACATCGTGCCGACCAAGGGACTCGATGAGAATATCATCAAGCGTGTGATCGCTGTCAGCGGTCAGAAGGTCGAGGTCAATTCCGACAAGGGCGAGGTCTATGTAGACGGCGTCATGCTCAACGAGCCCTATGTCAACGAGCTGACCTATACCGATGACAGAGCGTTCACCTACCCGATCGTCGTACCGGAGGGCTATATCTTCGTCATGGGCGACAACCGCAACCATTCCACGGACAGCCGCAGCACAAGAGTTGGTCTTGTCAGCAAGGAGGACGTGCTGGGCAGAGCCTACTTCCGCTACCTCCCGGCGACCCCCGAAGAGGGCAGCGATGAGGAGAAGGGCTCCTTCGGCTTCATCAAGTAAGCACGGGGTACGTGAAAAATGCGGGAATATGTACGTTTTTCCAGAAGAAGGGCAGTGCATGAGATCATCGGCATCTGCCTGGACATCCTGGATTATGCGCTGGTGACGCTGTTCTGCATCGTGCTGCTGTGCATCTATGTGTTCCATTTTGCGGCAGTGCAGGGCGATTCCATGAAGCCGACCCTGCAGGCGGGCAACCAGCTGCTGGTCAATGCGCTCGATCTCAGCCCGCAGTGCGGTGACATCGTCATCATTGACGCCAAGGAGGCGGTGCTGCTCCGGGATTCGGACAGCCAGCCCTACCACACGGAGGGTCTGCACAAGGTCATCGTCAAGCGTGTGATCGCTGTGGGCGGTCAGCAGCTCGATATTGATTTCGAGAACGGCATCGTCTACCGTGACGGCACGGCACTGAATGAGCCGTACATCAGCTCGCCGACCAATGCGCCGGCGATCAATGCCGCCTTTGAATACCCGATCACCATTCCGGAGGGCTATGTCTTTGTGATGGGCGACAACCGAGCTGTCTCCAAGGACAGCCGCTACGGCGATGTCGGACTGATCCCCCTCGATGATGTCGAGGGCAAGGTCATCCTGCGCATCAAGCCTTCCAGTGAGTTTGGCATTGTGAAATAAGTTGTTAAGACAGAGGGGCACCTGCGAGCACGGGCTCCGCACTCCCTGTGATACGAAAGAGGTGATACCCATGCCGGAGATCCAGATCGGCAATATCCATTGGTTCCCGGGTCATATGACCAAGACAAAGCGCATGATCGCCGCCAATCTGTCCCTTGTGGACGGCGTGGTGGCGCTCTTAGATGCCCGGATCCCGCTGTCGAGCTGCAACCCGCAGCTGACGGAGCTGATGCACAGCAAGCCCTACATGGTGCTGCTGAACAAGGCGGACATCGCCGACCCGAACCTGACAGCGCAGTGGGTACAATATTATAAGAAGCAGGGCATCCCTGCCATGTCCCTTGACTGCATCACCGGCAAGTGCATGAAGAATTTCATCCCGACCGTGAAGCAGGAGCTGCTGCCGGATCTGCTCGAAAAGCGCAGGAAGGCCGGTATGGTCGGCAGACCGATCCGTCTGATGATCGTGGGTATCCCGAATGTGGGCAAGTCCTCCTTCATCAACAAGATGGCAGGCTCCAAGCGTGCCAAGGTCGAGGACAGACCGGGCGTGACCCGTGACAAGCAGTGGGTGAAGGTGGACGAGCAGACCGAGTTCCTCGATATGCCGGGCGTGCTCTGGCCGAAGCTCGATGACCAGGAGGCAGCCGTGCGCCTTGCCTTCACCGGAGCGATCCGGGATCAGGTGCTCGACATCGAAGCACTGGCGATGCTCCTCCTCGAATACCTGCACAAGGAATACCCGAAGTCGCTGCTTGACCGCTATAAGCTCGAAACCGACGAGACAGAGGGCGACAAGCTCCTCGAACTGGTCGGCAGGAAGCGTGGGATGCTGCTCTCCGGCGGCGTTGTCAACACGGAGCGTGCAGCGATCACCGTGCTCGATGACTTCCGTGGCGCCAAGCTCGGACGCATCACATTAGAGCGCCCACCGAGGGATTGAAATATGAATGAGACAACACTGCACCGCCGTCAGGCGATGCTGGACTATGATACTGCCATGCGCACGCAGTTCGGTGTGATCTGCGGTGTGGATGAGGCAGGCCGGGGACCGCTTGCGGGCGATGTCTATGCTGCCGCCGTCATCCTTCGGGAAGACCACGGCATCGTGGGACTGGACGACAGCAAGAAGCTCTCCGAGAAGCGCCGTGAGGCGTTATTTGATGAGATACAGGCAAAAGCCGCAGCCTTCTGCATCGCCACGGCATCCGTTGCCGAGATCGAGGAGCTGAACATCCTACAGGCTGCCATGCTCGCCATGCAGCGGGCGGTCGCAGGATTGCAGACCCCGCCGGACTATGTGCTGGTGGACGGCAACCGGCTCCCGGCACTGAGCGTTCCCGGCGAGACCGTTGTCAAGGGCGATGCCACGAGTGCATCCATCGCAGCGGCATCCATCCTGGCAAAAGTTGCCAGAGACCGCTACATGCTTGAACAGGCGGCGCTCTATCCGCAGTACGCCTTTGAGAAGCACAAGGGCTACGGCACAGCCGCCCATACGGCAGCGTTGCGGGAGTTCGGACCCTGTCCGATCCACCGGCTGTCCTTCCTGAAAAAGATCCTGTGAGCCGCCAGCTTGACACCGGCAACCTCGGCGAGGAAGCCGTCTGCCGCTATCTGACGGAGCGGGGCTATGAGATCCTCGGCAGGAATTTCCGCATCTGCGGGGCAGAGCTCGACATTGTCGCCCGGAAAAGGGAGGACATCGCTTTTGTCGAGGTCAAGACCCGGATGCCGGGTTCCCTTGCAAGCGGCTTTGATGCCGTGGGAAAGGCAAAACAGCGCCGTATCATCCGTGCAGGCTATCGCTTCTGCGAGCAGCATGACATCGGGGATGCGGACTATTTCTTCCGCTATGACATTGCGGAGGTCATCTGCCAATGCGGGCAGATCATCAGCATCGATTATCTTGAAAATGCGTTCGATGAGAGCGACATTTCCTGATGATACAAATTTTTCATTGCCGGAGCGTCCGGCAGAAAGGGTGGTAGTTATGAACTACAAAAGTACCAGAGACAGCAGCCTGAATGTGACCAGTGCGGTCGCCATCGCACAGGGTATCTCCGCAGACGGAGGTCTGTTCATCCCGGAGTCCATCCCGCAGATCACGATGGACGAGCTGAAAGCGCTCGCCGACATGAGCTATCGTGAGCGTGCGAATGTGGTATTCGGGAAGTTCCTGACCGACTTCACCGCCGAGGAGATCGCATACTGCACCTCCGGCGCCTACAACACGAACAACTTCGACACCGAGAACATCGCAGAGCTCACCGGTGCCTTCGGTGATGCCCAGATCCTCGAGCTCTGGCACGGTCCGACCTGCGCCTTCAAGGATATGGCGCTCCAGATCCTGCCGTACCTGCTGACCACTTCTCTGAAGAAGAACGGCGAGGACAAGAAGGTCGTCATCCTCGTGGCAACCTCCGGCGATACCGGCAAGGCAGCCCTCGAGGGCTTCAAGGACGTTCCTGGCACCGAGATCATGGTATTCTATCCGGATCACGGCGTATCCTCCATGCAGAAGCGCCAGATGGCAACGCAGGAGGGTGCCAACGTCGGTGTCTGCGCACTGGACGGCAACTTCGACGACTGCCAGAACGGCGTGAAGATGATCTTCACCGATCCCGCTGTCAAGGAAAAGCTGGCTGCAAACGGCATGATGTTCTCCTCCGCGAACTCCATCAACTGGGGCAGACTTGCTCCCCAGATCGTGTACTATGTCTCCGCTTATGCTGAGATGGCAAAGCGTGGTGACATTCAGTTCGGTGAGACCGTGAATGTCGTTGTGCCGACCGGCAACTTCGGCAACATCCTCGCTGCGTACTATGCCAAGAACATGGGCGTGCCGATCGGCAAGCTGATCTGCGCTTCCAACATCAATAAGGTACTGACCGACTTCATCGAGACCGGCGTCTATGACAGGAACCGTGACTTCTATGCAACGGTTTCCCCGTCGATGGACATCCTGATCTCCTCCAACCTCGAGCGTCTGCTCTACATCCTGACCGGCGGTGACGATGCACAGATCCGTGACTGGTTCGGCAAGCTGGCAAAGGATGGCAAGTATGAGGTGACTGACGAGATCAAGGCAAAGCTCACATCCGACTTCGTGGGCGGCTTCTGTGACGATGCCGAGACCAAGAAGACCATTGCCGACTTCAAGGCAAAGTACGGCTACACACTCGATACCCACACGGCTGTGGCTGTCAAGGTATATCTGGACTATATCGCCAAGACCGGCGACAAGACCCGCACCATCATCGCTTCCACCGCAAGCCCGTACAAGTTCAGCGCCAGCGTGCTCGATGCCATCGAGGGCGTGCAGGAGGGCACCGATGAGTATGCACAGGTAGCCCGTCTTGCCGAGGTATCCGGTCTGCCGGTGCCGCCGTCTCTGGCTGCCCTCAAGGACAAGCCGGTGCGCTTCTCCGAGGTCATCGCCAAGGAGGCAATGGAGGCGTATGTGCTCAAAAAGCTGGGCATTGAAGGCTGATGGCGTTATTCGTACTCGGTGATACCCACCTGTCGTTCGGGGTGCCGAACAAGCCGATGGATATTTTCGAGGGCTGGGAGAATTATCAGGCGCTGCTCGAAGAAAACTGGCGGCGCACGATCGCCCCGGAGGACACCATCGTCCTGGCGGGGGATCTCTCCTGGGGCATGACCTTGCAGGAAGCAAAGGCGGATTTCGCCTTCCTCGATGCGCTCCCCGGCACGAAGATCATCCTCAAAGGCAACCACGACTACTGGTGGAACTCCATGAAGAAGATGACGGATTTCTTCACGGAGAACGGCTTTTCCACGCTGCATATTTTGCACAACAACTGCTATGCCTACGAAGGCTACGGCATCTGCGGCACACGGGGCTGGGTGAACATCCCGCCGGAAGCCGGGATGCCCGGTGAACCCATCCAGGGCGATGCCAAGGTGCTGGCAAGAGAACAGCAGCGCCTGAAAGTGAGCTTGCAGGCGGCAGCATCGCAGGGGCTGAAGCCCATCGCCTTCCTGCACTATCCGCCCATTTTCTGGAACAGCCGCAACGAGCTGATGCTCTCGGTGCTGCATGAATTTGGCGTGGAGCATTGCTATTACGGCCATCTGCACGGCAGGAGCCATGCCAGAGCCATGAAGGGCTGGGAAGACGGCATCTGTTATCATCTCATCTCTGGTGATTATTTACAATTCATGCCAGAGAAAATATTGTGATTTTGTCAGAAGTATAGAAGTCTGCTGCGGTCATAAAAAATCTATAGAAATATTGCGGCAGATGTGCTATAATGAATTGTATGTCAGTATACGGTCTACGTATACCCTCTCCGGAACGGAGAGACTGCATTATATTGCGAATAATGATTTGGAGGATCTGAAAATGAGCTTAAAATCCACAACAAGAACGGAAGTCAATACCGTAGAGATGGTATTTGAGGTAGGCGCCGAGGCTTTTGAGGCTGCTGTAGAGAAGGCATTCCAGAAGGCAAGAAAGAACATCTCTATCCCCGGCTTCCGCAAGGGCAAGGTGACCCGCAAGATGGCTGAGATGCGTCTCGGCGAGGGCGTATTCTACGAGGATGCGCTGAACGAGCTGATCAACACCGAGCTGCCGCCCGAGCTGGAGAAGGCAGACTTCGAGCTGGTTGACCGTCCGTCCGTTGACGTTGAGAGCGTTTCCAAGGAAGACGGCGCAGTCTTCAAGGTGATCTGCATCACCAAGCCGGAAGTGAAGCTCGAGAACTACAAGGGCATCAAGGCTGCCAAGACCGTCAAGGAGGTCACTGAGGCAGACGTGAACTCCCAGGTGGAGATGCTGCGTCAGAGAAATGCAAGACTCGTTTCCATCGACGACAGAGCTGCACAGATGGGCGATGAGGTCAACATCGACTTCGAGGGCTTCTTCGGTGACGAGGCATTCGAGGGCGGCAAGGGCGAGAGCTTCCCGCTCCGACTCGGCAGCGGTCAGTTCATCCCGGGCTTTGAGGATCAGATCGTCGGCAAGTCCGTTGGCGACGAGTTCGACGTTGTTGTGACCTTCCCGGAGAACTACCAGATGGAGGACTATGCCGGCAAGGAGGCTACCTTCAAGTGCAAGCTGAACGGCATCACCGTTGAGGAGCTGCCGGAGGCTGATGACGAGTTCATCCAGGATGCCACCGAGTTCGAGACCCTCGAGGCATTCAAGGCTGACGCAAAGGAGAAGCTCGAGGCTTCCGCAGTCCGTGAGGCTGAGACCGCATTTGACAATGCGATCATGGAGACCCTCATTGGCATGGTAGACGTTCCGATCCCGAACGTGATGTTCGAGCACCGCATCGACGGTCTGGTACAGAACTTCGAGCAGATGCTGGAGCAGCAGGGCATGAGCCTGGATCTGTATCTCCAGTACACCGGCATGGATATGACCGACTTCCGTGAGAGCAACCGTGACCGTGCCGTCAGCGAAGTCAAGCTGCGTCTGGCACTCGAGAGCATCGCAGACCAGGAGAAGCTCGATGTGACCGAGGAAGAGGTCAACGAGAGCCTCAAGGGTCTGGCTGAGGCAAACAACATGACGGTTGATGAAGTAAAGCGTCGCATCCCGATGCTCGACTACCTGATGGATCTGCGTGTCGGCAAGGCTGTAGACTTCGTCAAGGAGAACGCAGTCATCACCGAGGCTCCGGCTGAGGATGCAGCTCCCGCTGCTGAGGAAGCTCCGGCTGAGGAATAATTGAACATAGTCAGCATGAGCGAGCGGATCTGCCGTCCGCTCATGCTGTGCATTCTGTAGACACACATCAAGAAAGGATGAGGCAAATGTTTAGAGATATGAATAGCAGTCTGGTCCCCTACGTTGTCGAGCAGACGAGCCGCGGCGAGAGATCCTATGACATCTTTTCCCGCCTGCTCAATGACCGTATCGTCATGCTGTGCGATCAGGTCAATGATGTGACCGCAAGCCTTGTTGTGGCACAGCTCCTCTACCTCGAGAGCCAGGATCCGGAGAAGGACATCTCCCTGTATATCAACAGCCCCGGCGGTTCCATTTCCGACGGCATGGCGATCTATGACACGATGCAGTATATCAAGTGCGATGTTTCCACCATCTGCATCGGCATGGCAGCTTCGATGGGCGCCTTCCTGCTGACAGCCGGCGCACCCGGCAAGCGTTTTGCTCTGCCGAACTCCGAGATCATGATCCACCAGCCGCTGATCTCCGGCGGTCTGTCCGGTCAGTGTACCGACATCAAGATCCATTCCGACCACCTCGTCCGCACCCGTCAGAAGCTGAACGATCTGCTCGCACTGCACACCGGTCAGCCCCTCGAGGTCATCGAGCGTGACACGGAGCGTGACAACTATATGACTGCCGATGAGGCACAGGCTTACGGTCTGATCGACAAGGTCATCACGAAGAGGTAACGAAATGGGAGATTTCAAGGGCTTCAAGATCTGCAACTTCTGCGGCAAGGGCGAAGACAAGGTCATGAGCATGTTCTCGGCAGGGATGTACAACATCTGCGATGAGTGCGTCTGCACCTGCTATGACATGCTGTTCGGACCGAATGCCAGCCGCAAGAAGCAGCCGGATGAAGATAAGAAAAAGAAGAAGGGCAAGTCCTTCCGGCTGCTCCGTCCTGCCGAGATCAAGGCAGTGCTCGACCAGTATGTTGTCGGGCAGGAGCAGGCGAAGATCTCGCTTTCCGTCTCTGTTTACAACCACTACAAGCGCATCATGAGCCAGGACGACGGTCAGGATGTCGAGCTCCAGAAGAGCAATGTGCTCCTGCTCGGTCCGACCGGTGTCGGCAAGACCTTCCTGGCACAGACACTTGCGAAGATCCTCGATGTACCGTTCGCCATCGCCGATGCCACGACCATCACCGAGGCAGGCTATGTCGGCGACGACGTGGAAAACGTGCTGCTGCGTCTGATCCAGGCATCCGATTTCGACATCGAAGCAGCGGAGCGCGGCATCATCTACATCGACGAGATCGACAAGATCGCCAGAAAGTCCGAGAATACGTCGCTGACCCGTGACGTATCCGGTGAGGGCGTTCAGCAGTCCCTCCTGAAGATCATCGAGGGCACAGTTTCCAATGTACCCCCGCAGGGCGGCAGAAAGCACCCGAACCAGGAGTGCATCCAGATCAACACCAAGAACATCCTGTTCATCTGCGGCGGCGCCTTTGACGGACTGGAAAAGCATATCCAGAAGCGTCTCCAGCCCTCCGGACTGGGCTTCGGTGCGGATGTCGCCTCCAAAAAGGAGATCGAGAACAACATCTTCTCCAAGGCGATCCCGCAGGATCTCGTCAAGTTCGGCATCGTGCCGGAGCTTGTCGGCCGTCTGCCGGTCATCACAGCCCTCGACCAGCTCGATGAGGCTGCGCTCGTCCGGATCCTGACCGAGCCGAAGAATGCGCTCGTCCGCCAGTACGCAAAGCTCCTGAGCTTTGATGATGTACAGCTCGAAGTCGAGGAGGCGGCGCTCATTGAGATCGCAAAGAAGGCGATCTCCCAGAAGACCGGTGCCAGAGGTCTGCGTGCCATCATGGAAGGCATTCTGATGGAGCCGATGTTCAATCTCCCGTCCCACGGCAATATCGGCAAGGTCACGATCACCAAGGAGTGCGTGACAGGCGAGGAGCCGCCGATGCTGACCGACCGGAGAAACAAGGTCGTTACTGCATGGTAAATCTGACGCTGAAAGCCACACGCCCTGTGTGGCTTTTTGGCTTATAGACTGTACATAAATTACCGCTTGCAAAAAGTCGGAAAATGTAGTATAATGGGATAAACTAAGTCCTTTGCCCCGGGCGCAGGATCGTCTGCGTCTGCTGAAAGAGAGGTAATCCAATGCCTGAAAAGAAAAAGAAGACCACCGAAATGCTGCCCACAGTCCCCATGCGTGGCACTGTGGCATTCCCGCACATGGTGATGCATTTTGATGTGGCAAGAGATATGTCGATCGCTGCCGTGGAAGAAGCACTGCGGCGTGACAGAAGGGTATTTCTGGTCGCCCAGCGGGATGTGCTGGACGAATTTCCGGAAGAGAAAGAGATGTATACGATCGGCGTGGTCGCTGAGGTCAAGCAGACGCTCCAGACCCAGGACGAGACCATCCGCATCCTTGTGGAGGGCATCTACCGTGCCCGCATCAAGCGGATGACAACGCATAACGGCATCATCTACACCGAGCCGCAGCGGATCCTGCAAAGCAACCGCACCCCGCATGACGAGATCGAGACCGAAGGCATGATGCGTGCGCTCAAGGACATCTATGAGCGCTATGCAAGGATGTTCCCGAAGATGCCCAAGGAGATCTTCATCGCCGTGATGTGCCAGGAGGATCCCGAGAAGCTCTATGAAGAGATCGTCTTCAACACGATGCTCGACTACAAGGACAAGCAGCTCCTGCTCGAAGAAAACGGGCTGTTCGAGCGGCTCCAGCTCCTCTGCGAGATCCTGAGCCGTGAGACGATGATCCTCGAAACAGAGAAGGAGATCCACGACCGCACCCAGGAGAGCATCGACCAGGGACAGCGGGAGTACTTCCTGCGGGAGCAGATGCGCATCATCAGCAGCCAGCTCCATGACGAAGCAGGGGACATCGCTCTGGATGATCCGGATTCCTATGCCGAGCGCATCATGGAGCTTGACCTCCCGGAGGAGAGCGAGACCAAGCTCCTGAAAGAGGCATCCCGTCTCAGCCAGATGCCGCCCGCTTCGCAGGAATCCTACGTTGTCACCAGCTATCTCGACACGATCCTCGACCTGCCGTGGAACGAGCTGACGGAGGACAAGATCGACCTGCATGATGCACAGGCATCGCTCGATGCCGACCACTACGGTCTGACCAAGGTCAAGGAGCGCATCATCGAGAGCCTTGCCGTGCGGATGCTCAATCCTGCGCTGCACGGGCAGATCCTCTGCCTGGTAGGACCTCCCGGCATCGGCAAATCCTCGATCGGACGTTCCATCGCAAGCTCGATCGGCAGGAAGTTCGCCCGTGTATCGCTCGGCGGTGTGCGGGATGAGGCAGACATCCGCGGTCACAGAAAGACCTATGTCGGCGCCATGCCCGGACGCATCATCGCAGCGCTCCAGCAGGCAGGCACCCGCAATCCGGTGATTTTGCTCGATGAGCTCGACAAGATGGGCAATGACTACAAGGGCGACCCCTCGGCAGCCATGCTCGAAGTGCTCGATGCCGAGCAGAACAACGCCTTCCGTGACCATTACATCGAGATCCCGTTCGACCTCAGCCAGGTCATGTTCGTGGCAACGGCAAACACGCTCGATGCCATCCCGGCGCCGCTGCGTGACCGTATGGAGATCATCGAGCTGACGAGCTATACCCGTGAGGAAAAGTTCCAGATCGCCGTGCGGCATCTTGTCACAAAGCAGGTGACAGAGCACGGTCTGAAACTGAGCCAGTGCCGTTTCGATGACGATGCTGTCTATGAGATGATCGACGCCTACACAAAGGAAGCCGGCGTCCGCAACCTCGAACGCACGATCGGCACGGTCTGCCGCAAGGTCGCCAAGGCGATCGCAGCCGGCGAGCGCAGACGTGTGCAGGTGCGGAAGAAGGATCTGCACAGCTACCTCGGCGTGCCGAAGTATCTGCCGGATGCCAAGAGCCGGAAGAATACCGTCGGACTGGTCAACGGTCTGGCATGGACATCGGTCGGCGGCGTGCTGATGCCGCTCGAAGCCGTTGTGCTGGAAGGCACCGGCAAGATCGAGATCACCGGCTCCCTCGGCAATGTGATGCAGGAGAGCGCCAAGCTCGCCGTGACCTACGCCCGGAGCGTGGCACGGGACTACGGCATCCCGGTGGATTTCTACCAGAAGAACGACATCCATATCCATGCCCCCGAGGGTGCAGTCCCGAAGGACGGCCCCTCCGCCGGTGTGACGATGGCAACGGCGCTGATCTCGGCGCTGAGCGGGATCCCGGTGCGCGCGGATGTGGCAATGACCGGCGAGATCACGCTGCACGGCAATGTCATGCCGATCGGCGGCCTGCGGGAGAAGTCGATGGCAGCCTACAAGGCCGGCATCCGCACGGTCATCATCCCGGAGGAGAACACCCCCGACCTCGAAGAGGTCGAGGACATCGTGAAGGAGCATGTGACCTTCGTGCCGGTGAAGCAGCTCAGCGAGGTGCTCGAAGCGGCGCTCGACCGTCCGAAGCGCTCCGCATCCCGATCCGGCTCCGAGGGGAGAACGTCCTCTGCTGCGGCGTGCATGTAAGGAGGCGCCATGAATTTCCAGAAAGCAGAATTTCATGCGGCTTGCGGGAAGCTCTCACAGCTTCCTGCTGCCGACCGGATGGAGATCGCCTTCATCGGGCGCTCCAATGTCGGCAAGTCCACGCTCATCAACACGCTTGCAGGCAGAAAGAGCCTTGCGAGGGTCAGCGCCGTGCCGGGCAAGACGGCGACGATCAATTTCTACAGCGTCGAGCACATCTGGCTGGTAGACCTCCCCGGCTACGGCTATGCCAAGACCTCCAAGTCCGAGCAGGAGCGTCTGCGGCGGCTCATCACGGGCTATTTAGCGGCAGACCGTGACTTACAGCTCGTGGTGCAGCTCATCGACATGCGCCATGCCCCCTCGGCGGAGGATGTGGCGATGATCGACCGCCTGATCGACGAGGAGATCCCGTTCATCATCGTCTTCACGAAGGCGGACAAGCTCAACAAGACCGAGCGTGAGAAGCGCATGGCGGCATTTGCCGAGGAGATCCCGTGCTTTGCCGACATCCATGCTATCCCGTTCTCGGCAAAGACCTTCGAGGGACAGGACGTCCTCCGGGAGCTGCTGGCGGATATTGCAGATGCAGAGGATGAAGAATAAGTAATCATAGAAAAAGCGGGTGCAGGGTGCGCAGCACCCTGCAAACAACAGCCCCCTCCTTGGGGAGGGGGTTGGGGGTGGGGGGAGAAAGGATGCTTTTCCTCTGCCCTGACCCATCGGAACAGATTTCCACATTTTTTCAAATTGGGTCTTGCTTTTTCCGGAAGACTGTGCTATAATAGTACCATAACATGTTGACTGAGAGAGTAGCTGCTCCGTAAACCATTCTCCAGAGAGGCACACATCTGCTGTAAGTGTGCTGTTTGGCGGGGGCTGTGAAGTTCACTCACGAGTGGCGCTGCCGAAGACCGGTTCCGGATGGTAAGCAGCGATGTCGTGTCCGCATTAAGGACAAAGGGAGTGTTGGCTCCCGGCCAATGGGTGGTAGAACAAGTGCAGCTTGTCCCTTTGGGGCAGGCTGTTTTTTGTTTATGTATCCGAATTTCCAGAACATGCTAAAAAGTGTGCTTTTCGGGCGGTGCTCCGTGCTATGCGCCCCCTCAACCCCGCTTTTCAGCGTTGCTCCGGAAATCTGTATGTCCGTTAAATCATAAATGAGGTGAAACCATGAAAGATCAACTGAAAAACATTGAGAAACGTGCAAGGGAAGCCATTTCTGCCGTCTCTGACCTGAGTGCTCTCGAAGAGTGCCGTGTCGGGATCCTGGGCAAGAAGGGCGAACTGACCGCCATCCTCAAGCAGATGGGCAAGCTCTCCGCCGAGGAGCGCCCCGCTATGGGACAGCTTGCCAACCAGGTACGCAGCACCGTCGAGGAGCTGCTCGCTGAGAAGCAGGCGGCTTTGCAGGCCGCTGCACAGAATGCACGCCTTGCCGCCGAGACCATCGACATCACCATGCCCGGTCAGAAGCCCCCGGCAGGCCGTCTGCATCCGCTGCAGATCGTCGAGGAGGAGGTCAAGGAGATCTTCCTCGGCATGGGCTTTTCCGTTGCTGACGGTCCTGAGGTCGAGTATGACTACTACAACTTCGAGGCACTGAACCTCCCGCCCGATCATCCGGCAAGAGATACGCAGGATACCTTCTATATCACCGACAACATCCTGCTCCGTACCCAGACATCCTCCGTGCAGGTGCACGTCATGGAGACCCAGAAGCCGCCGATCCGTGTCATTTCGCCGGGTCGTGTATACCGTTCTGATGCCGTGGATGCCACGCATTCCCCGCTGTTCCACCAGATCGAGGGTCTTGTCATCGACAAGGGCATCACGATGGCAGACCTCAAGGGCACCCTCGAACTGCTGATGCAGCGCCTGTACGGCGATGACTGCCGCATCCGTCTGCGTCCGCACCACTTCCCGTTCACCGAGCCGTCCGCCGAGGTCGATGTGATGTGCTTCCAGTGCATGGGCAAGGGCTGCCGCATGTGCAAGAACGAGGGCTATATCGAGCTGCTCGGCGCAGGTATGGTGCATCCGTGGGTACTGGAGAACTCCGGCATCGACAGCTCTGTTTACTCCGGCTTTGCATTCGGTCTGGGTCTGGAGCGTATCGTCATGAGACGCTACAACATCTCCGACATGCGTCTGCTGTTCGAGAACGACACCCGCTTCCTCGAACAGTTCCGATAAGAGGTGCGCCGTATGGAAGCATTACAGAATATCAAGGGCCGCCGCAGTATCCGCCAGTACAAGGACACCCCTGTCACGGCAGAGCAGATCACGCAGATCGTGGAAGCGGCAAAGTTTGCACCGACCTGGAAGAATTCCCAGACCGTGCGTTATCATGCCGTGCTGAGCAAGGCGCTGAAGGATCAGATCGCCGCAGAGGGCACGCTGAACTTCTCCAAGAACGGCAACAACATCCGCAGCGCTGCCGCACTTGTCGTACTGACGACTGTGGACGGCATTGCAGGCTATGAGCCGGACGGCACGCCGACCACCACCAAGGGCAGCCACTGGCAGTCCTTCGATGCCGGCATCGCCTGCCAGACCTTCTGCCTTGCGGCACATGACATGGGCTTAGGAACGCTCATCATGGGCATTTTTGACGAGCCGAAGATCAAGGTGCTGCTGCATCTCCCGGAGGGCGAGAGCGTTTCTGCGCTGATCGCTGTCGGCTATGCGGACATTGCCCCGGAGGCACCCAAGCGCAAGGAAACGGATGCGCTGCTTGAAATTATCGAATAATAGGAGGAACTACCTATGAATTTATCACTGAGATGGCTTGCCGACTACGTCAAGCTCGATGTCACACCGAAGGAATTCTGCGCCGCCATGACGCTGAGCGGCTCCAAGGTGGAGGCGTATGAAGAGGAAAAGAACCGTCTGGACGGCATTGTGATCGGTAAGATCCTGAGCAAGAAGCCTCACGAGAATGCCGATGCGCTGTTCGTCTGCTCCGTTGACATGGGCGGCGAGGAGCCGGTGCAGATCGTCACCAATGCCAAGAATGTGCAGGAGGGCGACCTCGTGCCCGTTGCGACTCCCGGCACGACCGTGACCGAGGGCAATGAGTCCATGAAGATCAAGGTCGCAAAGGTACGCGGCGTGGAGAGCCGCGGCATGTTCTGCGGTCTGGAAACGCTCGGTCTGACCCAGAACGACTTCCCGTATGCCGATCCGAAGTCCGTTTTCGTCATCCAGGAGGACTGCAAGCCCGGTCAGGATGCGGCATCTGCACTCGGCGTGGATGATGTATCTGTCGAGTTCGAGATCACGTCCAACCGCCCGGACTGCCTTTCCGTCATCGGTCTGGCAAGAGAGGCAGCTGCGACCTTCGATGTGCCGCTGAATGTGGCTGAGCCGACATTCACCGGCTCTGACGAGGATATCAACAAGACACTGTCTGTCGAGATCCTCAACACCGAGAAGTGCACCCGCTACTGTGCAGGTCTTGTCCGCAATGTCAAGATCGGTCCGTCCCCGAGATGGATGCGTGAGCGTCTGAGAGCTTCCGGCGTTCGTCCGATCAACAACCTCGTGGACATCACCAACTATGTGATGCTCGAATACGGCCAGCCGATGCACGCCTTCGACCTGCGCTTTGTGAAGGACGGCAAGATCGTTGTCCGCAATGCGAAGGCAGGCGAGAAGATCACCACCCTCGACGGCATCGAGCGTGAGCTGGGTGAGGAGAACCTCATCATCGCCGACAGCGAGAAGCCGATCGCTGTTGCCGGTGTTATGGGCGGCGAGTACTCCGGTATCATGGATGATACGGTAGATGTGGTATTTGAGAGCGCCTATTTCGAGCCGGTACAGGTGCGCCGCACGGCAAAGAAGCTCGGCATGCGGACGGATGCTTCCGCCCGCTATGAGAAGGGTCTGGACGAGACCTCCATGCCGATCACGCTGGCAAGAGCCCTCCAGCTCGTGGCAGAGCTCGGCGCCGGTGAGCCCGTCGGCACGACCATCGACTGCAACCATGCCAACCCGCAGAAGCCGCATATCCCGTTCGATCCGGCATGGATCAATGCCTTCCTCGGCACCGAGATCCCGGAAGCCGACATGGTGAAGTACCTCAACAGCCTTGACATCAAGGTGGAGAACGGCGAATGCATCTCCCCGTCCTTCCGTATCGACCTGCTGCGTCCGGCGGATATCGCAGAGGAAGTGGCACGTATCTACGGCTACAACAACATCCCCTCGACCGTCATCAAGGGCGTTGCCAAGGCACAGCTCACCCCCGAGCAGAAGCTCACCCGCACCATCAGCCAGACGATGGCAGGCATGGGCTGCAACGGCATCCTGACCTATTCCTTCATCTCCCCGAAGCAGTTTGACAAGATCGGTCTCCCGGCAGACTCCAAGCTCCGCAAGACCGTGACCATCACGAACCCGCTCGGCGAGGATACCTCCGTGATGCAGACCACCACGCTGCCGGGTATGCTCGAGATCCTGGCAAACAACTACAACAAGCGCAACCCGAAGGGCTGGCTGTTCGAGATCGGCAAGGAGTACATCCCGACCGAGCCCGACAAGCTCCCGGAGGAGCTGCTGCGTCTGACCGTTGGTCTGTACGGCGGCGAGGCGGATTTCTTCACGCTCAAGGGCATGATCGAGAACCTGCTGGCAAAGCTCGGCATACCGGATGTGCGCTTCACACGCTGCGGCGAGGACTGCGTATTTGACGAGAAGTGCGCCTACCATCCGGGCAGAAGCGCCGTTGTCTACAGCGGTGACACCCAGCTCGGCATCCTCGGCGAGATCCACCCGAACGTACAGAAGACCTACGGCATCGGCGTGCGCACCTACGTGGCAAAGCTGAACGTACCGGAGCTGTTTGCAACGGCCAATGACGAGATCACCTACAAGCCCCTGCCGAAGTTCCCGGCAATGACCCGTGACATCAGCGTGGTATGCGTGGAGCAGCTCGCTGTGGGCGACCTCGAACTCGCCATCGCACAGGCAGTCGGCAAGTCCCTCGAAAAGGTCGAGCTGTTCGATGTTTATAGAGGCGAGCAGATCGAGAAGGGCAAGAAGTCCGTCTCCTTCGCCATCATCATGCGCAACCCGGAGGAGACCATGACCACCGAACAGGCAGACGCCGCCATGAAGCGCGTCCTCAAGGCACTGTCTGCGATGGGCGCAGAGCTGCGTGAAGCGTGATGGAGAGATATGAGTTCAAGCCACGGCATCTGCTGCTGTGGCTTGCAGCTTTGCTGTCGCTGGGGCTGTTCATCGTTGTGAGCAGAGCGACGGAAAACGGCGGCGATGCACTCCATCCGTGGGAATATGTTGCCGGAACGGGCGGTACCCAGTATGCGTGGGAGAACCATCCGCTGAAATGCCTCTACTTCGGCTTTGATAACCTGTTCAGTGTGTTCCGGTTCGTGGACAATAACGAGCGGGTCATGGACATGGCGCCGGAGGATGCGATGCGGATGCATCCGATGGCATACACGCTTGTGAAGAATCAGGATCTGCTGTTCATCATCTGCTTCGGGCTGTTCGGGATGGCGGATACGATCGTCTCCATGCTGCTCGGCTTGCTGGGAAAATTCTGCACAGAGGACGATGATGATACGGAGGGCATCGCAGCCCTTCTGGGAGAGCATCCGGCTGTGACCATTGCTGCGTATTGTATCGGTAATGTCACTGCATGGGTCGGGGCGTTCCTCGGCTTCAAGCTGACTTTGGTGCTCGCACCGCTTCTCCCGGAAGCGGGCGTGGGGCGGTTCCTGTTTTTGCTGGCTGTCCTGTTCATTTTCGGACTGCCGTTTGTCCGCTCGATCTTCCGCTGCAAGCTTTACATGCTGCTGCTCGGTCTGGTGGCGGGGATCCCGCTGCTGAGCTGGATACTGATCATCGCCGTCATTGTGCTGCTGGAATTTGTCGTATTGAAGGCAACGGAAGGCGCTTCCGAATACGGGCTGCTGATGCTCCTTTTCATAGAGCCGATCCAGATGAAGCTTCTGGCGATGGGGGGCATCATGTTCGGCGTGGCGCTCATCATCACACTGTTGCTGACGGTTTAAGATTCTTTTAAGCCAAGCATGCTATCCTGTATGTAACAGATCATAACGATTCCTCTCATACATACACGACGAAATTCCTCGCTTCCCGTAGGCGGGGCATTTCGTATATCTGTACAGAAAGGCGGCGTTCCTATGAAAAAACGGATCCCTTTAGCAGCGGCTTCGCTGGCGCTGCTCCTCACCGGCTGCGGTCAGACGGCTTCCCCGGCATCCACGGCGGAGACACAGCCGTCCGCTTCCGCAGAAACATCCGCACAGGCGGAGGAAACGGCATCCCCGCTGACCGTGACCTTCCTCAAGGTTGGCAAGGCGGACGGCATCGTCCTGCAAACGGCGAACCATACGGTCATCATCGACTGCGGCGAGACGGGCGACGGCAGCCGGATCAACGCACTCCTCTCGGAAAGCGGCGTGACGACGATCGACTGCATGATCCTGACCCACTTCGACCAGGATCACATCGGCGGAGCGCCCGAGGTGCTGGAAAACTACCCCGTGCAGCAGGTCATCGCTGCCGATTATACCGAATCGGGGAAGGAGTACAAAGCCCTCTGCAAGGCGCTCGAAGCGCAGCAGCTCACCATGCAGCAGCCCACGGAGGAGATGACCTTCACGCTCGATGACTGCACCTTCACCGTCTATCCGCACAAGGCGGAGGATTACAAGAACGGCTATGACAACAACTGCTCCCTTGTGACCAGACTCGTTCACCATGACAATGTGCTCCTGTTCACGGGCGATGCGATGGAGGAGCGCCTTGACGAGATCATGGACATCGGGGACTGCGACCTGCTGAAAGTGCCGTATCACGGGCGTGAGCTGAAAAACATGGAGAGCTTCCTCGATGCGGTCACGCCGGAGTATGCCGTCATCTGCACCTCCAAGCCGGAGGTGGAGGATGTGACGGTCAGCCAGCTCGAAAGCCGCAGTATTGCGACCTATGTCACCGGCATCGACGGCAATATCACCGCCGTCAGTGATGGGGAGACCATCACGGTGGAGACAACGAAGTCAAAGAAGTCCTGATGCGCTCCCGCTCAGCCGTGTTGGCAGGGGATGGATCAAACAGCTCGTGATAGCTGTAGAAGGCGAAGCCGTCCGCATGGTCTGCCCGCAGCATGGCGAGCTCCTTCGAGAGCACTTCGCCGTCCTCCTGCCATTCCGCCGAGCCCCTGCCTGCCCATTCGTCCGGCTGACCGGTCTTGTATGCCGCCAGCCCGATGACGAGCCGGCTCTCATCTGCCGCATGTTCCCAGAGATGGAGCGTTGCCTCGAACGGACAGACCGCATTCCGGAAGCCGTAATAGATCTGCGGCACGATCCAGTCACAGTACCCCGGCTCACTGCACCAGAGCAGCGCATCGGCATAGAGCGTGTCCCGGTCGGTCCCGGGATTGCCCTGCGGACTGACGCTGAAAACAAGCGAGGGATCCTGCGCCTTGACGGTCTCACAGAGCGTCTGCACGAGCGCATTGCAGTTCTCCCGCCGCCATGCCGCAAGGTCGCTCCTGCCGCTCTCCGCAAAGGCTGCCGCATCAAAGGCGGGATCGGTGGTCGGGTAGAAATAGTCGTCGATGTGGATGCCATCCACCGGATAATGCGCCAAGATCTCCGCCACGCCGTCCGCAACGAGCTGCCGCACCTCCGGATAGGCGGGATCCAGCCAGAAATGCCCGTCCGTTTCCACAAGGCGGGTGCCGTTCATGTCCGGATCATCGTACCATTGCCGGAGAATGTAGCGGGTATCCGTCCGGGACAGCACATCCGCCGTCTGGCAGCGCAGCGGATTGATCCACGCATGGACAGAGAGCCCCTGTGCATGGGCTTCCTCCGTCATGACGGCGAGCGGGTCATAGTCTCCCGTGAGGTAGGCACCCTGCGGGAACAGCTCCGATGCATAATAGGCATCGCCGTATGCCCGGACATGTACAAAGACCGTATTCAGCCCCAATCCTGCGCAGTTCCCGAACGCCGCCGCAACGGCAGCACGGAACTGCGCTTCCGTTTTGCCCGTCATCCAGTCGGCATACTGCATGACCGGGATCCAGACCGCACGGATCTCCTCCTGCTGTAGATCTTCCTGTATTTCCGTACTTTCCGGCATGAGCTGCTGTACATTCTGCTCCCAGTAGGGCATTTCTCTGCCGCAGCCGGTCAGCAGCAGAACGCTCAGCAGACAGACGATCATCCTGCGCATGGACATCCCTCCTTGTCAAACTGTATGCACAGGACGGGAACTATATACCTGCCTTTTGTACACGGAACTGAAAAAACGGAGAAATGCAAAAAAACTCTTTCTTTTTTCAGATGTTTGTGCTATAATAGAAGTTGTCCGCAGAAACGGAACCATAGAAGAGTTGGATTATGGAAGTCAAGGGCTCCTGCCCCCTTAGACCCGCCTGATGGCATTGTCCCATGTGGATCCTTCGGAATGTCCGTTTCTACAGAAACTGAACCATTGCACCGGCGGCAGCTACAGAGAGACCCGCCGCAGGGTGCTGCGCAAAGAACGGAGTGTTTCTATGGCAAAGAAAAAGAAGAACAGCAAAAAGGATGCACAGGGCAATTACCTGGCACAGGCGCTCGATGTGGCACTGACCGTCGCAGTGGCGGCTGGTCTGGTCTATTGCGGCTACCGGGTGATCGGCGGCGGTGTGAAGATCGACCAGGGTCCTTCGGTCATATCCGACAGCACGGGCGTGACGGACGAGACGGTCGAGACAGAGCCGGCCTACCAGTCTGTGGAGGCTGCCAATGCCGATGTGCATAACGGTCCGCTCGTTCTGGTCAATAACTACAACGCCTTTGAGGGCACCGAGTCCGATCTCGTGAGCCTGTATGAGGTCAAGATGAACCGTGAGAGCCACAGCTTCAGCGTCAGCGACAGCGAGCTGAAGGTCAAGCCGGAGATGGCAGATGCGCTCATTTCCATGCTCGATGATTTCTATGAGGCGACCTATGACGACAACATCCTTGTCATCTCGGGCTACCGCACCAAGGAAAAGCAGCAGGAGCTCTATGACAAGTACGAGACCGCTGAGGATGACGAGGATACCGAAGAAGGCGAGGGCGAGGAGAAGCAGCAGCGTGCCGCCAAGGCAGGCTACAGCGAGCACCAGACCGGCTACGGCGTGGACTTCGAGCTCTATGATGGCTCGGACTACGACGGCACGGGCGTCTATTCCTGGATCGACGAGCACTGTGCAGAGTATGGTCTGATCCTGCGCTATCCGGAGGGCAAGACCGACATCACCGAGATCATGTACGAGCCGTGGCACTACCGCTATGTCGGCGAGCCCCATGCAACGTACATCATGCAGAACAAGATCTGCCTTGAGGAATACATCGACCTCGTGAAGGGCTATACCTTCGAGGGTGAGCACCTCCTGCTCAAGGATGCCAAGGGCAATTCCTACGAGATCTACTACTATCCCGCAGATGCCGGACAGTCGAACACCCTCGTGCCGCTCCCGTCGGATGCAGGCGAGTACACGATCCTCGGCAACAATGTGGACGGCTTCATCGTGACGCTCTCTGTCGGCGCAGCAGCCGGCGGCGATGCGGAACCTGCCGAAAGTGACGCAGAACCGGCTGAGGAGAGCGAGACGGGGGCGCCCGAGGAGGAGACCTCCGGCGAGGATGCAGAGGCATCCGAAGCAGAAGAAGCCTGACTGTGCATAGTACACAATAAAAAGTGCTCTTTTGTAACATAAACGTACAAAATCAAAAAAACACTTGCTATTGACAGCAAAATGTGATATAATATATAGTAGTAAACAAGGCGGTTTTTCCGCCTTGTTATCCTGCAAAACGCATTTTGGAAACCGCTGGCAACGGCATTTCAGGCAAGTGCGGATGCAGGGAAGATCAAGTACGGTGTGGAAAGGAGTGAGTATCATGATCTGTCAGCATTGCGGAAAGGTTCTTGACAATGACAAGCTTTCCTTCTGCGTATTCTGCGGTTATCCGCTGAAGGGCGAGAAGAAGGGCTTTTTTGCAAAGTCTGATGATACGGGTACCTCCCGGGCGGATGCCTATGCGGCATCCCACGCAGAAGCACCTGCTTCCCCGGCACCGGCACCAGCTCCGGCACCTGCCCCGGCTCCTGCGCCGGCTCCGGTCCAGGCAGCTCAGGCGCCTGCCCCGGCACCCGCACCGGCTCCTGCTCCGGCAGCCCCGGCTCCGGCATCTGTGCCGGCTCAGACTGCACAGCCTGTTCCGCAGCAAACAACAGCCGTATCACAGCCGGTACAGCCCCCGCAGCAGCAGTCCATGATGAACTTGCAGCAAATGGGGGGGATGCAGCAGCCTGTGATGAACATGCAGCCCCAGATGGGTATGCAGCAGCCCCAGATGGGAATGCAGCAGCCCATGATGAACATGCAGCCCCAGATGGGGATGCAGCAGCCGATGATGAACATGCAGCAGCCCATGATGAACATGCAGCAGCCCATGATGAACATGCAGCCTCAGATGGGGATGCAGCAGATGGGCATGATGCCCGATCCCATGATGGGAATGCCGCAGATGGGGTACGCAATGCCCCAGATGCAGTACGGTATGCCGCAGTTCGTCGGCTACGACGCAATGGGCAACCCGCTCTATGTACAGCAGGTACCCCAGGTAATGGGCTATGATGCCTATGGCAACCCGATGTACACGATGGTGTCAGTACCGGTACAGATGCCCCAGATGGGACAGGTACCCGTGATGCCGACTGTGGGGATGCCGATGATGCAGCCGCAGATGCCCGTGATGGAGGTCGCTGCACTTCCGGTACAGGATACCCTTGTGCAGGAGATCGTGGAGCAGACGATGCCCGAAACACAGATGCCGTCGGTGGCACAAGCTGCGCCGATGCCCGCTGTGGCAGCAGCCGAAGAGGCCGGGTTCGACGACGGCTACAGGGAATACCCCGATTACGGCTACGACGATTACGAGGAAACGGAAGTTCAGGTCGGTTCCGAGGATATGCCGATGAGTGCGGAATATCTGATGACCGACGAGGAGCAGGAGGAAGTCACCATCCACGATGAGAAGGCTCTGCTCGACCGCATTTTCAGCGACGAGCCCAAGAGCTATTCCATGAGCTCCAATGTCAAGCCCGGTGCGATGAGCTTCTCGATCCGCCTCGGATCCGATGAGTTCACCAGCGTCCGTGACGAAGAGGCACCGCCCCCCGTGGCAGAGGAAGCGCCCAAGACCCGCAAGAAGATGACGGAGCCCAAGGAGAAGCCGGAGCCCAAGACGGCTGCCAAGAAGAAGCCCGCAGCTCCCAAGAAGACTTCCACCAAGATCATTTCGCCGGAGGATTTCTTCGACGACAAGCCGAGACAGGCAAGAGGCACCATCGCCGTTCCCGACCTCGACAAACTCAACGATGACCAGCTTGTGGAGCAGTTGCAGGCGATGCAGGCACAGACTGCCAAGAAGTCACGGCGTTCCATGAAGGCAGCGACCGAGGATGAGGTAGATTCTACCAATATGATCCCCGACGTGATGCCGCAATAACAGACAGTCATGGGCCCGGCCCTTGCTGATAGCTGTGATGTGAACACAGCGAATCTATGAAAGTTTAAGGAGGAAAACAAATGGCAAACGAACATGTAGAAGGCGCCGCCAAGAAGGCGGGCGGATTCCTGACGGAATTCAAGGAATTTGCGCTGAAGGGCAATGTCATGGATATGGCCATCGGTGTGATCATCGGTGGAGCGTTCCAGTCCATCGTTACAGCGCTGACCAGCAGCTTCATCAACCCGCTGATCGGTGTGATCACCGGCGGCGCAGAGAAGGACCCCGAGACCGGTCAGATCATCGTTTCTGCTGGTACCTTCACTGTAGCTGGCGTTGAGTTTACATACGGCGCGTTCATCTCTGCCGTTGTTAACTTCCTGATCATCGCATTCATCCTGTTCTGCCTGGTCAAGGCTGTCAACAAGGCTATGACCATCGGCAAGAAGAAGGAAGAAGAGCCCGCAGCACCCCCTGAGCCCACCAAGGAAGAGCTCCTGCTCACCGAGATCCGTGACCTGCTCAAGGAAAACGCTGCACTCCGCACTGAGCTGGAGAAGAAGGAATAACCGAACACCAAACAAGACCGCCGCAGCCTGCAACATGGCTGCGGCGGTTTTTGCATATAGGTGCCTTGCTGAAAAAATCGTGCCCCGGAGGATCCCATTGAACCCTCCGGGGCAGCGTTTTGTCTGAATGATATGCTATCTGCCGATCATGCCTTTACGGGGAGCGTTATGAGCTCTACAACAGCCTTGAGCATGTTCAGAGAATCGGTCTCGTCGATCTTGCCGTTCTGGTCAACGTCAGCGTTCTTCTTGGCTTCGTCAGTAAGCGGCTCGCCGACCATGAGATTCTGGTTCAGGATGATGACATCAACGATCGTCAGCTTCTTGTCGCCGTTCATGTCGCCCCAGTTGTTGCCGTCATCCACGGTGCTGCCGTCCAGATACTTGGTCTGGAGACGGAAGTCCTCTGCGTACTGATCCGCAGTGGAGCCCTCGTAGCAGTTCACAACGAAGGTGTCGATCGGGTTGTGGATGAAGATATAGGAGTACTGACCGTTTGCCGTAAAGGTCGAGGTCCAGCCGAATGCCTCCTCGCCGATGACGAGATCCTTGTTCTTGATCGTCACCTCGGGGAGCGACTTGCAGTTGATGAATGCAGCCTCGCCGACTTCCTTCACGCTCTCCGGCAGATCGAGCTCTGTCAGAGCGGTGTTGGCGAAGGCGTTTGCCTCGATGACTTTCAGGGTGCTCGGCAGGGCTACGGAAGCCAGAGATGTGCAGTTCTGGAATGCTTCCTCGCCGATGCTCGTCACGCCCTCGGGGATGGTGACGGAGGTGATGTTCTCATTGAGCTTGAAGGCGCTGCCGAGGATGCTCGTCACGCCGTCCGGTACTTCAACATCGCCCTTGGCGGAGGTGCCGTCGATGAGGATGTGGTTGAAGACGAGCAGAGGTGTATCCTGGAGCATTGCCTTGAGCCACGGCGTGTCTGCAAAGGCATTGTCGCCGACAAACTCGATCGCTTCCGGAATGTTGAGCTTGCTGAGCTTGGTGCAGCGGTAGAAGGCTTCCTTGCCGATGGATGTCACGCTCTCGGGGAGGTTGACTTCCTGTACATAGCCGTTCTCCTTGACGAAGATCTGCTCGCCGATGGCTGTCACGCCGTCCGGAACGTTCACGATGATCTCAGCATCCGGAATCTCAGAAGCAGACAGCGGTTCCTGGAGCTGCTGACCAAGGGACTCCTGACCTACCTGGATGCCGCCGGTCTGCTCGCAGAGGTAGCCTGTTACCCATGCCAGCGGTGCATTCCAGTTGATGGCGCACTCGTTGACGGAGTAAGCGTTCGGGCTGTCGATGTAGCAGAGCTGTGCCGGGGACTCATTGGCGACAAGATCCGTTGCCGCAATGGCAGGATCGCTGAAACCGGAGTTCGGACCGCCGCAGAGGACGCCGCAGGGTGCCTTCGGGAAGGTGTTCTTCTCCTTGACAGCCCACCAGCGGTGATGCGGATACTGTGCGGAGTGCTCGCCGTAGCCGGTGACATAGGAGAAGTCAAGGGCATTTCTGCCGAGGACATAGTCCATTGCGCTGACGATGCCGGTCAGGTACTTTGCATCCTGGGTCTCGTCATAGGCATATGCCATGATCACGGCATCATCCACAACGAAGGAGTTGGAGCCCCATACATAGCTGCGGTAGCCGTTCTTCTGCTCATAGCCGCCGTAGGGGATGCCATAGCCCTGGTTCTCGGAGAAGTCTGCATACAGATCTGCAACAGAGGTCAGGCTCTCACGCAGTGTGGCGATCTCCTCCTTGGAAACTGCATCCGGATGCAGCAGCAGCGTCATGGAGCCGAGCGCAGCCGTGCTGCCCCAGTCAAATACGCCGCTGGTGGAATCGGTGTCCTCATCCTCCATGTTGCGCTGGATGCGGAAGGCGTAGTCGGAGCCGACCATATCCTTATAATATGCCTCGTCGCCGGTGGCTGCGAACAGCTCGCAGGCTGCCCAGTAGAACTCATCGGTGACATTGCTGTCGCTGTAGGCACCGCCGCCGCCGTGCTCCTTGTTGGGGGCATAGACCGCGGGATGAGCCTTTGCAGCAGCATAGGTATCCTCGGCAACGGAAAGGCACTTTGCAGCAAATTCCGGATCAAGCTCCTTCCACAGACGGGAAGCCTGTGCAGCGCAGGCGGAGACATTGAGCGTTGCAGCGGTCGAAGGCGGCAGCAGGTAACGATCCATCACATCCTTGGCAGGATCGAGACCGAGACCCGTCCACTTGCTGTCGTGGATCTTGTGGTAAGCCATGTTCTTATAGTCGCCGTCCTGTACGAGCATGGTGAACATCCACTCCATCTCGTAGCGGGCTTCGTCGAGCAGGTCAGGCATACCGTTGCCGTTCTCCGGGATCTTCATGGCGCCGTCGGCATAGGCTTCGGTCTTGCCCTTCACGGAGGCACGTTCGTACTGGTTCTGCATCATCCAGAGGGAGATACCGCCGTTGACAACATACTTGCCGTGGTCGCCGGCATCGTACCAGCCGCCGGTGACATCCTGTTCGCCGGAGGAGCCTTCATAGTCGAAAACATTCTGGATGGTCGCAATATCGGGATTGTGTGCAACGCCACGGGCGAGCTTTTCCTTGTCGCCGGAGGTGATGAACTCCGACTTGATCTCGATACCGGAACGGTTCTGATAGAAATAGTTCAGCGCATCATACATCAGACCGGAATAGATCGCATTGACGCCGATGGTGAAGGTCTGCGAGGTCTCGCCGGTGGCAGCCTTCAGGGAGTAAGTACCCACCTTGGTGAAATCGGTGAAGTCGATGATGTGTACCGGATCGCCGGATGCCACATCATTGCCGTAGGGCGTGGATTTGCCGGTGAAAACGGTCTTGCCGTCTGCATCGAGCAGCTCAAAGTCGAT
Source organism: Oscillospiraceae bacterium (assembly GCA_024684395.1). Classification (GTDB taxonomy): domain Bacteria; phylum Bacillota; class Clostridia; order Oscillospirales; family Ruminococcaceae; genus UBA3855. The sequence continues at coordinate 80,237 of JAIKWY010000049.1, forward strand.
CGCCTTGGTGCTGTCGCTGACGAGCGTAGCCTTCTTGGTGAGCTCCGGGAAGAAGCCGACCTGGTTGAGGATGATGCTGTTGTGCTTGCCGGGCGCTCTCCACTCGTTGAGCTTTTCGGCGTTCTCGGTCGCATTGGCACGGGCTTCCTTGACCTCGTTGCGTGCGTTGGTGACAACTGCGGAAGCGTCGATCAGGATGCCGTTGACAACGACATAGGGAGACTTTTCCTTCTGTGCAGCCATCCATGCAGTGTCGACGAAGGCACCGCTGCCGATGTGGGTCAGCGACTTCGGAAATTCAATGGTTGCCAGTGCAGCGCAATCATTGAATGCGTTGTTGCCGATGGTGGTCAGGCTGGAAGGCAGCTTGATCTTGGTCAGTTCCTTGGTGTGCCAGAAGGCGCCGTTGCCGATCTCGGTGACAGTGTCCGGGATGCTGATGGAGGTGATGGTCAGGCCGTAGAATACGGTCGGGCCGATCGCAGTGACAGGCATACCGTCGATCTCTGCCGGGACTTCCACCTTGTCGGTGCTCTCATCGAAGCCGGTGATCGTTACCGTGTCATTGGAAATGGTGTACGTAAATGCGCCGGACACGAGTTTTTCGGCATCCGCAGCCGATGCCGTAAGGCTGGTGGTCGTTCCGGGAATGCTGGTGAATGGCACCCCGGTGCACAGGAGGCATAGCGCAGCCGCCAGTGCAGTGAGCTTGTGTTTTTTCATTTTTTTACCCCTCTCTTTTCCGCAATGGTTTGCGGTTGAAATTATCTATAGTATATCAAACCTATGTACACAAATCAATAGTTTTGTGCAAAAAACTGCCCCGAATTTATGGAAATTTTTTGAGTATATGTTGCTGCTTTAATTATATTCACAAAATATCAATAAACTTTGGCGCATAGCGACAGCCCGGGAGCACAGTTGTTGGTCGAATCTGGTCATTATGCGGGGGAGAAAAAAGTGTCAGTTTTCTAACGGAAAAGCGCTGTACTGTTTCCGTTTTTTTACTTGACTTTGCCGAAATGCTGTGCTATCATAGAGGTGAAAAGGAGGGATACACCATGCAGAAAAAACTGATCCCGGCAGCGGCGGCGCTTTGTATGCTGCTCTGCACTGCCTGCGGCAATATCCCGGAGCCGGATCCGGCGGAGCTGGCACCGATCCCTACGGCGGCACCCGTCACGGCGACCGAAGCCGAGACCGAAGCCCCCACCGAGGCGCCCACAGAAGCCCCGACCGTTCCTGCGTCCACAAATGACACAGATACCACCGACGATACCACCGAGCCGGAGGAGACCGAAGCGACCACCGAGCCGGAAGCCCCCTGGGTAGGCGCTTACCGGACACTGCTCACCTCCAAATGCAAAGCCTCCGAGGACACGGAGTCCTATTTTGCGCTGATCCGCCTGGATGCGGACGATGATCCGGAGCTCGTGGTGCTCGAAGACTGCCGGATGGAGCTCTATTGCTGCAAGGACGGCAAGACCGAGCTGCTGCTCGAAGATTTCTACAAGAGCATGGCGATCGCCGACCAGAATGTCTGCTACCAGCCGGAAAAGAGCCTGTTCTCCACGGCATTCTCGACGATGGGCGGCGGCAGCGGCTTCTCGATCTATTCCTATCCGGAGCTTGATCCGATGGCGGCGGTATGCTATCACTTCAACAATGCCGAGGATTCCGAAGGCGAGCTGCCGTATAACACCATCTGGGACAGAGCGGCGGAGTTTGAAGTCACCAACGGCGGCTATCATGCCGTGACGCTCGGGGACAGCTGGGTACACATCGGCGAGGGCTTTGAGGATCTCGAACCGCTCTCCGAAGCAAGGGCAGCCCATGTCGGCGAAAACTGGACGGTGACGGAAGAGGACGAGTGACGTCCTGTCTCCGATACTGCACTATCCTATCCCTGTCTGACTTTTTGTTTCAGATCTGTGAATGATTCTTGACATTTTTATGTCGTCATGGTATAATAATAGCACAAAATACATAAGAAAGGAGCCGATTTCTATGTTTACACAGAAGTCTCCTGTCACAGTCGTGATCCTCTCCATCGTTACCTGCGGTATCTATGCACTGGTATGGTACTACAACGCCATCAAGGAGCTGTACAATGCCGGGCAGAAGAGCATCGGCAATCTGGATCCGATGATCCAGTTCCTGCTGTTCTTCGTGTATGTCGGCGGCATCTTCTTCGCGATCAATGCCAATGACAACCTGAATGCCGTAAGAGTACAGAGAGGCCAGGCTGAGGTTGACAACAAGGTACTGTACATCATTCTGTCGCTGGTGTTCCCGCCTGCTCTGATGTACATGGTACAGGACGAGATGAACAAGCTCGCCTGATCGGACTGATGAGAAAGAAACAGCTGTCTGCCCCGGCAGGCAGCTGTTCTGTTTATGGAGAAGCGTATGAAACGGAGGATCCTGCGGGTCTGCGGCGTGTACGGGCTGCTGCTGCTGTGCGTGATCGGCTATTATCTGTTTTTCCGGCTCATGGGCGGGGGACTGGAATGCCCGTTCCATGTGCTGACCGGGCTCTACTGTCCCGGCTGCGGCAATTCGAGGGCGCTCCATGCGCTGGCGGAGGGACATGCTGCCGAGGCGCTGCATTATAATTATCTGATGCCATTGGAGGCGGGATTTGTCCTGTATGCGGCGATCCGCACCACGGCACACTACCTGAAAACGGGCGTCTACAAGCTCACCATCGGCTCCGAATGGATCGGTGTGGTGTTCCTGGGGCTGCTGCTCGTCTGGTGGGTGGTGAGAAATATTCTGGGTGTGTAATTTCCCCTTGACAAACCGTGTGAAATATGCTATGATAGGTACATAAAGCGTTGATGAGGACGCTGACGGATGGGGGGGCGACCCCGCTGTATGCCAGAGAGCGGCTGCCATTGGCTGAGAGCGGCTGCGGTACAGTTATCCCGTCAGATACCGCCTCGGAGCCTGCGTTAATCCGCAGCGGCTGCCGCCGTTATCCGGCACTATGAGTTGTACCCGCTTTGGGTGCATAAATTCGGGTGGAACCACGGTCAACGATCGTCCCGGAGCTGTTACGGATAGCTCCGGGCTTTTTTGTTCCTGCATAGAAGGAGGGTGATAGAAATGAAGCTGTATCTGACGCTTCATGAGACCAGCGAGCTGCAAACCGGTCTGCCGCTCGAAGAGGCGGATGAGCGCCTTCGCAATGCCTGCGGAAACCAGTTTACCGGCAGTCAGGAGGACGATCATTTCCAGATGGAGCATGTGGACAGGAACCCCTTCCGTCCGCAGATCACCGTCCGCCTCCAGCTCAACGAGGACGGCACGCTTGCCGTGGCAGAAATGAAGCTGCACCGGACGCTGCTGATCTTCCTGTGTATCTGGACGGTCTTTGTCATCGCTATGGCGGCATGGCGCGGCTGGCTGCTGCTGGTGATGGTGCCCGTGTTCTGGGCTGCCAGCATCGTGGCATTTTCCCTGGGAGTCAAAAAGTCAAAGGAAAGCCTGATCGAGGTGCTTGACGCCACCGAGGTCATCGGCTGAAGGACATCTCAAAAAACTCCCATTTTGCTTTTCGGCGAAAAGCAAAATGGCTTAGGTGTGGGGCTCCGCCCCACACCCCGCCTCTAAAAACTATGTTTTTAGAGGTGCCATATAACAAATCTGAAAAGGAGAACTAAATCATGCTGAAATTAACACTGAAAGACGGCTCCATCCGTGAAGCCGAGGAGAACATCGCTGCTGCCGAGGTCATCAAGGGCATCGGCATGGGTCTGTACAAGGCTGCCTGCTGCGTGAAGATCGACGGTGAGGTCTGCGACCTGCGCACCGTTCTGACCAAGGACTGCACCTTCGAGGTCTGCACCTTCGACGATCCGGACGGCAAGAAGACCTTCTGGCACACCGCTTCTCATGTCCTGGCACAGGCTGTGAAGCGCCTGTATCCGAACACCAAGCTGGCGATCGGCCCTTCCATTGACGGCGGCTTCTACTATGACTTCGATGTGGAGCATCCCTTCACACCCGAGGAGCTGACCAAGATCGAGGCGGAGATGAAGAAGATCGTCAAGGAGAAGCTCCCGATCGAGCAGTTCTGTCTCCAGCCCGATGAAGCCATCGCCAAGCTCAAGGAAATGGACGAGCCCTACAAGGTAGAGCTCTGCGAGGAGCACGCAGGCAAGGGCGAGCCGATCAGCTTCTACAGCCAGGGCGAGTTCACCGACCTCTGCGCCGGCCCGCACCTGATGACCACCGAGCCCGTCAAGGCATTCAAGCTCCTGTCCTGCACCGGTGCGTACTGGAGAGGCTCCGAGAAGAACAAGATGCTCTCCCGTGTCTATGGCACCGCCTTCCCGAAGGCTGCACAGCTCGAAGAGGAGCTCCAGCGCCGTGAGGATGCCGCAAAGCGTGACCACAACAAGCTCGGCAGAGAGCTCGAATACTTCACCACCGTTGATACCATCGGTCAGGGTCTGCCTGTCCTGCTGCCCAAGGGCGCCAGAGTCGTTCAGCTGCTCCAGCGCTGGGTCGAGGACTATGAGCAGGCACACGGCTGTATGCTGACCAAGACCCCGCTCTTTGCAAAGCGTGAGTTCTACAAGATCTCCGGTCACTGGGATCACTACCGTGACGGCATGTTCATCATCGGTGACCCGGATGACGAGAGCAAGGAATGCTTCGCTCTCCGTCCGATGACCTGCCCGTTCCAGTATCAGGTATATCTGAACAAGCAGCGCTCCTACCGTGACCTGCCGATGCGCCTGACCGAGACCTCCACTCTGTTCAGAAATGAAGACTCCGGCGAGATGCACGGTCTGATCCGTGTGCGCCAGTTCACCATCTCCGAGGGTCACTACATCCTGCGTCCGGATCAGCTTGAAGAGGAGTTCAAGGGCTGTCTCGAATTTGTCCGCTACTTCCTGGACGCTGTAGGCCTGCTCGATTCCTGCACCTACCGCTTCTCCCAGTGGGATCCGGCAAACCCGAAGAACAAGTATGAGGGCACCAAGGAGCAGTGGGATGAGGCACAGCGTGTCATGGGCGAGATCCTCGACCACCTTGGTCTGAAGTATGAGATCGGCATCGACGAGGCTGCCTTCTACGGTCCGAAGCTCGACATCCAGTACAAGAACGTCTACGGCAAGGAGGACACCCTCGTGACCATCCAGATCGACATGCTGCTGGCAAAGCGCTTCGGCATGGAGTACGTGGACAAGGACGGCACCAAGAAGACCCCGTACATCATCCACAGAACCTCCCTCGGCTGCTTCGAGCGTACACTTGCGTACATGATCGAGCACTTTGCCGGTGCGCTCCCGCTGTGGGTCGCTCCGGAGCAGGTGAAGATCATTCCGATCGCAGACCGTCACCTCGACTGGTCGTATGAGATCCAGAAGGCACTCACCGCCAAGGGCATCCGCTGCTCCATCGACGACCGCAACGAGAAGGTCGGCAAGAAGATCCGTGAAGCGACCCTCGAGAAGGTGCCGTACATGCTCACCATCGGCGACAACGAGGTCAATGATAAGACTGCTTCCGTCCGCACCAGAAAGGGCGAGGATCAGGGCGTCATGAGCCTCGATGACCTGATCGCCAAGCTCATGACCGAGATCGAGACCAAGGCAAAGTAAGCTCCGAGCAGTATGAGCCAGAAAAGGAATACCAGAAAAGACCGTAACGAGCGCCTGATCTTCATGGTGTTGATCATGGTGCTCTGCACGGCGATCATCATCACTGTCCTGCATATGAAGCGGCAGCAGGAAAATACCGAGACCCCGCAGCAGACGGCAGTGCTGACGGCGACCGAGCCCGCAGCGCTCCTGACAGAAGCGCTGACCGAGCCGGAGACCGATCTCCCGACCGAGCCCACGACAGAGGAGCCCACGGAGCCGACCACCGAGGAACCGACCGATCCTCCGGACGAGAGCTACAAACTTGTGCTGGTCAACCGGTGGAATCCGCTGCCGGAGAACTACGACTTCGAGCTGCTGACGCTGTCCAACGGCATTTCGGTGGACGAGCGGATCTATCCCGACTTGCAGGATATGTTCGATGCCTGCCGTGCGGACGGTCTGACGCCGATCGTCGGCGAGGGCTACCGCACCCATGCGGAACAGCAGCAGATGATGGACAGCTATATCGCAAAGTACGAAGCACAGGGCATGGGAGCCGAGGAAGCCCGTCAGAAGGCGGAGGAATATGTCGCCATTCCCGGTACCAGCGAGCATGAGCTGGGGCTGGCGCTCGACATCAACTCCACGGACGGCGATTCCTGGGGCGTGTATAGCTGGCTGGCGGAGAACGCCTACAAATACGGCTTCATCCTGCGCTATCCCGAGGGAAAAGAGGGCATCACCGGCATCGACTACGAGCCGTGGCACTACCGCTATGTCGGCAAGGAAGCTGCGGAGGAAATCCACAGCCGCGGGATCACGCTGGAAGAATACTTGCAGTGATAGCAACGTTATCAAGGGTGCGGACGTTTGTCTGACGGCCGCACCCCTATTTTATAACTTTATGCACAAAAAGGAGGAATTACCATGCACATCAGGAAATGTCTGTCCGTACTGACCGCCGTGTCGATGCTGCTGATGAATGCTCCGGTGACGGCGTTCGCAGCGGATACAGCACCGTTGACAACGGTGATGGTGGGCGCCGGCAATGCCGAGGAGCTCTACGAGATCGAAACGCTCGATGTCATCCCCGGTGAGGTGACGATGGATCCGGGCGAGGAGCTCACGTTCCGTGTCAAGATTCATGCGGCGGAGGGGCTGAAATTTGAGAATCCGATGCTGAGTCACTCGACCGGGTCGCCAAATCCGTTTTCGATCTCCTGCTCACGCGGCGAATTCAGCTCGGATATGACCGAAGCGACGTACACCTACACGCTGAAAGCCAGGGAGCCGGGGAACGCGAAAGTAATGATCGAGATCCCGGATGTGCTCAGCGTTGTGGATGAAAGCGGCGCAAGTACGCACCTTCCCAACATCATAGTCGGCAGCCTTTCCCTGCATGTGACAGGGGAGGCGACCGAAGCAGCCACCGACCCGACAGAAGCAACGACTGAGCCGACAGAAGCTGTGACCGACCCCACCGAAGCCACATCAGGCTCCGAGATCGGCAAGATCTGCAAGCTCCGCATCACGGTCGTGGATGCCGAAACGGGCGACCCGCTGCCCGGCGTCACGATCCAGCACCCGGACGGTGTCTGGGAGTCGGACGGGACGGTCTTTGACGGCACGTACACGTTCAACGGCACAGATACGATGTATGTCTATGGCGTGCCGAGCGGCTACAGCAACCCGAAGTATGACATTTTCGCCGATTATGGCAGCTACCGCATTACACATGCCGAGGACATCGACGTCACCTTCCGCATCCCCCATGAGGGAGAGACCCTCGATCCGGAAGAGACCTTCAAGCCGGTGCTCGACATGTTCCGCAAGAACGTCTCCGAGGGCTGGGTGAACTTTGATGTCAAGACTGCCGAGGGCTTCGTGCTCTCCGAGGATCTGGACACCGTCAGCCCGCTGTGGCTCACGGATCTGAAGGACAAGACGCCCGATGAGGTGGGCTATCATTACCGCCACGGTCTGCTCTACATCGGTGCAGCCGACAGGAAGGGCAGCAACTACTCGCCCTACGCCTACGATGTCTATGGGTATCACGACGGCAAGATCATCCATATCTGCTCGAGCGGCGAATCGCACCTCTATGACGGTAATTTTGACGAACTCCGGAAAGAAGGCAATGACTGGCTCACGATCCGCTATAATTGGGCAAACGGCAAGCCCGTGCCGGAATTTGCACTCAGATACGATGCTATGAAAGATATGGACTGGAAGGCAGAGATCACCGTGGACGAGGACGGCAGCTATGTCTATGACTGGGAGCTGACCAACTGGGACTATGCAACACCGGAGTTTGATCTGACGATGCTATCCGGCGTGGAGACCCCGCCCGAGACGACCGAACCGCCGACAGACCCCGGCTTTGAGCCCGGAGTGAAGCCGACCTGGACAGTCGATCCGCAGGAGGCATACGGCGACCTGATCCGCAGCTACCGGAGCTTTACCAGCTGCCACTGGGTCAATACCGGCACCGAGCACGCTTCCGGCATCCTGAACACGAATGACCTGAAAAAAGTCAGCACGTTCTGGACAGAGTACTACAGCGACTGGGACTCCACCAACACCGGCTATGTCATCACGGATCTCAATGCCGACAACATCCCGGAGCTGGCAGTCTGTGTGATGCGGAGCGAGACCATGAACTTCCGGTATCGCCACAACATGGGCGAGATCCTCGGGCTCTACACCTACTATGACGGCAAGGTCGTGAACCTTGCGGCAACAGGGGGACACTGCTTCATCAACTTCAAGGAAGGCGAGCTCGTGGCGATCGAGGACAACGAGGTCGTGACTGCCTATGTCCTCAAGGACGGCGCACTCGTTGCGGCGCCTGAGCTGGACGAGCAGGCGGCTTCCATTGACAAGAATAACGACCATGTCGATAGCTTCAGCAATGTGACGATCGACGGCGTGACCTACCAGCTGTTCTCGGATCATGCGGCAGTTGTCGCCAGCAGCAGTGACATCCCGGCGGATGTCGTGCTCCCGCAGACGGTCGAGGGGCAGCCCCTGACCGTGATCGAGAACGAGGCATTCCTCGGCTGCGGATCCCTCGAAACGATCGTCATCCCCGAGGGCGTTGTCCGCATCGGCAACTCTACGGATTTTGATACGGATACGCCTGTGACCGGTGAGCCGCCGTTCAGCCTGTGCGCAAGCCTGCGAAAGGTCGTGCTCCCCGCCACGGCAACACAGCTTGGCGAGGGTCTGTTCTACGCCTGCACCTCCCTCGAGGAGATCAACATCCCGCACGGCGTGGACAAGCTGCGGGATTCCGATGCGCTCCTGACCTACGGCTGGCGGAGCGTCGGCTTCTTCGACGGCTGCTCCAGCCTGAAAAACGTCACCCTCCCGGACAGCGTTTCGGAGCTGGGCACTTATGCCTTCTACAACTGCGGCGCCCTTGAGACGCTGACCGTTCTGAATGACGAATGCAAATTCGCAGCCGCCAGCAGCGTCACCAGCGCTGCCGATGACCTGACACCGACAGAGCCGTTTAAGTTTGACGGCACGATCCTCGGTCATACCGGCTCCACAGCGGAGGCATTTGCCAAGGAGAACGGCTGCCAGTTCAAGGCGCTCGACGAGCCCACAGGCTATGACATCACCGGCGACTCGCTCCAGGACATCACGCTCCGTCCGAACGAGAGCTTCACCTACACCATGACCATGCAGACGAACGATGGCGGCACGTTCAGGCTCGTGCAGAACGGCAAGGATGCGCTCCCGCCGGTCGGCATCGGTCAGCACATTGATTCCGGCACCGAGGCGATCTACTCCGAGCTCCGCTGGGAGGTCACGGAGATTTCTGCCGACGGCACACAGCTCCGCCTTGACATCACCGTGACGGCAAAGGACTACGGCACGGGCGAGGTCTCCTTCGATCTCGACACCGACGAAGCCGGCGAGGATCGTTATTTCATCGTGTATGTGGATGCGGACGGGAACGAGACACCTGTCACGAAGATCAGCCCCGGCAGCTTTGAGCTGACGGTAGAGGGCGACCCGGTCGAGACCGATCCCGAGCTGCTCTACAAGGACATCATCGACTATTTCCGTGAGAATATCGCAGAGGAATGGGCAAATTACGGCGACGCGGGCGATACGACCTACGGCATCGTCAACGACGAAAAGACCGGCTATGTCAGCAGCCTGTGGCTGACCACCCTGCGCAACGAGGCATATGACAATGTCGGCTACGGCTTTGCGGACATCAACGGCGACGGCGTGCAGGAGTTGCTTGTCGGCATCCTGTACAGCGATTCCGAGTTCGGCAAGGAAAACAACGCCTCCACGATCATTGACGCCTATACCTGGTACAACGGCAGGATCATCCACCTCTGCTCCGGCGGTGCCCGTGTGAACTACGACCTCGGACAGAACGGCATCCTCGAAGATGCGGCAGACGGTGCAGTCGTACAGCTCACCACAAGATACGAGCTCAAGGACGGTGCCCTTGTTCCGGTGGAATGCTGGAAGAATGACGAGACAAATGAGGAACTGCCCTACGCCTACTCCGACAAACCCGTTCTGATGGATCCTGACGGCGACAGCTACTACGAATTTACCGACTGGACAGAGAGCTCGGAGGAGAACCAGCTCAATGCCAAGACCAAGTCCTTCACCATCGTGCCGTTTGAGAGCAAGACCAATCTGCTGTTCGGCGATGTGAACGGCGACGGCACGGTCAATGCCTCCGATGCGGCGGTCGTTCTGATCGCAGCGGCAAGCATCGGCGCCACGAACGAGAGCAACCTGACCTATGCACAGGAACAGGCTGCCAACGTCAACGGTGACAACGCCATCAACGCCAGCGATGCGGCGATCATCCTGCAATATGCAGCAGCCCTTGGCGCAAATGCCTTCACCGGCACGCTCCAGGAATATCTACAGTCCAAAGGATAACAATTACAGCCCCATGCATTACGCATGGGGCTGTTTTGTGATATGATGCTGTGAAAGCCTTTACTGCCCGAAGCGGTAAACCAGCTCCTCGCCCTCGGCGCCCTTCTCATAGGTGCGCAGGAAGATGCCGGCGTTGTCTACAAAGAGATAGCGGGTATCATCGAGCAGATAGATGGAGTATGTAAAACCGCCGCTCGTTTCAGCTGTGCCGATCTCCACAGCCGTGTCCTGATCATATTTACTTTCGCCGGGTATAGCAGTAACATGCTTGAACACATGCAGCTGGTCATTTCTGATGCTCTGGATATTAGCGCTGCCGCCAAAGTAGGTCACGCCAAAATCACCGGGCAGATTTTCCGCAAGCATGGTATTGTTCTCCATGTCAAAAACATAGCTTCTCGAATCGAAATAGCCGATCCGATATTTTCCTATGTGCTTTGTCGCATTGCCCAAACCAGCTTCAAGCGGGCAATCCGTCAGTTTTGTATAGGTCTCGGTCTCCACATCAAAGCAGTAAAACAGATACGATTTTGTCACGGTATCCTGTACACGCAGGATGCACTTGCTGCCATAGGCTCCAATGGCATTGATCAGGCTGAGCTTGTTATCCAGCCCGTGGGAATCCTTGATGATGAGATCAGGATAGGCTTTCTCTGTCAGATCAGGGGCGAAATAGGTGGGGGGATTAGCGTTAAGGAGATTCATTGAAAATAGATATCCGGTATCAGAAACGGTAAAACTGTTGCTGCACTCGATAGAACCCAGCTCATTGCCCTCCAGATCAAACTTGTAGATCTTGCCCCAGGAAGAATCGTACACATAGATATGACCGTCAGGACCGATATAAACGCTATTCCAAGAAGAAGTGATTTTCTCCAATGTCGGCACCTCGGTCAGCTCCTTGGATGCGATGTCATAACACATGATTTGGGTGGCTGAGAGGTTAGGCAGGAAATAGATCTTCTCCTGATAGAGTACAACGTTCCCTCTGTTTCCGCCGACCTCGATGTGTTCTATCTTCCTTGTGGACGTATCCCCCGTCTTTGCCCACTCTGCGGAGAGTGCTGCATAGAGATCAGACGCCTCCTCCGCCGGATCGGTCGGCGCTTCGGTCATTTCCTCGGTCGGGAGCTCTGTCACGGGCTGTGTCGCTTCCTGCGTGGGTTCCACGGTCGGCTGGAGGATCCCTCTCTGTGCCAGATAGTACTCCAGGCTGCCCTCATTGCCGGCGCCGCTCCACGCTGCATATTGCAGGATGATCGCCGCATCGGAGGCGTTCACGACACCGTCACCGTTGACGTCGCCGATCATCCCCGCATAGGCGGCCAGGCCACCTTTCAGCGTGATATGATCGAACACCGTTGTTACACCGGCTGCAATGACTGCGGTCAGGCACAGCGGAAGGATCCTGCGGAATTTCTTGCTTTTCATAATCTCTACCTCGCTTTTCAGTTTATGGGCATGATCCCAATAACCGTATTATAGCACTTGACAGCGGAAAAGTCAAGCCGGGAAGCTGTGCAAAAAATCTGCTGGGTCTTGCTTTTTCCTGCCAAATCTGGTATAATAATAGGGTATGGCACTGAAATGCCATCCGAACATGAACCAAAAGGAGACTTCCAACATGCTGGAACTGCAAAATATCACCTTCAGCGCCGCTGACGAAGGCGGCAAGGTCGATATCATCCGGGATATCAGCCTGACGATCGAAGATCATAAATACACCGTCATCACCGGTCCCAACGGCGGCGGCAAGTCCACGCTTGCCAAGCTGATCGTCGGCATCGAGAAGCCCATCTCCGGGCGCATCCTCTGGAACGGCGAGGACATCACCGACAAGAGCATCACCGAGCGTGCAAAGCTCGGCATCGGCTTTGCCTTCCAGCAGCCGGTGCGCTTCAAGGGGCTGACCGTGCTCGACCTCCTGCGCATCGCAGCGGGGAAGACGCTCAACACCTCCCAGGCGTGCGAGTACCTTTCCAAGGTCGGGCTCTGCGCCAAGGACTATATCAACCGTGAGGTCAATGCATCCCTCTCCGGCGGCGAGCTCAAACGCATCGAGATCGCCACGGTGCTTGCCCGGAATGTCCAGCTTGCGGTCTTTGACGAGCCGGAAGCGGGCATTGACCTCTGGAGCTTCCAGAACCTCATCCAGGTCTTCCAGGAGATGCAGGCGGCGGACAAGAGCCGCTCCATCCTCATCATCTCCCATCAGGAGCGCATCCTGAACATCGCAGACGAGATCATCGTTCTCTCGGACGGCCGTGTCAAGGCACAGGGCTCCCGTGACGAGATCATGCCCACGCTCAGCGGAACGGATGCTGCCGTTTCTGCCTGCGAGATGCTGCACTAAGAGAGGAGAGATGACTATGCTGCAAATGGATCCCATCCAGCTCCGGCTGCTGAAAGAGGTCGCCGACCTGCATGACGTCCCGGAGGGTGCGTATAATTTCCGTGCCAACGGCGGACTGGCCGGCCGTCAGACGACCGAGAATATCGACATCACCAGCAAGACCAACGCCTCCGGCATCGACATCCGCATCAAGGACGGCACCGTGAACGAGAGCGTTCACATCCCGGTCGTCCTCAGCGAGAGCGGCATGAAGGAGACGGTCTACAATGATTTCTATGTCGGGCAGAACTGCGACGTGCTGATCGTGGCAGGCTGCGGCATCGACAACTGCGGCAAGCAGGATGCCGAGCATGACGGCATCCACCGCTTCTTCATCGGCAAGGGCTCGAAGGTCCGCTATGTCGAGAAGCACTACGGCTCCGGCGAAGGCACCGGCAAGCGCATCCTCAACCCCGTGACCGAGGTCTATATGGAAGAGGACTCCACGATGGAGATGGAGATGGTGCAGATCAAGGGCGTGGATTCCACCGAGCGCACCACCCTTGCTGAGCTTGCTGCCGGCGCACGGCTCGTTGTCCGGGAGCGCCTGATGACCCACGGCGAGCAGTATGCCCTGAGCGTCTACAAGGTCACCCTGAACGGCGACGGTTCGAGTGCCGATGTGGTATCCCGCTCCGTGGCAAGAGATACGAGCTACCAGAAGTTCGATGCCTGCATCCTCGGCAATGCCGCCTGTCAGGGACATACCGAGTGCGACTCGATCATCATGGACAGCGGACGCATCCTGGCAGTGCCTTCCCTCGAAGCGAACCATGTGGATGCCGCCCTCGTGCATGAAGCCGCCATCGGCAAGATCGCCGGCGACCAGATCATCAAGCTCATGACGCTTGGTCTCACGGAGGCAGAAGCCGAGGAGCAAATTATCAATGGTTTCTTGAAGTAATGTTGATATATCATTAAGATGATTTTTTTGATCAAACTTTTTTTCTCCAAAAAAAGTTTGTGGGAGTCCAGAGGGCAAAGCCCTCTGGTCGCTCACCGCAGTGAGCGAAATCCTCTATGAAAGGAACGATACACTATGTCAAAAAAAGAAAAAACCCCGGGCGGGAAGCCGTTTGAGATCCCGCGTCCGGCTTTTCCGAAGCGTGCTGTCATCACCGGCGGTATGCCCTACGGCAACAAGGAGCTGCATTTCGGTCATGTCGGCGGTATGCTCGTGTTTGCGGACACCTTCGCCCGCTTCCTGCGTGACCGCATCGGCAAGGAGAATGTCATCTTCGTCTCCGGTACGGACTGCTACGGCTCCCCCATCGCAGAGGGCTGGCGCAAGAAGGTCGCTGACGGCGAATTTGAGGGCAGCCTCGAAGACTTCGTCTCCCGCAACCATGAAAAGCAGAAGGACACCCTCGCCGCCTATGGCATCTCCCCGAATCTGTTCGCAGCCTCCGGTCTGGGACGCTCCAAGGAGATCCATGCCGAGGTGACGGACTGGTTCATCCGCTCCCTCCATGAAAAGGGACAGCTCAACCAGATCAGCACCATGCAGTTCTTCGACGAGAAGGCAGGCGTGTTCCTGAACGGCAGACAGGTCATCGGTAAGTGCCCGGTGGAGGGCTGCACCTCCGAGAAGGGCTATGCAGACGAGTGCGACCTCGGGCATCAGTATATGCCGGAAGCGTTGATCGACCCCGTTTCCACCCTCACCGGTGAAAAGCCCATCATGAAGCCGGTCACGAACTGGTATTTCAAGCTGCGTGACTATGAGCAGCTCATGAAGGACTGGGTCGAGATGCTCAAAAAGCGCAAGGACGTGCGTCCTGTTGTCTGGAAGACCATCGACGAGTTCTTGAAACCGCCGGTCATCTATATCACCCGCAAGTTCGAGGAGACCTATCTCTCCATCCAGGACAAGCTCCCGGCGCACAACTACCTCCCCGAGGAGAAGAAGCCGAGTTTCACACTGGAATTTACCAACCTCACCGACTGCGACGATGCCTGCAAGATCCTCGCCGAGAACGGCATCCACTACCGCACCGGCAAGACCCTCGTGCCCTTCCGTCTGACGGGCAATATCGAATGGGGCGTACCGGCGCCGGAGATGGACGGCGTAGGCGGTCTGACGGTATGGGTATGGCCGGAATCCCTCTGGGCGCCGATCTCCTTTACAGAGACCTATCTCGAATCCGTGGGCAAGCCCCGTGAGCTGTGGAAGGACTTCTGGTGCAGCAAGGATGCGGGCGTGTACCAGTTCATCGGACAGGACAATATCTATTTCTACGGCATTGCCGAGCCTGCCATGTGGATGGCACAGCAGGCGGCGGCGGAGAAGACCTGCGATCCGCCCGAGGGCGAGCTCCAGATGCCGACCATCGTGGCAAACTACCACATCCTGTTCCTCGACAAGAAGGCAAGCTCCTCCGGCGCGATTAAGCCGCCGATGGCAGACGACCTCCTGAACTACTACACCCCCGAGCAGCTGCGTATGCACTGGCTCGAGTTCGGTCTTGGTCAGCAGAGCGTTTCCTTCTTCCCGAAGCCCTACAACAAGCCGCTCCTTGAAGAGGAAGCACAGCTCAAGGCAGAGGGCAAGCCGACCAACGACCCGAAGTTCACCGATCCCGTCACCAAGAACGGCTTGCTGACGAATGTCTATAACCGCATGATCCGCACGGCGTTCTACACGACCCAGAATGCCTTTGACGGCATCCTCCCGGATGTGGCACCGGAGGAGAGCTTTGTTGCCGATGCGAAGAAGGCACTGCTCGACTACGAGCGCCACATGTCCAAGTTTGCCTTCCATCAGTGCACCTATGTCATCGACAGCTATATCCGCAACGGCTCGAAGTATATGGCAAAGGCTGTCAAGCCGGATGCCGACACCAATGAGGAGCTGGCACAGGCACTGGCGAACCTGTTCTATATCCTGAAGATCGCCGCCATCATGCTGCACCCGATGGCACCGTTCGGCACCGAGAAGCTGCGGGAATACCTCGAGGTAGATGAGCGCATCTGGTCGTGGGATACCATGCTCGAGCCGCTGACCTACTTCACCGGCACCAGCCACAAGCTGAAGTTCCTGCCCCCGCGGACAGACTTCTTTACCCGCCACGAGAGCGAGTTTGAGACCGAGTAAGTCAGCGTTTGGAGTAAGCCGTATGAATAATCAATATGATCCGGATAAGGAATCATCCAAAAAGGGACACTTTACGCCCATCGGGCTCCTGCTGCCGCTTTCGCTGGGCGCATTGCTCCTGCTTTACTACTTTCTGGCAATGCGCTTCGGGACGCTTGCGGCGGTGATCGTGAGCCTTCTCCCTATTGCAGCGATCATTGGCTTTTTGATCTATATCATTGTGAGTGCAAAAAAGGACGCAGGGAAGTGCGATGTCCGCCCGGAGGATATGCCCCCACCGATCGACTACGACACCTATATGCAGGAGCAGAAAGAATCGGAAGACGCTTCTGCAAACCATAACGAGGAAGTATAAATGCGCGTTCCCCCGCAGCCGGACTGGTGCTGAAAGCCGCTGCGGGGGAGCGCCTTTGTCAGTTCCTGCTCCTGTCCGTGCAGAATGCATGGTCAAAAAAGCAGAATCCTTGCATATATATTGACAAACTACCCCATAAATGCTATAATTGTAGGGTATTCTGAAACATCCCGATTCTGACATGTATTGTTTTCCCGCCGAAGGCGGGAAAACAATACATAAAATAGTAGCTTCAGGTTAGCAGCAGTACAGAACAGAATTGGGACTCTGAAATCTGATCAGGAGGAATAACTATGACAAGACCGATCCCGGAAATGTTCGCCTGTAATGTGTTCAATGAAAAGGTGATGCGGGCACGCCTGCCGAAAAGCGTGTTCAAGAAGCTCATGCAGACCATCCACAACGGCGAACAGCTCGATATGCCCACCGCCGATGCCGTTGCCAACGCCATGAAGGACTGGGCGCTCGAGAAGGGTGCAACCCATTATACCCACTGGTTCCAGCCGATGACCGGTTCCACCGCCGAGAAGCATGACTCCTTCATCTCCCCGGCTGATGAGGGCATGGCGATCATGGAATTTTCCGGCAAGGCGCTCGTCAAGGGCGAGCCGGATGCCTCCTCCTTCCCGTCCGGCGGTCTGCGCCAGACCAGCAGCGCCCGCGGCTATACAGCATGGGATCCGACCTCCAACTGCTTTGTGAAGGGCGGCAGCCTGTACATCCCGACCGTTTTCGTCTCCTATACCGGCGAGACGCTTGATAAAAAGACCCCGCTCCTGCGCTCCATGCAGGCGCTGAGCAAGGTCGCTGTCCGCTTCCTGCGGCTGTTCGGCAACGAGCGTGTGACGAGAGTCACCACGACCGTCGGCGCCGAGCAGGAGTACTTCCTCATCGACAAGGCGATGTTCGACCAGCGTGAGGATCTGATCCTGACCGGACGCACCCTCTTCGGTGCAAAGCCGCCCAAGGGTCAGGAGCTCGATGACCAGTACTTCGCCAACCTCCGTCCCCGCATCGCCGCCTATATGGCAGATCTGGACGAGGAGCTCTGGTCGCTGGGCATCTATTCCAAGACCAAGCACAATGAGGTAGCCCCCGCACAGCACGAGATGGCGCCCATTTTCACCACCTCCAACCTCGGCACCGACCAGAATGAGCTGGCGATGGAGGTCATGGAGAAGGTAGCCCTCCGTCACGGTCTGGTCTGCCTGCTGCATGAGAAGCCCTTCGAGGGCGTCAACGGCTCCGGCAAGCACAACAACTGGTCGATGGCTGCCGATGACGGCCAGAATCTCCTTGACCCGGGCGATACGCCGATGGAGAACCTGCAATTCCTGACGATCCTCTGCGCCCTCATCAAGGGTGTGGATGAATATGCCGACCTGATGCGCCTTTCCGCAGCATCCGCCGGCAATGACCACCGTCTCGGCGCCGATGAAGCGCCCCCGGCGATCATCTCCATGTTCCTCGGCGAGGAGCTCGATGCCGTTCTGAAAGCGATCGAGGAGGACACCGTCTACAAGACCCAGACGAGCGCCTTCGAGATCGGCGTGAATGCACTGCCGTCCTTCCCGATGGATTCCACCGACCGCAACCGGACATCGCCCTTCGCCTTCACCGGCAACCGCTTCGAGTTCCGCATGGTCGGCTCGTCCGATAACATCGCCTGCCCGAACTTCCTGCTCAACGCCATCGTCTGCGAGGAGCTGAGCTGGTTCACCGAGAAGCTCGAACCGTTCGCCGGCAGCGAGCATTTCGAGGTCGAGGTCAAGAAGCTGCTCAAGGAAGTGCTGAAGGAGCACCGCCGCATCATCTTCAACGGCGACGGCTATTCCGAGGAATGGGTGGCTGAGGCTGCCCGCAGAGGACTGCCGAACTATCCGTCCGTCGTGGATGCGATGCCGCACTATACGGATGAGAAGAACGTCCGCCTGCTGGCAAAGTTCGGCATCTTCAACGAGAGCGAGGTCAAGGCGAGAACCGAGATCCACCTCGAGAAATACTCCAAGACCCTCCGCATCGAGGCACGCACCATGATCGAGATGGCAAGACGCCAGCTCCTGCCGGCAACGCTGGAATACATCCAGAAGCTGGCACAGTCTGTGGATGTCAAGAACCGCATCGGCATCTCCGCCGCAACGGAGATGGAGATCGTCGGCAAGCTGAGCGACCTGGCGGATGCATTCTATGACTCGATCTACACCCTCGAAGAGCTCGTCAACACCGCCTGCGACATCAAGGGCATCCAGGAACAGGCCGAGTACTTCCGCCGTCATGTCTTCATCGAAATGGAGCGCCTGCGCACCATCTCCGACACCGTCGAGCGCATGATGCCCCAGTCCGCATGGCCGATCCCGACCTATTCCGAGATGATCTATAACGTATAAGCGCCTATCACGAGCTCCCCCGGCTCCTTCCCCGTCCGGGGAGGGAGCCTTGTCTTATCCATCCCATACACAAAAAGGAGGAAATCATGCAGAATTTCAACGCACAGGAGACCCTTGACAGGCTCGTCAACTGGGTCAAGGTCTATTTCGAGGAGAATGCCACCCCGGAGACCAAGGCTGTCATCGGCATTTCGGGCGGCAAGGACAGCTCCATCGCCGCTGCCGTATGCGTCAAGGCGCTCGGCAAGGACAGAGTGCTCGGCGTGCTCATGCCGCAGGGTGAGCAGGCGGACATCGACTGCAGCAAGCTCCTGGTCGAGACGCTCGGCATCGAGCACAAGATCATCAACATCGGCGAGACCGTCAGCACCTTCATGGCGGAGCTCTCCAAGCATATCGAGCCTTCCCAGCAGGCCATCGTCAACACCCCGGCACGCATCCGCATGACCACGCTCTATGCCGTTGCAGCATGTGTGGGCGGCAGAGTGGTCAACACCTGCAACCTCTCCGAGGACTGGGTGGGCTATTCCACGAAATTCGGCGATGCGGCGGGCGATTTCTCCCCGCTGTCCGACCTGACCGTGACCGAAGTGCTCCAGATCGGCGAACTGCTCGGTCTGCCGGACAAGCTCGTCCACAAGGTGCCGATCGACGGTCTCTGCGGCAAGACGGACGAGGAGAACCTCGGCTTCACCTATGCCGAGCTTGACCGCTATATCCGTGGTCTGACCGACCTCTCCGACAAGCCGGAGCTGAAGGAGAAGATCGACCGGATGCACAAGAACAATCTGCACAAGCTCCAGCTCATGCCGAAATTCGAGCAGTAAGGCAGGTACGCTATGAAGTACAAAATGCAGGTCCTCGGCGGCTTATGCACGGCGGTGCTGATCTGGCTGCCCTTGCTGTTTGCAGACATGTTCGATGAATGGATCCTCAACGATAGCTGCACTGTCGGCGCAATTGCGTTCCTTCTGGCACCGGTGGCATTGTTCGTCTGGTACGCTGTCCACTGTGTCAAGACCAAGCCGGGGGCAAAGCCGCTGCTCGTGTGGCACGCCTGCTATATTGCCCTGTCTTTGCCGCTCTGGGGCATCATCGCCAGTCTGGTCAACCAGCACAAGTGGATCATCGAACAGCCGGGCAGAGCGACGTTCATGGATATGAACGGCCTGGAATACATCGGCTACGGGTTCAGCGCCCTGTGCCTGTTCGAGGCGCTCTGCATCCTGTTCCACATCATCCGCATTGTCGTAAAAAAGTGCAGAAAGCCCGGTGCTGCTGCCTGAGATCGTGATCGCAAGCACATCCCTGTGTATCTGAACAGGGGTGTGCTTTTTTGCTGCATGGCGAAGTCTTATGCACATAATTGTGCAGAATCAACAAATAATATGTAAGGTTTTCTACGCAGTAGCAACGGAAGGGTGCGGAAATGGAATTGACATTTTCGCTAAATCATGCTATAATTATGAGGTGAGATATTAGATATTCTATCATTCCATCCTCTATGTTACAGCACAAATAAACGCCGATATCCCGCAGAAAAGATATATCTATTTATGTAGGAGGTTTATGATGCTGAAAGGACTTACGAAAAAAGAGGTCGAGGAAAGCCGCCAGAAACATGGCGATAACTCGCTGACCCAGATCCCGCCTGACCCACTGTGGAAAAAGATTCTCGAGGGCTTCACGGATCCGATGATCATGATCCTGCTTGTGGCATTTGCCGTGCAGATCGTGCTCTTCATCCTCGACAAGACAGGCGTTGCCAAGACGGATACCGAGTGGTATGAGCCGCTGGGCGTGCTCATCGCCATCCTCATTGCCAACGGCGTAGCGGCATTCAGTGAGAACAAGCAGGAGGGCAAGGCTTCCGCACTCAAAGCGGAGGAAGAAGCCAAGGAAATGGCAAAGGTCGTCCGTGATGGTGTGCTCGAAGAGATCCATGTCAGCGACGTCGTTGTCGGTGACATCGTGTTCCTCCAGGCTGGCGACAAGCTCCCCGCTGACGGCGTGATCGTCGAGGGCGAGGTCAAGGTCGATCAGGCAGCCCTGAACGGCGAGACCGAGGAAGCTGAGAAGCGCCCGATGGCAGAGGGCGATACCTATGAAGTCAAGGATCTGCTCAACAAGCACTATGCCTACAGAGGCACCGTTGCCTGCGGCGGCGAGGCTTACATGGAGGTCAAGGAAGTCGGTGACAAGACCCTGTTCGGCGAGCTGGCACTCGAAGTACAGGAGGACACCAGACAGACACCGCTCCAGGTCAAGCTGGCAAAGCTGGCAAAGCAGATCTCGACATTCGGCTACATCGGCGCGATCGCCATCATCGTCGGCGTTACCGTCAGTGCCGCCATCAAGGGTGAGCTCCCGACCGACGGTATCGGCTGGCTGAAATTCCTGATGAACGCCATCACCGTAGCGGTAACGATCATCGTCTGTGCCGTACCGGAAGGTCTGCCGATGCTGACATCCATCCTGCTCTCCTTCCAGAGTCTGAAGATGACCAAGGACAACGTCCTTGTCCGCAAGATCAACGGTCTGGAAACTGCCGGCAGCCTGAGCCTTCTGTTCAGCGATAAGACCGGTACCATCACCGAGGGCAGACTTTCCGTTGTCGAGCTCGTGACCGGTAATGTCACCAAGTTCGATGATTTTGAGAAGCTCTGTCCGGAGCTGGCGCTCGATGTTGTCACCGGTATCGGTCTGAACAACAGTGCGCAGGCAAGCGGCGGTCACGTCATCGGCGGTAACAGCACCGACCGTGCGCTCATGGCATTCCTTGTGGATTCCAAGGCTGACGGTCAGATGAACAAGGATGAGGTGCGTGAGTTCAACGCCTTCAATTCCACCAAGAAGATGTCCAGCGTCACCATCTGCCGTGACGGCGAGTTCAAGACCTATGTCAAGGGCGCACCGGAGCGGATCGTGGATCGCTGCACACACTATATCGACGAAAACGGCAAGGTCAAGGAGCTCACCGAGAAGGGCTACCTCATGCAGTACATCGACGAGCAGGCAGCCCGCTCGATGCGTCTGCTCGGCGTTGCCAAGAGAGACGGCGACAGCGACGAGGGCGACCTCACGCTCATATGCGTGCTCTGCATCAGAGACAATGTCCGCAAGGAGGCAGTCGATGCCATCCGTGAGGTACAGGAGGCAGGTATCCAGGTTGTTATGGTAACCGGCGACCGCAAGGAGACCGCTGTTGCCATCGCAAAGGACGCAGGCCTGCTGCGTGAGCAGTCTGATATAGCACTCACCTCCCAGGAGATGGGCGAGCTTACCGATGACGAGCTGAAGGCAAAGCTTCCGAATCTCCGCGTTGTTGCAAGAGCGCTCCCGACCGACAAGAGCCGTCTGGTACGCTGCGCACAGGAGCTTGACTATGTTGTCGGCATGACCGGTGACGGCGTCAACGACTCTCCCGCCCTGAAAAAAGCCGATGTCGGCTTCGCAATGGGCAGCGGTACCGAGGTTGCCAAGGAGGCTGGCGACATCACCATCCTCGACGACAACTTCTCCTCCATCGCAAAGGCGATCCTTTACGGCAGAACGATGTTCAAGGGCATCCGGAAGTTCCTGATCTTCCAGCTGACCGTCAACGTGGCAGCCGTGCTCACTTGCTTCATCGGTTCGCTCCTCGGCGACAACGGCGAGCAGATGATGACCGTTGTACAGCTCCTTCTCGTCAACCTCGCAATGGACACCCTCGCAGCCATCGCATTCGGCTCCGAGCCTGCGCTGAAGGAATACATGAAGGACAAGCCCATCCCGCGTCAGGCAAGCATTGTCAGCAAGCCGATGTTCATCCAGTTCGTGCTTGCCGGTCTCTATATCACAGCCGTCTGTCTGTGCATCCGCTTCGTTCCGTTCTTCCGTGAGACATTCGGCGGCGTGGACGACACCTACCTGAGAGCCGCACTGTTCGCTACCTTCATGATGGCGATCACCTGGAACGGCTTCAATGCAAGAACCGAGCACATCAATGTTTTCGAGAACCTCGGCAGAAACAAGAACTTCCTGCTCGTTATGGGCGGCCTGTTCATTCTCCAGTTCATCTTTGTACAGTTCGGCGGCAAGGCACTCGCTGTTGAGCCTCTGACATGGCAGACATGGCTGATCTGCCTGGGGCTGGCATTCATGGTCATCCCGCTCGACATCATCCGCAAGATCTGCATGGGTGCAGGCAAAAAAAGTGAATAACAGGAATTAGCCTGTTATCATAAATCCAATTTTCTTTTTAGGAGGTAATTACCATGGCAGTAAGTTTATCCAAGGGTCAGAAGGTTGATCTCACAAAGGGCAATCCCGGTCTTACCAAGCTCGTTGTAGGTCTCGGCTGGGACACCAACAAGTACGACGGCGGCTTCGATTTCGACCTCGATGCTTCCGCATTCCTGTGCGGCGAGAACGGCAAGGTATCGTCCGATGCTGACTTCATCTTCTACAGCAACACCAAGCACAGCTCCGGCGCTGTTGAGCACTCCGGCGACAACACCAACGGCGGTGCTGAGGGCGATGATGAGGTCATCAATGTTGACCTGAGCCTCGTTCCGGCTAATGTTCACAAGATCGCATTCACCGTTACCATCTACGAGGCAGACGAGCGCCGTCAGAACTTCGGCCAGGTAAGCAACGCCTATATCCACGTACTGGATGCAGCAAGCGGCACTGAGCTGATCCGCTATGACCTCGGTGAGGACTTCTCCATCGAGACTGCAATCGTTGTCGGCGAGCTGTACAGAAACAACGGCGAGTGGAAGTTCAACGCCATCGGCAGCGGCTTCCAGGGCGGTCTGTACGCACTGTGCCAGAACTTCGGCGTTAACGTTTAATTGCCGTAAAAACGCCTGACAAGGAGGCGAAACGATGTCAGTTAGTCTGCAAAAAGGACAGAAGGTCGAGCTGAAAAAGGAGACCGGCGGTGCATTGTCCAATGTCATGGTCGGTCTGGGCTGGGATGAGGCAACCCCGGAAAAGGGCGGCTTCTTCAAGTCCATGTTCAGCGCCACGGATGATATCGACTGCGATGCATCGGCGATCCTTTGCAAGAACGGCAAGTTCGTGAGCAGCACGGATCTTGTGTACTTCGGCAATCTGAGACACAGGAGCGGTGCCGTGCAGCACATGGGTGACAACCTCACCGGTGCCGGCGAGGGCGATGATGAGCAGATCATGGTCAATCTCCAGCAGCTTCCTGCGGAGTATGACAAGATCATCTTCGTTGTCAACATCTTCGAGGCACAGTCCCGGCATCAGCATTTCGGCATGATCAGCAACTGCTTTATCCGCATCTGCGATGATAATGGCAAGGAGATGTGCCGCTATGATCTGTCCGAGCATTACGACAACATGACCGCAATGATCTTCGGTGAACTGTACCGTCACAACGGTGCGTGGAAGTTCAATGCGATCGGTCAGGCAACAACGGACAACAGCGTCCGGCTGCTGGCTGAACGGTTCAAGTAAACGAGTCCCTGAACAGCAGAGCGGGTTGATCTTTGGATTGCTGCTCTGCTGTTTTTCGGGCAATAACGCAGAGGGAATGCAGTGCATTTTCTGTGCGCTATTGCCGGTACGGCACAGGAAGGGAGGAACGTAACGTGAGAATGCAGCGTGGCTATCGGGCAAAGCTCGATGATCATCTTGATACCGCCCAGCCGCTCCAGGTGCGTATCACCACACAGGGCGGAGCGGTATACGATACGACCTGCTTCGGCGTGGATGCCGAAGAAAAGCTCTCCGACGACCGATATATGGTCTTCTACAACCAGCTCGCATCGCCCGCCGGGGAGATCCGACTGACCAACAAAGGCAATACCGCTGTGTTTGATGTGCAGCTCTCCCGGCTCCCGGCGTCCATCGACAAGCTCGTGTTCACCGTCAGCATCGACGGCAGCGGCAGGATGGGGCAGATCCAGGCGCACACGGTCGAGATCGTCCAGAACGATGCCGCCGTGCTGGAGCTTGTCATGAACGGCAAGGATTTCCTGAATGAACGTGCCATCATCAGCCTCGAGATCTACCGGAAAGGCGTCTGGCGCATCAACGCCGTCGCACGGGGCTTCAACGGCGGACTTCCCGACCTGCTGGCGAATTTCGGCGGCGAGGAGGCTGACGACAGCGCTCCGGCACCCGCACCTGCGCTCCCGCCTGCTCCCGCACCGGAGCCGAAAGCTCCCGGCAGGCTCGAAAGCGCCGCAGCGGGGATGGAGGAGCACATCCGGGAACATGCAAAGCAGCTCTCGGAGCAGCTTTCCGACATCGGCAGGCGCTCCGGCACACCGCTCGGCGATACCAAAGCCAAGGTCGTCGTGGCACTCGATTACAGCAGCTCCATGCGCCCGCTCTATGAGAACGGCACCGTCCAGAAAACGCTCGACCGCCTTGTCCCGCTCGGTATGAGCTTTGATGACAACGGTCAGATCGAGGTCTTTCTCTTCCAGAACGATTTCCGGCAGCTGCCCGACCTCACGCCGGAGAACTACCGGCAGTATGTCAGCGATGTGATCCTGCCCTCCGGCTACCGGATGGGCGGCACCTGCTATGCGCCTGTGCTCCGAGCCATCACCGAGGGCACGACCGTGCGGCAGGGGACGGATCACGGCTTCGGCGGCACTGTCACGAAAGTCAGACCGATCGTGGAGCCGGTCACACCGACCTTTGTGCTGTTTATCACGGACGGTGAGAATGAGGACAGGACGCTCTCCGACCGGGTCATCCGGCGCTCCGCCGAGCTGAATGTCTTCCTCCAGTTCGTCGGCATCGGCGATCAGCTGTTCTCCTATTTGCAGGAGGTCGATGAGCTCCCCGGCAGACGCTGCGACAACACGGGCTTCTCCCGGATGGCAGACATTGCCGGTGTCAGCGATCAGCAATTCTATGACAATATCCTTTCCCAATTCGCATGTTGGCTGAAAGGAAAGCAATAACAGGGCAAACGCCCGGAATTTGAGGTGTTACAGTGGTAAGGATCTGGATGAACCATTGGTTCAGTACGGCATACAACATCATCGCCATGCTCCGGCAGGATGAGCCGGACTTCTATGTCATCGGCACGAACGAGTCCCCCTATGCGGGCTATCGTGTGCAGTGTGACGAGTTCTATACCGAGCCGGTGCTGAGTGAGGAGGACTATGTCCGCTTTGCACTGGATTTCTGCAAGGAACATGCGATCAACATTTTCATGCCCCGCCGCCGCCTGATGGCGATCAGCCGCCACAAGCCGGAGTTCGAGGCGATCGGCGTGAAGGTGCTCATCGACGACTACGACAAGGTCGAGCTGCTCAACTGCAAGACCCGAGCCTATGCGGCGCTCGCCGACACCGGGCTGAATGTCCCGGAGCACGAGGTCGTGACGAATGCGGACGGCTTCAAGGCAGCCTATGAGCGGCTTTCCCAGAAGTATGACAAGATCTGCTTCAAGTTCGAGAAGGACGAGGGCGGCAAGAGCTACCGCCTGATCGACAATGTGAAAAAGGGCTATGCGGCGCTGTTCAAGAAGCAGACCACCCGCATCAGCTTTGAGGATGCCTATGCGGCATTGCAGGAGGTCGATCACTTCTCCCCGATGATCGTGATGCCCTTCCTCCCGGATGAGGAGATCAGTGCCGACTGTCTGAACACGGCAAACGGGCTCATCATTTTGCCCCGCATCAAGGATCACACCCGCATCGAGCGCATCGCTTTCGATCCGGACATCCTGAAGCTCTGCGAGACATTCCACAAGCGCTGCCCGCTCGAAACGCCGTTCAACATCCAGTTCAAGTATCTGAAAGGCGTTCCGTACTTCCTCGAAGTGAATACCCGCATGTCCGGCGGCATCCAGATGGCCTGCCTGGCGTCCGGCGTCAACATCCCGAACATCGCCGTGAACCGTCTGCTCGGCATCGAGAAGCCGTGGACAATCGACCGCCGTGAGAAGAAGATCACCCATGTGGAGACCCCGCTCATCATCCCGGAGGAAAACGAATCCCTATGACAAAACACTATCAGGAACAGGATGTCCTGCGCCTTGCCAGACGCTGGAACAACGCCAAGCGCAGCTATCTGCTCGTTGACCCGTTACAGGCAAAGCATGTGCCTGTTGCCCCGCAGGAGGCGCTTGCCATGATGCAGGCGCTCGGCGAACTGCTCAGACAGGAGGCACCCGATGCCTCGCTCATCATCGGCTTTGCGGAGACAGCGACCGCCATCAGCGGCGCAGCAGCGCTCTGCTTCGGGGCAGATACCCGCTATGTACAGACAACACGAGAACCCTGCGGCTCCTTCCGGATGCTACAATTCCGGGAGGAGCACAGCCATGCTGTGACCCAGCAGATCGCCTGCGACCCGCTGAGCGGCGAGCATCGGCAGATCATCATGATCGACGACGAGATCTCCACCGGCAGGACGATCGAGAACATCATCGCCGTGCTGCGGGAGGAGTTCCCGGCGCTGCACGACACGGAGTTTGTCATCGGCTCGATCATCAACCGCCTGAGTGAGGAGCGCCGTCAGGTATTAGCGGCGCAGAACATCCGCTTCGTGTCGCTCGTGCCTGTCGAGGATCGGGATTTTGAGGGGCTCGTCCGTGATATGACCGTCACACCCCCCGCCCCCGCACAGCCCCTCGACACAGGCTATGCAGAATATGCCGCACAGCACAAGCTCCCCGCCTTCCGCACCGGCACGACCGCAGGCGCCATGCAACATGCCCTTGCCCAGTTCACGGAGGAATGCGGACAGCATCTTCTGTCAGAGCTCCCGGAGCAGGGAAAGATCCTCCTGCTCGGCACGGAGGAGTGCATGCTCCCGGCGATCACCGTCGGGCAGTATCTGACGCAGCAGCGCCCGGGACTCTCCGTTTTCACCCACGCCACCACCCGCAGCCCCATCGGCATCTGTCAGGCGGAGGGCTACCCCTGCCCGAGCGGCGTGCAGCTCCATAGCTTCTATGAAGCGGAGCGGGTGACTTATCTCTACAATATCCGGGACTATGACGCCGTGGCTGTCGTGACGGACAGCCCGGACGATGCACAGTGCCGGCTCGCCATGCAGACGCTGGCGGGAGCCTTCTCGCAGCACTGCAATAAAGAAAGTACGGATCCGGATCCGTACATGGGGTGTGGGGCGAAGCCCCACGAAAAACCCGTTTCCTGTCCCCGAAGTACTGCATTACCGAATGATCCGGTACTTCCTGAATTCTATCTGATACGAGGTTGAACATGCGCACAAGCTATTCCGAACAAGACGTGACCATGCTGCTGAAGGACATCACCGGCATGGTGGAGCCCCTCGACAATGCCGAGCGGGAGCGCCGGATCCAGTCCGGCGTACATTATTCCGAGATGCTACCAAAGGAGAGCCTGCCCTCGGAGGTCTACAAGCGGACATTCCTGACCGCCCTCGAACGCTATGCCGCTCCGACGGCGAAGGCAGCCGAATGCATCGCCGAGCGCATCCTTGCCGAAAAAGGGCGGGATGTGGTGCTTGTCTCCCTGGCACGGGCAGGCACGCCGATCGGCATCCTCATCCGGCGCTATCTCCGGCAGTTCCACGGCATCGACGCCCCGCACTACACCATTTCCATCATCCGTGGCAGGGGCATCGACAAGAACGCCATGCGCTATCTGCTCGACCGCTACGAGCCGAAGCAGATCCAGTTCATCGACGGCTGGACGGGCAAGGGCGCCATCCGGAACCAGCTCCGTGAAGCAATGCAGGATTTCCCCGGCGTGGACGACCGTGTGGCAGTCCTCTCCGATCCGGCAGGCGTGACGCCCCTCTGCGGGACACACGAGGACTTCCTCATCCCGAGCTCCTGCCTGAATTCCACGGTTTCCGGGCTCATCAGCCGGACATTCTGCCGCAGCGACATCATCGGCGAGGACGATTTCCACGGCGCCATGTACTACGAAGCCTACGAGTCCGCCGACATGTCCAACCTGTTCCTCGACACGGTGCAGCAGCAGTTCGGCTGCGACTATGTCTTCCCGGAGGAAGCCGTCTCCGACCGCTCGCCCATCGCAGAGGTGGAGGAGATCACACGGCATTTCGGCATTGCGGACATCAATTTCGTCAAGCCCGGCATCGGCGAGACGACCCGCGTCCTGCTCCGCCGCATCCCGTGGAAGATTCTGGTGCACAGCCTTGATGATACGGCATTTTTAGGCCATATCTACCAGCTTGCCGAGGAGAAGCAGATCGAGCTCGAGGTCTATCCCTTCCGCCATTACCGTGCCTGCGGGCTGATCCGCAATCTTGCGGATACCTAAGTGGGGAGCCCCCGCTGGCAGACGCGGGCAAAAGCATCCTGTCAGGCAAGTCCGTGGCTCGCGTTATGAGTCTGGCTTACCGCTTGCTCCCAATGCTTCGCAAAGGGAGCAATGCTATTGTGGTGCAGAGACCGCCGTCCTCCGGCGGCTTAAAATGTGAGGTAATACATGAAGATCCTATTTTCCGACCTTGACCAGACGGTCATCTATTCCCACCGCCATCCGCTCCCGGGCGAAACGCTCGTGATGGAGTACCTGAACGGGCGGGAGCAGAGCTTCATCCTGAAGGAGAACCTTGCCGCGCTGCAAAGCTTCTGCGCCGGGGCAGACCGGTTCTTTGTCCCGCTGACGACCCGCTCGGAGCAGCAGTATGCACGGCTCACCCCCTTGCAGGAGGCGCTCGGCTACCGCTTTGCGCTCCTGTGCAACGGGGCAGTGCTGTATGCAGACGGCAAGCCCGATGCCGCATGGACGGCGGATTCCTTGGAGCTTTCCGAGCCGTTCCAGCCCGTGCTGGAGCAGGTGCGGGACTTCCTCCTGCAAACAGAGGAGCACGCCCATGTGCATGATGTGCTGCCCTTCCTGATCTATGTCAGCACGGAGAACGAGACCTGCCGCCCCGCACTGGAACGCATCTGCGAGGGGACAGGCGTGGACGTGCTGCAAAGCGGCAAGAAGATCTACTGCATCCCGCAGCCCCTCTCGAAAGGGGAAGCCGTCCGCCGCTTCACACGGTGCTTCTGTCCCAATGCCCTGACCTTCGGCATCGGTGACAGCGCCTTCGATCTGCCGATGCTGCAAGCGTGTGACCATGCCTTTGCGCCGCCGGAGATCGCCGTCCCGCCGGTCATGCCGCTCCCGCAGCCATTTTCCATGCCAGAGGTCGTGGCTGCTGTTGAAAAGGAGAATGCCCGATGAAACGCATCTGCATCGCCGCTGTGACAGCGCTCCTGCTCTGTACCGGATGCGGCACTGCACCAAAATCCATCCCCGCCGCCGTCACCACCGAGCCCTCGACCGAAGCGGCAACATTTGTGTCCCGCCCGACCGAAGACCCGGAGAAGGCGCTGACGGATGCACCGACCGAAGCCCCCACGGAAGCCGTCCCCGAGGAGACAGAGCCCGAGGAGACCGAACCGCCCGAGCCCACGACCGAAGCCCCCACAGCCGCCTACACCGCAGGGCTGCTCCATTCGGTGGAGGAGGTCGCCCTCACGGATACGGACGGGCAGGGGACGAACTACGAGTTCAACTACAACGGCGCCATATTCGAGGCAGTCTACACGCCGGACAACTGGAAGATCGTCAATTCCTACCGCATCGAAGCACAGGCGGACATGGTGCTCATCTGCACGGCACTGCGGGACGAGCACCCGATCCACGGTGCTGATATGGAAAGCTACCGCACGCCGGAGGATATGGCATATGAGTGGGAGCAGCACAATTTAGCCTATGCCATGCTCAGCAACGATTCCCCGTGGAAGGAAAACGCCCGTGACGTGGACATCAACCCCGCCGACCAAAACAAGAGCCTGTACGAGCTGTATCAGGATCGGCTCGGAGGGTAATACAGCAGAAGGAAGCCTGCATCTGATAGGATGCAGGCTTCCTATATTTCATTTCTTCGTGACCGTCACAGAGCACTTTCCATTTGAAATACGGTTGACAGTCACCGTATAGCCCGTGTCCAGCGTTGCCTTGTCGCCGGAGTCGTAGCCGGCGAAATTCTTCACGCCGTACTTGCAGACATCCCCCGGCTGATAGAAGGTATACTTCCCGCCGAACGAAGCGTAGGTATCGCCCTCGTTCACGAGCCGCAGCAGCCGTCGCTCGCCGTCGCATGTGTAGTAGGGACAGAGCGGATCATATTTGAAATAGACGCTGTTCCATCGGTCTGTGATGAGCTCGGCATCGGCATGGAAAATGCGCACACCGGAATCGTGATACCAGCAGTAATCCTTGAGCTGCACGTTGTTATTGGTGGGGGTGACGTATTCCACGATGAAATACTCCGTTGTATAGTCACCGTTCTCCCCGTCGATCGGCAGGATCAGACAGTTCCCCTTTTCGGAGATGCTTTCGAGCTCAAACGTCTGCTCACTGCCCTTGCCGCTGTCATACCAGATGGCTTCGTCCTCGCGCATCCAGCCGAGCGCGATCTTGGAGAAGGAGCAGAGATCGCCGACACTGTCATCCATGCGCTCATAGCCTGCTTCTCCCTCGAAACCGTCCGAACTATCCCAGTGGGAATCCACGCCGTAGAGGTAATAGTCCGTCAGCCCCATGGCGTGCCCCATCTCGTGCGTGAGCGTGGACTTGAGCCCTTTCAGTTTGTCGGCAGTCGGCGAATCGTCGGTGGTGATATAGCTGTTGATATATTCACCGTCGAGGTCGAAGGAATAATCCCCGTACCACGTTGAAGTGCAGCTCCACCAGTATTCATTGCCTTCATAGATGAGGTCATCTGCCGGAACGGAGATGCACAGGCAGTCGATCATGCCGTTGTGGTCGGAGTCGTAGTCTCTGTAGTCGATCTGGTCGTCCAGTCCCTGGAGCACCTCCTTGACGAACGGCTCATAATCCGGATATCCGTTATCGTCATAGTCCGAGTAGTCCGACATCTTGCCCTTGCAGGTATAGTACACCACATCACCGGTCACATGCAGGGCACCGTAAGAGGCCCGGTCATACCAGTTCGTGAGGCTGTCGAACGGATAGTCAGCCTCATTGCCTTCGCCGAACAGCGACTCCTGCACGGCTTCAGCGGACAGCATCGTGCTCCGGTCGAATTTCACATCAGAAAATTCCGCAAAGATCGTCAGCACCCGCACATTCCCGTAGGTGGGCATGCCCCAGCCGAAATCCGTCACGATCGGTGAGATGTAGTCCGACTCCTGTGGCGGCTCCGGATCTTCGGGCAGGAAGTCCTCCGGTCTGGCAGTACCGAGGACGAGCTTTTTGAGATAACCGAGATCGAAAACGTCGATCACGTCATTGCGGTCGATATCAGCAAGATCGACCCGGTCGACCTCCAGCTGTACCGGCAGACCCAGCAGCTGCTTTTGCAGGAGGATGATATCCTGAACATCCACAAGATCGTTGCCGCTGATGTCGCCTAAGTAATAATGCTCGTTCTCCGAAAGCGCGGCGGCGGGAAGCTGGGTGATGCCCGTGATCCCGAGTAAGAATGCCGCTGTGACGGCGGTGAGCCTTCGTTTGAATCCCTTCATCATGTTCCTCCAGTTATGAGACGCGCCCGGCGAAAAACCGGGCGCCAATGTTTTTCATTTCATATGATCCCCATACGCCCCTGCTTATACAGGACACAGACCGTTGAGCTTGTCGAGGATGATCGGCAGCTCGGCATCGACCTTGTCATTGTCGAGCTGGCAGGTGCCGGCATTGGCATGACCGCCGCCGCCGTAGCTCAGGCAGAGCTCGCCGATGTTGAACTTCGATACCTTGTTGACGATGGACTTGCCGATCATGACGGCTGTGTTCTGCTTCCGGAAGCCCCATGCCACATGCACGGAGAGCTCCGTCTCCGGCCACATCGCATAGACCATGAAGCGGTTGCCGGCATAGATCGTCTCCTGCTCCCGCAGGTCGATGACAGCGACCTTGCCCACGATGCGGGTGATCTGCTGTAACTGCGCCTTGAACAGCTCCTGCTGCTCGAAGTACAGATCCACACGCTCCTTGACATCCGGCAGTGCCAGCACATCGTCGATCGAGTGATCCACGCAGTAGGTGATGAGCTCCATCATGAGCGCATAGTTGGAGATGCGGAAGTCGTGGAAGCGTCCCAGACCCGTGCGGGCATCCATGAGGAAGTTCATGAGCACCCAGCCGGTGGGGTTGAGGATCTCGTCCACGGTGAAGTCGGCGCTGTCGCCCTTGTCCACCGCCCACATGATCTCCTCGGAGACACGGGTGAACGTCTTGGCGCCGCCGTAGTAGTCGTAAACGACACGGGCAGCGGACTTTGCATCGCCGTCGATGATGTACTTGCCCTCGTAATCCTCCTTCTTGTTGCGGAGCAGCTCGCTCTCGTGGTGATCGAATGCCAGTCCGACACGTTTGTCAAAGGGCAGGTTGGTGGTGATGTCGTTCTCGGACAGCTCGACCTTGCCGTCTTGTACATCCTTGGGATGAACGAACTTGATCTCGTCGATGATATCCAGCTCCTTGAGCAGCATGGCGCAAACCAGACCGTCAAAGTCACTTCGTGTTACCAGTCTTTTCATGGCTCCCTCCTCGTAATCCTGTCATTTCCCGGCGCTCCCGCCGGTTACGGTCTTATTATACCATAAAATAATTCAAAAGTCAATGGATTTTTTGTGTATTTTCCATGAGGGGAGAGAGGCGTATAGCCCCCTCCCGGGGGAGGGGGCGGCTTGCAGGAGACTTCCCCCGGAACCAAAACTTTTCTCGCCGGCGCCTCCCTTTTTCCATAATCAGTTGATTTTTCCCCCGAAATGTGCTATACTATCTATGTATGAGCATTTTACGCTACCCCATCGCTTCACCCTAACAGAAAGGAGCCGCTCCATGAGGAACAACCCCGATCCCCGCACCGATTCCCACAGCCCGTCAGAAGCGCTCGTGCGGCTCGGCATGATGGTGCTGCACAGTCTGATCGCAGTGCTCGCAGGCTTCCAGACGCTGCTCGGCGGCATCGGTCGGATGCTGAAATATACCGTACAGCAGGCAGTGCGGTTCTTTGTCATGATCTGGCAGAACATCCGCTTTGCCTTTGAGGAATACAACCGCCCGATGCAGGAACGCCTGCGGGAGATGCGGCACGCCCGCAAGGAGGGCGGCATCCCGCTGGTTTTCGAATGGCTGCGCTTCTTCGGCGGCTTCATCTTCGGCGAGAACGGCATTCTGCGCACAGGCTTCAACTACGTCCTGCCCGTCATGTCCGTCCTGTTTCTGGTCGGACTGATCAGCTACGGCACAGGGCTCGACTATGCCCTGAGCGTCACCGTCAACGGCGAGGAGCTCGGCATCATCGCCGACGAGAGCGACTTTGCCGCCGCACAGGAGGAGGTGCGCAAGCGTGTCTCCTTAGCCGGCGAGGAGGTCAACGTGAGCTTCAACCCCGTCTATACCCTGAAGATCGTCACGGAAAATGACCAGTATGTCTCCCCGAGATCCATCGCCGACCGCCTGCTCGCAAGCTCCCACACGGATCTGGAAAATGCCTATGGTGTGTATGTGGACGGCGAATTTATCGGCGCCGTGATCGACAAGGACGCCGTGGCGAACCGCATGTCCGCCGAGCTGGCAGAATATGCCGTCCACCTCGACAACAATGTCACCAATGTGTATTATACCAAGGAGATCACCTACAGCGAGGGCATCTATCTGGCGTCCTCTCTCTCCGAGCCGTCCGAGCTGCTCAAAAAGCTGACCGCCAGCGAGAAGCAGGAGCAGACCTATACCGTCCGTGAAGCGGATTCGCCCCAGCTCGTGGCAGCGATGTATCACATGACGCTCGAAGAATTGCAGGAACTCAACCCGAAGATGAGCGAGACCCTGAAACCGGGTACGGAGCTGAACGTCACGACCTCCGTCCGCTATATCCCGATCGCCTACACCCGCAACATGACCGTCACGAGCTATATCAACTACGGCAGCGTGCGTGTGGAGACCTCGGCGCTGAACCTCGGCGTGGAAGCCGTGATCGCCAAGGGAGAGCTCGGCGAGCGCACGAGCGAGGTGCAGGTGGAATATATCGACGGCGTGGAGGAATCCCGCACCGTCCTGAGCACGGTCATCACCAAGGAGCCCGTCCCCGAGCAGATCGGCATCGGCACCTACAGCCCTGCCCCCGCCAGCACCGGCACGATCGTGCGTGGCAGCGGCAAATTCGGCTGGCCGGTCGGCGGCGGCTATATCAGCGACCACTTCGGCGGCGCCAGACGGCACAAGGGTCTGGACATCGCAGCACCGATGGGCACGGAGATCTATGCAGCCGAGGGCGGCACCGTCTACCGTGCAGGCTGGAACTCCGGCGGCTACGGCAACTATGTCATCATCGACCACCCGGACGGCTACCGGACGCTGTACGGGCATTGCAGCAGCGTCGTTGCCTATGAGGGACAGATCGTGGAGAAGGGGCAGCTCATCGCCTATGTCGGCTCCACCGGCGACTCCACCGGCCCGCACTGCCATTTTGAGGTGCGCATCAACAACATCTGCCAGAACCCGGAGGATTATCTCAGGGTGAATGCAGACTGACCGTATCCGATACACGGGGGTGGATCAATGGCATTTCTGATCGAAGACGGCGTACTGAAAAAATACACAGAAGAACCCGGCGTGACCGAAGCCGTGATCCCGGATGGTGTGACGAGCATCGGGGAAAAGGCTTTCCAGAAATGCAAGAGCCTGACATCCGTCATCATGCCGGACGGCGTGACAAGCATCGGGGAGAAGGCTTTCCAGAAATGCAGGGACCTGATCTCCGTCAGGATCCCGGACAGCGTGACGTGCATCGGGGAGCTCGCTTTCGCCGGCTGTAAGAGCCTGACCTCCGTCACGATCCCGGACGGCGTGACGTGCATTAAGATCCTGACTTTCGCTGACTGCAAGAGCCTGACCTCCGTCACGATCCCGGACAGCGTGACGAGTATCGGGGAAAGTGCTTTCTATTGCTGCGAAAGCCTGACCTCCGTCACGATCCCGGACGGCGTGAAAAGTATCGGAGATGAATCTTTTAAATTTTGCAAGAGCCTGACCTCCGTCACGATCCCGGACAGCGTGACAAGCATCTGGGAAAGTGCTTTCTATGGCTGCAAAAGCCTGACCTCCGTCACGATCTTGTCGGATCAGATCCACATCCATGAATTTGCTTTGCCGCAGAGCGGGAGCCCGGAATCACAGATCACCATGCTCCGCTGCATCCTCAGCAAGGACTATCAGGGAGAATGGAAACCGGAAGTCAGGAGCCGCATGTTCTCCGCCTTGCTCTCCGCCGGATATGATGAAGAAGGCGTACTTGTATGTCTGAAAAAGGAGCATCAGGAACTTCTTCCTTATATGCTGCGATATGGCAGCGCCGATGCATTCCGGAAGATCCTCGACACCGGCGATTTCATCACCGAAGAGAACATCGACAGTGCCATCGAGATAGCAATTGACGCCGGACAGAATGAGATCACCGCCCTTCTCCTCGACTACAAGCACCGGCACTTCGGCTGCAGCGACCCGTCGGAGCAGTTCATGCTCTGAGCTTTTCACATCGGATCCAAAGGGAGGGATACCAATGGCATTTCTGATCGAAAACGGCGTACTGAAAAAATACACAGAAGAACCCGGCGTGACCGAAGCCGTGATCCCGGACAGTGTGGCGAGCATCGGGGAAAAGGCTTTCCAGAAATGCAAGAGCCTGACATCCGTCATCATGCCGGACGGCGTGACAAGCATCGGAGAGAAGGCTTTCCAGAAATGCAGGGGCCTGATCTCCGTCAGGATCCCGGACAGCGTGACGTGCATCGGCGAGCTCGCTTTCGCCGGCTGCAAGAGCCTGACCTCCGTCACGATCCCGGACGGCGTGACATGCATTAAGATCCTGACTTTCGCTGACTGCAAGAGCCTGACCTCCGTCACGATCCCGGACAGCGTGACGAGTATCCAAAAATCTGCTTTCTGGAACTGTCAGCTGCTGACCTCTGTCAGGATCCCGGACGGCGTGACGTGCATCGGGGAAGGGGCGTTTATGAAGTGTACGAGCCTGACCTCCGTCAC
The DNA here is from genome assembly GCA_024684395.1 of Oscillospiraceae bacterium. GTDB lineage: Bacteria > Bacillota > Clostridia > Oscillospirales > Ruminococcaceae > UBA3855. The sequence goes on from JAIKWY010000049.1 coordinate 116,996, forward strand.
GCTCCCGGACAGTGTGACATGCCTCGAAAAGGGGGCTTTCGCTGAATGCTATGATCTGACCTCCGTCAGGCTCTCCGGTCATCTGCAAAGCATTGATCGATTCGTTTTCTTTGAATGCAGGAGCATGACCGATCTTACGCTCCCGGACAGCGTGACAAGCATCGGGATGGGAGCATTCTATGGCTGTACAGGTCTGAGCGCCATCCGATTCGGAAACAGCGTGGAAACCATCGGGGAGAATGCGTTCCAGACATGCAAGAGCCTGACCTCTGTCACGATCCCGGAACCTGTGAGATCCATCGGAGAAGGTGCATTTGAATTTTGCGAGAGCCTGACCTCTGTTTCGATCCCGGAAACGGTGAGATCCATCGGAGAAAAAGCATTCGGATTCTGTAAAAACCTGACTTCTGTCACGATCCGGTCGGATCAGACCAGCATCATGGACAGTGCTTTTGGATATTGTTATAACATCACCTCTGTCACAATGAAAGACAAGCATATCACTTTGCCGCAGAAGGGTAGAAGAATGCTTGCGGTTCAGATGTTTGGTTTCATCCTCCACAAGAACTATGAGCAACAATGTAATCCGACATACAAGAGCCAAATGCTTGCTGCGATGCTCAGCGCCGGATATGATGAAGAAGGGATCCTTGCCTATCTGAAAAAGGAACATGAGATGATCCTGCCCAGGCTGCTCAGATATGCCGATGCCGAAGCATCCCGGAAGATCCTCGATGCAGGCGGCATCATCACCGCAGAGAACATCGACACATGCATCGGGATCGCATCCGACGCCGGACAGACCGAGATCACCGCCCTTCTCCTCGACTACAAGCACCGGCACTTCGGCTACAGCGACCCGTCGGAGCAGTTCAGGCTCTGAGCGTTTCACATCGGTTCCACAGGGAGGGATACCAATGGCATTTCTGATCGAAGACGGCGTACTGCGCTCCTACATAGAAGACTTTGGCGAGACCGAGGTCGTGATCCCGGACGACGTGACCTGCATCGGGCAGAAGGCGTTCGACAACTGCAAGAACCTGACCTCCGTCACGATCCCCGACAGCGTGACATCCCTGGAGGAATGTGCGTTCTTCCATTTCCGGAGCCTGACTGCTGTCACGCTCCCGGCAGGCGTGACAGACATCCCGGCAAGGGCGTTCGAGGGCTGCACGAACCTGACCGCTGTCACGCTCCCGGACGGCGTGACGAGCATCGGGCAATTTGCCTTCTCCGGCTGCAAGAGCCTGCCGTCCCTCACGCTCCCGGACAGCGTGGCAAGCATCGGGCAGTTTGCCTTCTCCGGCTGCAAGAGCCTGACCGCCATTGCCATCCCGGACGGCGTGACATGCATCGAGGAGATGACCTTCGGCAACTGCACGAGCCTGACCACCGTCACGATCCCCGACAGCGTGACGAGCATCCGGGCGGCAGCGTTCTATGACTGCCAGCATCTGACCTCCGTCACGATCCCGGAAGGCGTCGTGCGCATCGAAACGAATACCTTCTGGAGCTGCGCCGGTCTGACCGCCGTCCGGCTCCCGAAAAGTCTGAAGATCATCGGAGAAAGGGCGTTTAATGAGTGCCGGAGCCTGACCGATATCACATTCCCGGATGGTTTGAAGTTCATCGGAGGGGGTGCGTTTGAATGCTGTTCGAGCCTGCCCTCCCTCACCCTCCCGGACAGCATGACCTTCATCGAGCCGGAGACTTTCAGCGGCTGCATCGGTCTGACCTCCCTGCAACTCCCCAAGGCTCTGAAAAACATAGCGAAATATGCGTTTTTTAACTGCTCACAGCTGACCGATCTTACGATCCCGGACAGCGTGACGGGCATCGGGGAGGCGGCGTTCAAGAACTGCAACAGCCTGCTTTCCCTCACGCTCGGCAGCAGCGTGGAGCGCATCGGAAGACATGCCTTTGACTGCTGCCGGAGCCTGCTTTCCCTCACGATCCCGGGATCTGTGCGCTTCGTCGAAGAAAACGCCTTTGAATTTTGTCAGGCACTGACCACTGTCAAGTTCCTGTCGGATCAGATTGACTTCGGGCATGGCATATTTGTATTCTGTAAAAACATCACTTATGTCACAGTGGAAGGCAAGCAGATCACAATACCGGAGCTGGACAGAGGCGGCTATGTGGACGCCATGCTCCGCTGCATCCTCAGCAAGGACTATCGGGATATCTGGAGACCGGAAGAGAAGAGCCGCCTGTTCTCCGCCTTGCTCGCTGCCGGATACGATGAAGAAGGGGTGCTTGCCTGTCTGAAAAAGGAGTACGGGAATTACCTGCCCTATATGCTCCGGATCGGCAATGCCGATGCCATCCGCAAAGTCATCGACACCGGCGGCATCATCAAGGCAAACAACATCGACACCTGCATCCAGACTGCCGTGGAAGCCGGACAGACCGAGATCACCGGACTGCTGCTCGACTTCAAGTACGAGCAATGCGGCTACACCGACCCGATGGAGCAGTTCAAGCTCTGAGCTATAGATCCACAGGGGGGAACACGATGGCATTTGAGATCCAGGACGGCGTACTGGTCAGATATACTGCAGAACCCGGCGAGACCGAGGTCGTGATCCCGGAAAGCGTCACAAGCATCGGGAAAGAGGCTTTCTCTGACTGCCAGGATCTGACCTCCGTCACGATCGGAAGCAGTGTGATGAGCATCGGAGAAGACGCTTTCTCTCATTGCGGGAACCTGACCTCTGTCACGTTCCCGGGCAGCGTCATTTCTGTCGGGGGAGGGGCTTTTCAGAATTGCACGGCACTGACAGCGATCACTGTCGCAGGGAAGCGGATCATCCTGCCGCCGGAGGATATAGAGCAGCATCTGGGATCCATGATCCGGTTTGTGATCACCAAATTCTACAAGATCCACTGGATGATCCGGGCAATGTATCAGCGTAAATTTGAAGCGCTCGATCAGAACGGCGAGTTCCGCCTGCTGACAGCCATGCTCTGTGCCGGATATGATGTGGAGCTCATTATGGCATATGTTGCAGAGCGTCAACCGGAGTATCTGCCCTATATCCTCAAAAACGGCAATGCCGATGTGCTCCGAAGGTTCCTCGACAACGGCAGGATCATCACCGTGGATAACATCGACCAGGCGATCCGGATCGCAATCGATGCCGAACAGAATGAGATCACCGCCCTTCTTCTGGACTATAAGCACAAGAACCTCGGCTACACCGACCCGATGGCGCAGTTTGAGCTATAAACATAAACTCCCCCAATGTCAGCGACATTGGGGGAGATCTGTATCTGTTCGTTTTTCTGATGTTTCAAAGCAAGGTGTACCGGCAACGCATGTTCAGGTCTGTCCTTTCGGTCAAACGCTGTATGCATCTGCCAGCGGGGGATCCCCGCTCACCGCAGCTTCGCACCGCAAGGCATTCTGTCATCCGCGAACTGCACGGCACAGCTTCCGTCCGGCAGGTCGGCGGCACAGATCATGCCGTTCGACTCCACGCCGCAGAGGGTAGCGGGCTTCAGATTTGCCACGATGATGACCTTCTTGCCGACCAGATCCTCCGGCGCATACCACTGCGCAATGCCGGAAACGACCTGACGGCCGCCCATGCCGTCATCGAGCTGGAGACACAGGAGCTTCTTGGACTTCTTGACCTTCTCGCAGGCAATGACCTTTGCCACACGCAGATCCACCTTCGTGAAGTCGTCAAATACGATCTGCTCGCCGAGCGGCTCCGGTGTGAATGCCGGCTCCTCGGGCTTCGGGGCATTGGCAAGGAGCAGTGCATTGAGCTCCTCGATCTCCTTGTCCACGTCGATACGAGGGAACAGGATCTCGCCCTTCTGTACCTTCACATTCTGCGGGAGTACGCCGAATTTTGCTGCATTCTCGTATGTCACATCCGCAGCCGTGGCACCGATCTGCTCCCATACTTTCGGCATGGTGGTCGGCATGAACGGGCTCAGCAAAGTGGAAACGATGCGGATGCACTCGAGCAGATTGTACAGCACGGAGGCAAGACGTGCCTTCTGGCTCTCGTCCTTGCCGAGCTTCCACGGCTCTGTCTCGTCGATATACTTGTTGGCTCTGTCCACGAGCGTGAAGATCGTTTCGAGCGCCTGCTTGATCTGGGTGTTGTCGAGATAGCCGTCCACCTTCTCACGGATGGAGAGGGCAAGGGCTTTCAGCTCGTCATCCACCGGCGCAGCCTCACGCTCGGTCGGGAAATCCGCACCGAAGTACTTGTCCGCCATCGCCACGGTACGGGAAACGAGGTTGCCGAAGCCGTTTGCCAGGTCGGAGTTGATGCGGTTGATGAGGATCTCGTTGGAGAAGTCGGAGTCGGCGCCGAGCGCCATCTCACGCAGGATGTGATAGCGGATGGCATCGCAGCCGTAGCGCTCGCCGAGGATGAACGGATCCACGACATTGCCCTTGGACTTGGACATCTTGTCGCCGTTGAAGGTGATCCAGCCGTGCACAGCGAGGTGCTTCGGCAGCGGGAGATCCAGCGCCATGAGCATTGCCGGCCAGATCAGCGCATGGAAACGCTGGATGTCCTTGGCGACCATATGCACGTCAGCTGGCCAGAACTTGTCGAAGTCATCGTACTTCTCGTTCATGAAGCCGAGTGCGGTGATATAGTTGGAAAGAGCGTCGATCCAGACATAAACCACATGGTTCGGGTCAAATGTCACCGGGATGCCCCACTTGAAGGACGTTCTGGACACGCAGAGATCCTCCAGACCGGGCTTGATGAAGTTGTTGACCAGCTCGGTCGCACGGGTGCGGGGCTGGAGATAGTCGGTATTCAGGAGCAGATCCTCGAGACGGTCTGCAAAGGGGCTCATCTTGAAGAAGTAAGCCTCCTCCTCGGCATCCACGACATCTCTGCCGCAGTCCGGGCACTTGCCGTCCTTGAGCTGGGAAGATGTCCAGAAGCTCTCGCAGGGGGTACAGTACTTGCCGACATACTTGCCCTTGTAGATATAGCCCTTGTCATAGAGGGTCTTGAAGATCTTCTGCACGGACTCCACATGATAATCATCCGTCGTGCGGATATAGCGGTCATAGCTGATGTTCATGTAGCCCCAGAGCTTCTTGAAGATGGCAACGATGCCGTCCACATACTCCTTGGGTGTGATACCGGCTTCGGCAGCCTTCTGCTCGATCTTCTGACCGTGCTCGTCCGTGCCGGTCAGGAACATGACGTCATGCCCCTGCATTCTGCGGTAACGTGCGATCGAATCGCACGCAACGGTCGTATAGCAATGCCCGATGTGCGGATTCCCCGACGGATAATAGATCGGGGTAGTGATGTAGAATTTGGACATGGTGATTCCTCCTTCGGAAAGTGTGATCTGAGACCGGAGCCTCATTTGATTATTATAGCACATAATTCTGCATTTGTAAAGATGTGGAGCGAAAAAAGACGTTGCATCCGGGCAGGGGAGCGCCCGATCGCTTCGCTCCGGGCGCTCCTGGGGGGACGGGGCTGTGCCCTGCGACCCCTTTTGGGATGTCAGTGGGCTTGCGCCCTACTGACATCTTGCTTTTGAGCAGCAGAATGCTGCGCCCCATTTCAGGGAACTGTACCCTGCCCCCCCCTTTTGTGCAGCTGCCTGCAACCGCTATCCTTATATATAGCAAAAACGCCCCCTCCAACCGGAAGGGGCGTCATTCTGTCATAAAACCAAAATATCCAAACTCAGATCCGCACCTGCTTCTTCTGCCGTTTCTCGAAATACATCCGCTCGTCCATCTGGCTGAGGAACTGATCCGCAGAGGCATCCGCATCGCACCGGAACATGCTCTGTCCGATGGAGAAGGACAGCTGATAGGGCTTCTGCGATGTCTGGTTGAAGCGCTCCAGCTCCGCCCGGATGCGATCCTCCGCCTTTTGCAGCTCGGCGGGATCGTCATTCTTTTGCAGCACGATGAACTCATCGCCCGCAAACCGCACCAGCACCGTGTCCTTTGTCGCAGCTTCCCGCAGGATGTGCGCCGTTTCGACAAGCGCTTCATCACCGGTGGAATGCCCGAAGCGGTCGTTGATGGCTTTGAAGTCGTCCAGGTCGAGCATCAGCCCGCCGACAGTGAGCTTGCGCTGCTTGGCGCCGATGAGGAACTGGTCAAGGTAATTGCGGTTGTAGAGCCGGGTCAGCGGGTCGAGATAGCTCATCTCGTTCTGCTGTCCCATCCACATGCCCACAAGCCCGATCGCCACAGAGCACCAGCCCGTGGAGATGCCGTAGATCACCACCTGCGCCGAAGCGCCGAGCAAGATCGGCACGATGAACAGCCAGATGGGGAAAAATTCATTTCTTCCGTGCTTCCGGAAGGCATGGTACCGCAGCACCACGCTGTAGCCAAGATACAGCAGCATCGGGATATAGAACAGATACCCGCCGAGCTCACGGTGATAGAGATTCTGCTCGTCGATCCGGAAATAGAAGCCCAGCCAGTAATTCGGGATGAGCAGAAGCACGCAGATGATCGCCGGGATGGCGACAAACCGGTAATACTTCCGGATGCGTTCCCGATCCCGGTACAGCTGGAGGTCGGCATAGACCGTCCAGAGAAAGGCCAGCGTCACATTGGCTGCATACAGCCACGAATTGCAGAGCTTCGAGAGGATGCGCACACCGGCATAGCTCTGTCCGTCGATGATGAACGTGAACATTTCCACCAGACAGCTGATCGCCGTCAGGGAGATCACGAGCGTCACCAGCCGGTCGCCCTCCGTCCTGCGCTGCCGCACCAGATGGCTGCTGATCAAAAGCACCACAAGTATCGTGAAACCGATGCAGTTTGTCACGATGATGGATTGCAGATTCATTATGACCTCCTGAAAGGAGAGGATTGTTTAAGATTGTATATAGATATAGTATACCATAAATATGAGCAAATTGCAATCGTTTTTATAAAGAATCTGTAAAAATTAGGCGAAACGCAGCGGGCTTTCAGTGCCGATGCATTGCCATGCCATGAATCGGCATCTCAGATGACATAGAACCACGCCTCATCCTCCGAAAGATCCTCCGGCGGGGCAGGGTGGGCGGCATCATACTTATAGCGCAGCTCCTGGTTCTTGACGCTGACCCTTGCGCCGTCCGCCACGGACTTGGTGATGAAGACGTTACCGCCGATGACAACATCCCGCCCGATGACGGTCTCGCCGCCGAGGATGGACGCACCGGAATAAATGGTCACATTGTCCATGATGGTGGGGTGGCGCTTCTTGCTGCGGAGCGCCTGCCCGCCGCGCGTCGAGAGCGCACCGAGGGTCACGCCCTGGTAGATCTTGACATTGTCGCCGATGACGGTCGTCTCGCCGATGACGATGCCCGTACCGTGGTCGATGAAGAAATACTTCCCGATGGTCGCACCCGGATGGATGTCGATACCGGTACGGCTGTGGGCATGTTCGGTCATGATACGGGGGATGAGCGGCACCCCGAGCAGAAACAGCTCGTGTGCGATGCGGTTCACCAGAATGGCATACAGTCCCGGATAGGAATAGATGATCTCGTCCTTGTTGTATGCCGCCGGGTCGCCGTCATAGAACGCCTGTACATCTGTCTCGATGTAGGCACGGATCTGCGGGAGCTTTTCGAGGAAGGCGAACGTGACCTCCTCGGCATGGTTCTCGATGGTCTCCTGATCCGCCTTCTCATACTCCGGCGCATACCGCAGCACGATGGAGATCTGCCGCATCAGGTGGTAGATGACGTCCTCAAGCAGCATGGTCGTGTTGTTGCGCACAGTGTACACCCGGTAGGAACGGTTCCGGAAATACCCCGGAAAGATGAGCTTCCGGAGGTTTTCGATGATCTCGATGACGACCTCCTTGTCCGGATGGTCGAATGTCTCCACATGGTCAATATCCTTTCCGCCGCTGTAGTCCACAAGGTACTCCTCCACAAGGCGGTTGATCTGGTTTTCGAGCTTATGTGCCATAAAGCACCTCCTGTATAGGTATCCTTTCACTGCATCCCCGAAATGGGATGTTCAGAAAAGATGGTATCTATTATATTATATAGCAAAATGGTAGGAATGTCAACGGGATGCAGCAAGAAAACCCCGCTGCCACCCAAAAAGCGGGTCTGAGGATGCCTCTACAGTGATTATGCACAATAAACCGCCCGAAATTTGGTTCCCCTGAAACCCCCGCCCTCTTGTTGACATCCACCCGGAAGTGTGCTATAATAAAAGCAATGAAACAGACTGCATTTTTCCTTTAAATTTTGTATAAAGAGGAGATAGATATGAGATTCAGAAAAATCGCAGCGCTCTGCACGAGTCTTGTACTTGCGGCATCTGCCATTCCGCAGCTTGCCGCGCAGGCGCAGTTTACCGATACCATACATCCGGCTGCCGCAGATACCGCCACAGAGACGCTCCCCGGGAGCTTCGACCTGCGTCTGAAAGGTCTGGTCTCCCCGGTCGGCGACCAGGGACCCTACGAGACATCCTGGGCATTCTCCGCACTGGCAAGCATCGAATCCGGCGAGATCGCCAAGGATCCGACCGTGAACCTGTCCGAGTGGCACCTTTCCTATTATACCTATTGCAGCAGCTTCGGCTATGCCTACAGCACCGACCTGCCCTTTGACGCCAGCACCTACGATGCCCAGCAGGAAGCCGGCATCCTGACGAGCTGGATCGGACCGGTGCGTGAGGAGGAAGCCCCGATGTACGGCGATATGGGCATCCTTGCCTCCACCCCCACGATGGAGGAGGTGCGCTCGCAGGCGTCCTATCATACCACCGCAGCCCTCCGCTATGATTATCAGGTACCCGCAGACGGCAAGGCGGACGATACCTTCACGGCGCAGTGCGATGCTGTCAAGAAGGCGGTCTACGGCGGTCATGCCATCGACATGAGCTATTTCGAGAGCAGCGCCTTCTACAATAAGACGCTCTCTTCCTACTACTATAACGCCAGCTCCGGCGGTGAGGATGCCGCATGGCATTCCGTTGCCATCGTCGGCTGGAACGATGCCTACCCGGCAGATGCCTTCACCACCAAAGCCCCCGCCAACGGCGCATGGCTCTGCAAGGACAGCCGGGGCGTCTCCCACGGCGACAACGGCTATTTCTGGATCTCCTACTATGATACCACCATCAGCGACCTCTATGAATTTCAGGCAGAGCTTGCCCCGGAGCACAACCGCCTGTACCAGCACGATGTCTTCGGCAACTCCGGCGCCTACTCCTACAGCGAGGACGGCGACACCTCCGTCATGGTCGCCAATGTCTTCACGGCAGAAAATGACGGCTGGGTGACCTCCGTGATGTTCTGCAATCTCGTGGCAGGTGATGAAGCCGAGATCACGGTCTACACCGGGCTCGATGACGCCAGCAATCCGGTCTCCGGCACGGCGTCCCAGCCCGTAAAAGCCACCCTCAGTCAGGCAGGCTACCAGACGATCGAGCTCGGCAAGGCAGTGCCTGTCAAGAAGGGCGAGCAGTTCTCCGTGACGGCAAAGCTGTCCGGCGATGAGAAGGCAAGCCGCATCCCCTGCGAATTTGCTTCCCAGACCGAGATGCACCATGCAGACGGCTCCACCGAGGTCTATGAGGGCATCTACACGATGGAGATGCTGAACCGTGATTTTGCGACCGGTCAGAGCTTTTTCAGTGCAGACGGTACTGTCTGGTATGATATGTACAATGTCGTGCCGAAGAATACCACCACGACCGTAGAAGCCCCCACCGAGCCGAGCGAGTTCCCCACCGATATGCCAACTGAAAAGCCCACCGAAGCGACAGAAGCTCCGACCAAGGCAACTGAAAAGCCCACCGAGGCGACAGAAGCTCCGACCAAGGCAACTGAGAAGCCCACCGAAGCGCCAGAGGCTCCGACCAAGGCAACGGAAAAGCCCACCGACGCAACAGAAGCCGCCACTAAGGCGAAGCTCGCCCCCCTTGCCAATGACGAAGCACCCGATGCGGCAGAGGGCACGACCGATCCGACCGAAGCCCCCACAGAGGCGCAGACCGAGCCGCAGCAGGAGTATTCCAACACCGTCAGCAAGGTCGGCAACATCTGCCTGAAAGCCGTGACGGTGGACAGTGCGACCGTGCAGTTCTCCGACTATCACGAGAGCATCCCCGCCGGCGAGCAGATCTCGCTGTTCAACTACGACCAGGCGCCGATCTACTATTCCGTGGACGGCACGAGCTTCGAGCTCTACGAGGAGCCGATCGGCTTCCCGGAGGGCAAGTCCAGCATGACCATCTCCGCCTATGTGGATGTGTCCATCTTCGGCGGCACCGAGGATAAGAAGCTCTACACCCGCACCTATACCAAGCGCCATGCGGCACTGTCCAGCCTGCTCTGCATGGAGAACAGCTTCTCCGGCTATGCCGATGCCGACCCGACCGATCCTTCCAAGCTCTCGTGGAGCGTGAGCGCAGACAGCCCGAAGCTGGTATTGCAGCCCATGTCCACCGGCACCGTCAAGATCGATGGCAAGGAGATCGAGCCCGGCAAGGCGCTTTCCATCACGCTGACAGGCGAGGAGAGCAAGACCGTTCCGATCGAAGTCACACAGGATGGTCTGGAGCCGATGACCTACACGCTCACCGTCCGGACGCTTCCCGGCTATGATCCGCAGCCCACAGACCAGCGTCTCGGCGATGTCAACAACGACGGCAATGTCAATGCCAGTGATGCAGCGCTGATCTTGATCGATGCAGCCAACAGCGGCGCCTCCGGCAGCGGATCCGCATTGAGTGCCGCCGCACAGAAGGCAGCGGATGTCAACAAGGACGGCAGCATCAACGCCAGCGACGCAGCCATCGTCCTGATCTTCTCGGCAGCCTACAACGCAGGCGACACCGATGCCAAGATCGAGGATTTCGTCCATTAAACCAAACGCACCGCAGGACTTCCCGTTCCTGCGGTGCGTCAGTCTGTCAAAAAAGTGCCGAAGGCACAAAACGGGGTTTTTAGGGGCGGTCGGGTTCACATCTACTCCCGACACTACTCGTCTTCAATCAGCATCCTGTCTCATCCTCGGGCGGAGCCCCTAAAGCGGCTGCGGTGCGGTCAGTTTTTATCTATGACCGACACTACTCGTCTTCGTGCAACATCCTGCCTCATCCTCGGTCGCAGCACCGCCAAAAATTCCTCCCCCGCTTGCGGGGGTGACTCCCCACGGGGTGGGGAGATGTCCGAAGGACAGAGGGGACTCGCCGCCCGTAAGGCGGGTGCCGCCGAACGGCGGCGAAGGGGGCACCCGAAGTGAGAAACCGGGGTTCCTCGACAAGCTGCGCACCGCAGGAGCTCCCTGCGGTGCATTTTTCTGCTTCATCCTCAGATATTCTGCGTATCCTTCCCGGCAATGACCTCCTCCTGTGTCGTATTGTTATTTCTGCCGCCCTGCGGACGGGAAGGTCTGTTCCCGCCGTCTTCGTTGTTCCAGCCCTGCGACGGCTGACCCCAGCCATTGCCGCCGTCCTCATTGTTCCAGCCCTCCGGCGGAGTGGGTCTGCCGTTCTCATCGTCCCAGCCTTCGGGAGGTGTGCCCCAGCCGTTCTCGCCGTTTTCATTGTCCCAGCCCTGCGGCGGCTGACCATTGCCGAAACCGCCGAAGCCGCCTCTGCCAAAGCCGCCCATCATATCCTCCGGGATCTCGGAAACTTCCTCGCCGTTGATGATGATGGTGCCGCCGTTGAATTCTGCCTTGTCGTCATAGTCAAAGGAGGTCATCGGCGCTGTTACGTCGATCTTGCCGCCGTTGACATAGATGGAGCCGTTCGTATCGATGCCGTCCGTGTCGCCCTGTGCCATCACGATGGTCAGCTCGCCGCCGTTGATCTCCACTGCCACTTCATCGCTTGCACCTTTGGGAGATGCATTGATGCCGTCATCGGATGCGCTGATGCTGATGACACCGCCGTTGATCTGTACATAGGTGGACTCAAAGCCCTCGGATGCGTTGATGTTGAACGTCCCGCCGTCGATCTGGAGGATCGAGGCCGCCTGGATGCCGTCCTTCTTGGCGTTGATGGTGAAGCTGCCGCCGGTGATGCAGATATCGCCCGTGCCTTCGTCATTCTCGCAGTGCAGACCGTCCTTCTGTGTCTCGATGGTGAAGCTGCCGCCGCAGACAGAAATGGAATCATTCGCCTCGATGGCATCCTCTGCCGTGGTGAGCGTGTAGGTGCCGCCCGTCACCTTGAGGTCATCCTTGCTGGTGATGCCGTTGGCGGTGGAGCTGACGTTCAGAGAGCCCGTGCCGTTGAGCACAAGATCCGTCTTGGCGAAGATGACCGCATCCGTGTTGGTCTCGCCGTCTGCCTTGAGATCCCCGCTGACAGTGAGCGCATTCTCGCCCACGAGCGTGACAAATACCTTGTCCGCATCCACGGCATAGATCGCCGGGAAATCGCTGTTGGTGATGCTCACGCCGTCGAGCACGAGCTGGATCTTTGCCTTCTCATCGGCATCGACCAGGATGGTGCAGTCCGAAGCGCTGCCCTTGACGATGTACACGCCCTCCGCCGAGACAGTATAGGTCTCGCCGTCCTGCACGGTGATGGTCTGCGCACCGGCAGTATCTGCGGTCTGCGCCAGATCACGGTCGCTGAACAGCTCTGCCGTATTGATCCTGGCGGTGTAATTGCTGTTGTAGGAAACATTCGTGGCGGTGGCTTCCGTCTTGCCGGAAGTCTCCTTGCTCTGCTGCTCCTCAGCGGCTTCTGTCTCCGCCGCAGCAGCCGGCTGCTCTGCTACGTCCGTGCTGACATCCGTGGAAAATGCGCTGCACCCGGTCATGCCGAACATCGCACAGGTCAGGATCGCCGCATACAGGGACTTGCTGATCTTCTTTTTCATAGGATCGCTTCCTTTCATCAGGGAGGAGGTTTCTGTTTCATTGTCCTTAGTATACAGCCTGAATGTGGGAAACATCGTATTGTTTTGTGAAAATTCCGGGAAATTCCAGTGAGTGTTCCGGGAGGCGTTTTTGGCTTGCCTATCGTAAGAATCGCTAAAAAACGTGGGGGTTTAAACGATTTATATAAAACGCAGACAGGCTCTATTGACATTTTTCGTAAAATCTGCTATACTGATAATGTATCCCCTGACATACAAATGATCCAGACAGAAACGTCAGTGAAGGGAGGTATACCATGAAACAAAAGATCCTGCGTTGGCTCGGACTGGAGCACCAGTCGCCCTATGTCAAGAACCATTTCTATGCGACCAACATGCGGTCAAGCATCTACATGTCGGTCGTCGTGATCGTGCTGGAGATCTGGATGATCATCCGGATGTCACGCATGTGGTTCCGGGGCGAGCTCCCGAACCCGTTCTCCTATTATCTGGAAAAATACTACATCAACTACTTCCTGCTGCTCGGTGCCGGCATCGTCATGCTCGTCTATTCGCTGCTGTTTATTGCCGGAAAGACGAAATACAGGCGGGTCGGGAAGACGCTGCTGTACGCCTTCTCGTTCATCTGCATCTACTTCGGCATCAAGATCTCCGTCGGCGACTACACCAAGGGCGAGCAGATGCTCACCTTCCTGACGATGGAGCTGTTCACGGTCTGCCTGCTTGTCTGGCGGCCGGTGGTGGGCTTCCTGATCCTGACTGTCTCGTATCTGGTCTATCTGTACAAGATCAGCGGGCTCGTCCCGGTCAGCGGTGCCTACAGCGTGCTGCACAACCTCGGCGACCTGACCCCGGAGGAGGCATATGAAAAGCTGCAAGCAGTGAACGCATCGAGCGGACTGAGTGATGCGACCAAGATCAACCTGTTCACGATGTGGCTCTCCACCCTGCTCTTCTGCATCAGCAACTACCACAAGACGCTGAGCCAGGCGCTCAAGGACGAGAGCCTTGAAGAAGCGAACCGCCGCCTGAGCGATGCCTCGATCATGGACGAGCTGACCGGCATCCACAACATGTTCTACTTCCGCACCGAAGCGGAAAAGATCGTCGGCTATGTCACAACAGACCGGGAAAACATCGTGTTCCTGTACTTCGACATCGAGAATTTCAAGTACTATAACGAAAAATACGGCTTCCAGGCGGGCAATACGCTCCTCCGTGATGTGGCAAAGCTCATCGAGGAGACCTTCCCCGGCTCGCTGGTCTCCCGCTTTTCGGATGACCATTTCGTCGTGCTTACCAAGCACGAGGGCAGCATGGAGTGCATCAAGAGCCTCAGCCATAAGATCCACGGCTACCAGAAGGATCTGCATCTCGAACTGAAATGCGGTGCCTACCGCCCTGTCGGCGAGGATGCCGACCTCGACCCGAGCGTTGCCTGCGACCGTGCAAGATTCGCCTGCAACAGCATCAAGCACCGCTATGAGCAGCATTTCCAGCAGTATGACAAGCAGCTCGAACAGAAGCTACGCCTGAAACAGTACATCACCAACAACCTTGACACTGCCATTGCAAACGGCTATATCGAGGTCTTCTACCAGCCCATCGTCACCACCGAGGACGGCGCCATCGTCAGCCTTGAAGCGCTTGCCAGATGGCGTGACCCCACGCATGGGCTCCTGCCGCCGGGCAGCTTCATCGAGATCCTCGAGGAGCACCGCCAGATCCACAAGCTCGACCAGTGCATCATCGAGCAGGTCTGCCGGGACTACCGGGAGGCAGCGGATAAGGGGCTTTCGTTCGCCCCCGTGTCGCTGAACTTCTCACGGCTGGACTTCGAGCTCTGCGACATTGTCGGCTTCCTCAAAACGATGGCGGAGACCTATCAGGTGCCGCGGGCGTATCTCGATGTCGAGATCACCGAGAGCGCCCTGACCGACCAGCAGGGCTTCCTGCAAACGGCACTGACACGCTTGCGGCAGATGGGGCACAAGGTCTGGCTCGACGACTTCGGCAGCGGCTATTCTTCGCTGAATGTGTTGAAGGATTACCAGTTCGATGTGTTGAAGATCGACATGAAATTCCTGTCGGGCTTTTCCGGCAACCAGAAGACCCGCCCGATTTTGAACAACATCGTCAGCCTGACCCGCCAGCTCAACATGACCTCGCTGACCGAGGGCGTGGAGACGCAGGAGCAGTTCGATTTCCTGCGCAGCATCGGCTGCGAAAGGGTGCAGGGCTATCTGTTCAGCAAGCCCGTGCCGCTCACCGAGCTGCATGAGCTGATCGACAGCGGCAAGCTGAAGATCGCACCGGAATTTGCACAGGTAACAGCATAAACACCGCAGGAGGGGCAGTTTACCCCTCCTGCATTGATGAACAGGGAGGAATTATGTTGATAGAAAAACTATGCAAAGCGCATGACCTGACCGATGACGAATTTCGTACCTTGCTCGAAACCGACCGATATGACGATGCCCTCCGGGAGGCAGCCGATGCCGTCCGGCGGGAACATTACGGCACAGACGTCTATCTGCGGGGACTGATCGAATTTACCAATTTCTGCAAGAATGACTGTCTCTATTGCGGCATCCGTTGCAGCAACAAGAACGCCAGCCGCTACCGCCTGACGCAGGAGGACATCCTGACCTGCTGCGAGGAGGGCTATGGGCTGGGCTACCGGACATTTGTGCTGCAAGGCGGCGAGGATCCCTATTTCACAGATGAGCGTGTCTGTCAGATCGTGCGAGAGATCCGGACACGCTACCCGGACTGCGCCATCACGCTGTCCATCGGGGAGAGATCCCGTGAGAGCTACCAGGCATTTTTCGATGCCGGTGCCAACCGCTATCTCCTCCGCCATGAGACCGCCGATCCTACGCTGTACAGCCGTCTGCACCCGGCGTCGCTGCAACTGGAGAACCGCATCCGCTGCCTGTACGACCTCAAGGACATCGGCTATCAGGTCGGCGCCGGGATGATGGTCGGCTGTCCCCACCAGACAACAGACCACCTGATCCGGGATCTGCGCTTTTTGCAGGAGCTAAAGCCGGACATGATCGGCATCGGACCCTTCATCCCGCATAAGGACACCCCCTTCAAGGATGAACAGCGGGGCGATCTGTACTTAGTGCTGCGGCTGTTAGGGATCCTGCGGCTCATGTTCCCGTGGGTACTGCTCCCGGCGACGACGGCACTCGGCACGATCCACCCGCAGGGGCGTGAGCTGGGGCTGAAAATGGGCGCCAACGTCATCATGCCGAACCTGTCCCCGGTCTCCGTGCGGAAGAAGTACATGCTCTATGATGATAAGATCTGCACCGGCGAGGAGTCGGCGCAGTGTGTGGGTTGTCTGGAGCGAAGGGTGACGAGTGTCGGCTATCAGATCGTAGCCGGCAGGGGAGATGTGAAGCGGGATCGCTGATCTATCAAACACAAATCGGATGCCCCGCAAAGGGCATCCGATTTTTCACTGTTATATCGCCTTGATCGTCCGTGTCGCCACAACATCCGCCCCAGTCCCGGCAACATCGGCGATCACCACGTCACCGATCTTCACCGGCGCCGTGACCCTGCACTTCCGGATCTCCGCCATGACGTCCATGACCTTCTCCTTCGGCACATCCGTTGCCGTCTTGACAGATGCCAGCGGCAGCTCGCCGCCCGTCACACGCACGGAGCCTGTCACGGTGCGTGTGGGCGCTGTGACTTCCTTCTTGCCGTACTCCGCACCACGAGGGCAGGAATTGCCCGTCACGGTCACGGCTTCGCCCTCGACCTCCACGGTCAGCTGGCATCCGATCGGGCAGCGGATGCAGGTCAGTTCATGCTTCATCTATCATCCCTCCACTCGTAAGACGATCTCTTTCGTATCCGGCGCAAGGCTCTCCCGCAGGAGCGTGACCTCCTCCATCTCGCCGGGTGCCATGATGCGCTTCTTCTGGCGCTTCAGCTCTTTTCCGTCTGCATAGACCACAAGCGCCTTGTCCCGGAACACATCGCCGACACGCATCCGGACAACGATCTTCTCGTCCGCCTGTGCCAGCACGATCGACTGCGGCACCGTATAGCGCACGCCGCTCTCGCCTCTCAGACGGATGCCTGCGCCCTCAGCCGCCTTGCAGCCGTTCTGCACATACTCCGCCGCCTTCTGTCCGGCAAGCGCCGCCTCCTTGGATACATTATCCACCAGATCATGTACATGCAGCACATTGCCGCAGCTGAAAATACCGGGCACGGACGTTTCGAGGGTATCCGTCACCTCTGCGCCGCCCGTCACGGGATCGAGCTTCACGCCCGCCGTCTTGGACAGCTCATTTTCCGGCAGCAGACCGCAGCTCAGCAGCAGCGTGTCGCAGGGATAGAACTCCTCCGTGCCGGGGATGGGCTTCCTGTCAGCGCCCACCTGCGAAAGGGTCACGCCGGTCACACGCTCCTTGCCGTGGATGCGTGTCACGGTGTGGCTCAGCAGCAGCGGGATGCCGAAATCATCGAGACACTGCACGATATTCCGCTTCAATCCGCCGGAATAGGGCATCAGCTCGGCAACTGCCTTGACCGTCGCACCCGCCAGCGTCATGCGCCGTGCCATGATGAGCCCGATGTCGCCCGAGCCGAGGATGACAGCCTCCTTGCCGACCATGTAGCCTTCAATATTCATGAGCCGCTGTGCCGTGCCGGCTGTATAAACGCCCGCCTGCCGGAATCCGGGCAGACCCAGTGCGCCCCTCGGACGCTCCCGGCATCCCATCGCCAGGATGACAGCATCCGCCTTGACCGTGACAGCGCCCTCCTCGGCGGTGACATAGAGCACCTCCTTATCCGGCGAAATATCGGCAACGGTGGCATTCAGCTTGTAGGGGATGCCCGCCGCCAGGACTTTGTCGATGTAGCGCTCCGCATACTCCGGACCCGTCAGCTCCTCCTTGAAGGTATGCAGCCCGAAGCCGTTGTGGATGCACTGGTTCAAAATGCCGCCCAGACGCTCGTCACGTTCGAGGATCAGAATATCGTCGATGCCGTGCTCCTTGGCGCTGAGTGCGGCAGCCAGTCCGGCGGGGCCGCCGCCGATGATGACTATGTTATACTGTTTCATCGTCACACCTCAACATTTCCGAACCGGGGCGGTTCTTTGTGATCTCCGTCATGGGGATGCCCAGCTCACGGGCAAGGATCTCCATTGCCTTCGGGGTGCAGAAGCCTGCCTGACAGCGTCCCATGCCCTGACGGACACGGCGCTTGATGCCGTCGAGGCTCCTCGCACCGGGCGTGCGGCGGATGGCGTCGATGATCTCGCCCTCGGAGATATTCTCGCAGCGGCAGACGATCACGCCGTACTCCGGACGCTCTGCAATGAGCCTGGAGCGCTCTTCCCGGGAGAGCTTTGCCACTTCCGTGAAGCCCTTGCGCTCCGCCTTGAAATCGGCTTTCTTCGCCGCATCACACCTGGCAGCGATGAGGTCGGAGAGATACTCGCCGATCGCCGGCGCACTCGTCAGACCCGGCGACTCCACGCATGCCGCATCGAAGAAGCCCTCGCAGTCCTCCGGCTCCCCGAGGACGAAGTCGCCCTGGTCGCCGTGCGCACGCAGTCCGGCAAAGCTGGTGATGGTCTTGTTATAGGGGATGTTCGGCACGCTTTTCAGCGCACGGGACTTGATGTCATCCATGCCAGCCTGTGTGGTCTCGGTATCCGCCTTGTCGTCGATGTCCTGCGCATTCGGACCCACAAGCAGATTGCCGTGCGCCGTCGGGGAGACGAGCACGCCCTTGCCGAGTCTGTCCGGCAGCGGGAAAATGGTCGCATTCACGAGGTTCCCGACCTCTCTGTCCATGAGCACATACTCACCCCGGCGGGGCGTGATATGGATGGCCTTTGCCGATACGGCATTGTGGAACTCATCCGAATGCACACCGGTCGCATTGACAACAAAGCGTGTATGCAGCGTCCCCTTATCCGTTGTGACAGCAAAGCCGCCGTCCTGCTTCTCGATCTTCTCCACAGCCGTCAGGAAGCGGAACTCTGCGCCGTTTTCGGCAGCATTCTCCGCAAATGCCACCGTCAGCCCGAACGGACAGACGATGCCTGCCGTCGGTGCCCAGAGGGCAGCAATGGCATTTTCGGAGATGGCGGGCTCCATTTTGCGCAGCTCCTCGGCATTCAGGATCTTCATCTCCGGAACGCCGTTTTCGATGCCCCTGTCATAGAGCTTTTGCAGCTCCGGGAGCTTTTCGTCGTCCATGCAGAGCAGAAGAGAGCCGTTGTTGCGGTAGGGGAAATGCAGTGTTTCCGCCAGTTCACGGATCATCCCGCAGCCCTTGACGTTCATTTTCGCCTTCATGGTACCCGGCAGAGCGTCAAATCCCGCATGAACGATACCGGAATTTGCCTTACTGGTGCCGGAGCAGACATCCTCCTCCTTTTCGAGGACAAGGATGCGCAGATCATAGCGGCTCAGGTAACGAGCGGTCGCACAGCCGATCACGCCTGCACCGATGATGATGACATCGTACTGATCCATTCGTTTGTGACCTCCTTAAAAGAAAATGATTTGGCTATCTCGTGCAGGAAAAAGCGGGTCGAGGGGGCGCCCCTAAGAAAGCGAATGGGCATTACCTGCAACGATGCCAGTGAAACGCCGTGATTTTATTATACCATATCCCTAACAACATTGCAAGCAGTTTTGCACATTTTTGACGAATTTTATGACTTCTGCCGAAAACAAAACAGGCAGACCTTCTCCCGAAGCATCTGCCTGTTTTCTGTAAAGCCTGCCGCCGCAGACTGTGAGATTCAAAACCGCCTTGCCGTCATATAGACAATAAAACCAAGCGTCTCCGCAAGGTGGGTACCCGCCTGAAAGTCTCTCGCTCCCAACGTCCGGATCCGTCGTGCAAAGCAGACGGAAACGGGAGGTCTGCAATCCTCAGACAGAGCATAAGGTTCCCGAAAAATAAGTGTTGGATTATAATAACTATATTTGCTCGAACAAGGCAGTCAGCAAAGATGGGCGTTATTCTGCGTCCTCGTCATCCTCGTCAAAGGACTTTTCGAGGAACATCTGACCGATACGCTCGTACTCCTCATCGTTGTCGATGGTCGAAAGGAAATCCTCACCGTTCTCATCCACGCCGGCTTTCAGGATCACGAGCTCCGTGTCCTCTTCAATCAGCGTTTCCGCATCCTCATTGTGGGGGATCAGTCCGTAGTAAACGGTGCCTTCAACTTCGATGATGTCCCAGAGTTCAAACTCATGATCGACACCCTCCTCATCGGTCAGGGTGAAGATCTCGGGGCTCTGCTCCATATTTTCCATTGGTCTACTCCTATCCGCCATAACGGCTGTTCGTTTTTCTTTAATACTATTATACTATACTTTGTCTAAAAAATCAAGAGGTAAATGCAAATTTTTTATATAAATTCTTGCCAGGCGCCCGGGCGGGCAGAGGCAGTATCAGGCATCCTGTCAGGGAAGACCGGGATCGTGCGGTCTGAGTGCGGTTTATCGCCCGTGCCATGCTTCACAGAGGCACGAAGCATGATGTAACAGATCATAATTTGCGGGGAGCCCCCGCTGGCAGGATTCTCCCAATGCCGCTTTGCGGCAAAGGTCGAATAGGTGTCTTGCTAAATCAGAATTTGTAGACTTCAAATCAGATTTTCAATCGCAGACTTTTCTCAGCATCTGAAGATATTCCTCTGTGTTTCTTACAGAATAAGTCATGTGACCATAACCGCAAACGATCTTGAACTTTGCATTTGGATATGCGGTTTTTACCAGTTTATAGCATGTCTTATATGCTTTCTCTTCCTTTGCATAAAAAAAATGCATTTTCTGCTGCTCATTTTTTGAAAACACAGGGTAATCGAAGGTATAGCAACATTCATTCTCGGCTTTGATACTTTGATCGGTCAAATATGGCGCAACCTCAATGCAACCAGCAATCAAGGAACGTAAGCTTTCCGTATCGCCATTGGTGAACTTTTCAAGAAACTTCCAGGACATAACCTCTTCTATAGTTTTATCCCTCATCATGCCAATCATAGTTTTGAACTTAAAATACATAAACGCCTTATAAGGCTTCGACAATTTGATGCATGGTGCTCCATCGAAAAATGCTTTGTCAACATGAAAGCCTGTCTGTACAAGCTGATGCATAAGTTCGATGCCTACCTCACCTCCCATGGATTGTCCGTAGATCATCCTTACAGAATTTATATTCTTCTCTCTAAGATACGCTGCAATCTCTCCGGCTTCCTTCTGTCTGGTAGTGAATACGCTATTCCCATAGTGACCATTATAATCTCCGGTTATAATACAGTAATCATCCTTTAGGTCTTTATAAAGATAGTCCAGCGCCCTTGACGGGCAAAACGATCCTGGCAGCATAACTATGACAGGGTTATTTTCCTTTCCGTATGTATAGAATTTCAATTCACAATGCCTCCTTAAAAGTCAGACTTTTCCTCATTTCTACAAATTCTGATTTAGCAAGACACCTATTCGACCTTTGCGCCGTAAGGCGCAAAGGGAGCAAGCGGTAAACTGCATTCACAGCGCAAGATCAGGACTACCCTTGCCGGATGCCTGACAATGCGTCTGCCCTGTGCGGGCACGCACAAATTCCGATCTATCTCCCCAATAGCATTGCTCCCTTTGCGAAGCATTGGGAGCAAGCGGTAAACCGCATTCACAACGCAAGATCGGGACTACCCTTGCCGGGTGCCTGACAATGCGTCTGCCCTGTGCGGGCACGCACCGTCTGCCAGCGGGGGCTCCCCGCCTATTGGAAATGCTTTGCCTCCCGCAGGTAGACCGCCCCTGTGAACGGGTCATACCGTACATCCTCATTGCCGTCTGTGGTCACAAGGTAGGTATTCTTGTACAGCAGCGGGATGAAGCAAGCCGATTCGAGGAAGGTCTTCTCCGCCTCGCCGTAGAGTGCGATGCTGTCGGAGCGCTGCGCCGCCTTGCCGGGAGCCGCAAACGCTGCCGCATATGCCGCATATGCCTCCTCGCTGGTGCCGAGCATGTCGCAGTTTTCGAGGAGCTTCGTCAGCACGGCATCACAGCTGTTAGTGTCCGGCTTCAAGCCCCAGAGGGCGATGCTGTAGTCGCCCGATGCGATCCGCCGGTCAAATTCCTCTGGCGAGACCGTCTCTATACCTATATAATAGCCGAACAGATCCTGCCACCCCTGGCAGACCGAGAGCAGCGCCTCGGTATCGAGCACCGTGCTCGGGATCAAAATCTGCATGGTGCTGGTGCGCAGCCCGAGATCCTTGTCCGCCTCATTGAAAAGCTCCTTGGCATATTCTGGCTGGTAGGGGAGCGCCGTCTGTTCATCGGCATAGAGCTCCCGGAACGAGCGCCCGAGGAGCGTCACCCCCGGCGGGATCACGCCGTATGCCGCCGTCATATCCTCCGAAAGCTCCGGCAGCATGGCACTCCGGTCGATGCTCCGGGCAAGCGCCTGCCGGAAGTCCTCGTTCCGGGTGCGTGCCTTCTCCTGGTTGAAGATGAGCCCGAGCGTCTCGGCACGGTAGCTCTGGATCACATAGTCCTTGGAGCCGGCGTATTCCTTCGGATAGGTATCCGTGAGGAAAATATCCGAGCTCCCCTCCGCAAAATCCGTCACGGCTTCCTCACGGGAATGCATGATATTGAATTGCAGATTGCTCGGGAAGACGGCATCCTTGTCGTAGTAGAGCTTGTTCCGGCGGCAGGTGATGAAGTTGCCGCCGCCGTACTGGTCATAGACCCATTTGGTCAGATAGAACGGCCCGTTGCAGAGGATCGTCTTGTCATTGAGCCCGTAGCGCCCGTCCGTCGATTCAAAGAAGTGCTGGCTGCACGGCACAGCGCAGCTTCTTGCGAGCAGGCTGAGAAAATCCGGCTCCGGATAGGCAAGCTCGATCTCGAGCGTCGTGGCATCCGGCGCATTGACCCCGAGCGCATCCACACCCATATCGCCCGCCGTGATGGCAGCGGCATTCCGGATGCAGGCAAAATCCTCCGCAAACGGCGAATACTGCCCCGGATCGACCAGCCGCTTGAAGGCGAAGACATAATCCTTCGCCGTCACCCGGTCAGCCCGTTCCGGATCCGTGTCGGCATTGTACCAGTAGCAGTCGTCCCGGAGCGTGAAGGTATAGTGCAGCCCGTTCTTGGAAACGGCATAGCTCTTCGCCTCCGCACAGACCGGATTCCCGGCGGCGTCGAGCCGCATCAGCCCCTCCATCGTGTTGGCGAGGACGGCAGCCGCATAGGGATTGTCGGTATACTGCGGATCCAGGCAGCCCGGGTTGCTTTCGAGCGTACAGGTAAACTGAAAGCCTGCACCGGTGTTCTCCTTGCGGCTGCATCCGGACAGGCAAAAGACACCGCACAGCACAGCGGCTGCGGCAGCGCACAAACGTCGTATCAACATGGTATCTCCTTCTTTGTTCCGAAAATGTCTTTCATTTCATATTTATATTATACCATTTATGAACAAGAATCGCAACCGTTTTCGGCACTTTAATTTTATTTTTTTTTAAAAAAACTATTGACAAAATATGAACTACATGCTATAATATAAGCTAAGAAACCAGAACATCATGGTTCGCCGGGCATAAGACAGACGCATATTATTGCGAAGGGGGAATCATTATGAGAAACAGAAGGATCAAAGGATTTACGCTTGTTGAACTGATCGTAGTCATTGCGATCATCGCTGTATTGGCTGGAATTTTGGTTCCCACGATGCTGGGATATGTGAATAAGTCCAAGTTCTCCAATGCCAATGCAACCGCAAAAACGCTCTATAATGCGACGATGACAGCCTGCCGTGAAGCAGATGTCATCAAGCCCATCCCGCCCGATTACTACTCGAACGTGGCTGCCAACGGCACCGTTTATGATATCCTCAACGAGTATATCTACGAGTATTTCGACAAGGCGGAGGACGTCGATTGGTGCGTCAGCATCAAGAATGATATGCCGGTCGGCACCGCCATCCGCAAGGAAGCAGGCGACCCGTATGTCGGCACGCACCCGTTTGTCAACAACGTGAGAAAGCCCAACGTGTCTCTGAAGGGCGACAACGGCGCAGCACACTTCGGCGAGACCGGTCAATGGTGATGTTGCATTAAAACACGGTGCGTAATTTGTACAAACTGATTTGGTAATATTCCAAAAAAACGGTTGACAATCCCGGCGAAAAATGGTATACTATAATTGTGAATGCTTTTTGAACACGCACAAAAACGTGGAGAACTGTGAGGTGCTTTTATGAATATGAAGAAAAGACGGGTGAAGGGCTTCACTCTGATCGAATTGATCATCGTCATTGCGATCATCGGTATCCTGCTGTCGATCCTTGCGCCTACGATGAGCGCATATTTCCGCAGATCCAGACTCAAGACGGCAAATGCAGATGCCAAGCTCGTTTACAATGCTGCACAGACCTATGCGCAGAACTTTATGGCGATCGACCGTACCAGAGCATCCGGCGATGAGAGCCTGATGAGCGGTACTGTGATCGTATCCTACAATGCCGAGGATCATTCTATCCATTACGGCACGGTTTACGGCACGCTCAACACCACCCCGGCTACGGATACGAACACGCTCCATGCAGCGGACATCCAGGGCTTCGTTGAGTATGTCAACAAGACCGTTTCCGAGGGTGACCGCAAGAACTGGTGTGTCGCTGTTGAGGGTTACATGGTAAAGGGCAGCATCGCTGCAAACAGCCAGTCTACCAACATCGTAGGCTTCTACTCCTCCAACCATGCACAGGCAACAGAGGCTTCCAACCAGGGCTACAGCAACTGGCTGACCGGCAACACTGCCGACGGTCTCCTGAACACTGTCTTCGAGGTGACCAAGGAGTACGACAAGTGATCAGCCGCAAGGCTGCGCTATAAGACGCACATATGACGAAAAAGCTGGTTTTGTGCCGGCTTTTTCTGTGTTTATCCGGTAAGGATGAAAGGAGAACATGATGATGAAACGAAAGCTGATTTTTCCGCTCGTACTGGCACTGATGCTGACCGGCTGCGGCAGCGCACCGGTACATGTGACCGATTCCGAGCTGGAGGAGCTGCACTCTGCCGCACTTGCCACAGATACAGAAAGCCAGGGCACTGAGACAGAGAAGCAGACCGCCGAGCTCACCGAGGAGCAGACCGCCGAGGAGCTCACCGAAGCTCCCACCGAGCCCACCACGGAAGAGCCCACCGAACCGACCACTGAGGAGCCGACCGAGCCCACGACGGAGGAACCGACTGTTCCGCCGCTCGATGCCCCGGACGGCGCCGTGAATATGCAGAGCGGCTGTCTCGTTGTCAACAGCGGCACCGACCATGCCCGTGCCATCGAGCTTTGCGGTGGCAACATGAATGTCGGCGCACGCTTTGCGAATGTCATCTCGTCCTTCAAGAACAAGATCGGCGATGTCAATGTCTGGTGCATGGTCGTGCCGACTTCGGCAGCGTTCTATGTGCCGGAGGGCTACCAGGACAAGACCTGCGACCAGAAGGCGCAGTATGACAACATCGTCGCCAACCTCAGCAATGGCGTGCAGGGCGTTCCGGTCTATGATGCCGAGCTGATGCATCGCAACGAGGAGACCTACTCCCGCACCGACTACCACTGGCAGCCCCTCGGCGCCTACTATGCAGCAGCGGAGTTTGCCAAGGTCGCAGACGTGCCGTTCGCAGACCTGAGCACCTATGACAAGGTCGTGCGTGAGGGCTATGTTGGCGCATTTGCAAGGGTCAACAAGATCAGCGAGCTCAACAACGCCGCAGAGTGCTTCACCTACTACAAGCCCTCGAACCTGAGCTCTGTCAACTGCACCTACTTCAACAACGACCTCTCCGGCGAGCGCAGCGGGAAGATGTTCTTCGAGGACAACGGCATCAGCTCGAGCTACACCGTTTTCATCGGCACGGATGACTGCATCTTCAAGGCAGAGACCCCCGTTGACAACGGCAGAGTGCTCGTCATCTTCAAGGACAGCTACGGCAACGCCCTCGTTCCGTTCCTGACCGAGTCCTTCTCCAAGATCTACCTCTGCGACTTCCGCTATTTCAACACCAACGCAGCCACCCTCTGCTCCAATGTCGGTGCAACGGACGTGCTCTTTGCCATGTCCACGGTCGCTGTGACCTCCTCCGGCAAGGTAGATACGCTTGCAGGAAATCTCGGTGTATAGCTGGAAATCGGTTTTGCTGTCATTTTTGGTAAAAACCGGGTACTACAAAATGTAAAACTTCGTTCATATCTTTTCCACATATTCGCAAACAGGCGTGACTTCGTGGGTTCTCCACCGTTTCCACAGAGTTTTCAACAAATGACAATTTGGAAACAACGCCGTTTTCCACCCCGTGTTGAAAAACCGGTGGAAAGTTTTTGAATACCTACTGTATATTGCAACGCCCGGCTGCCTACACTATAGGCATGACCGGGCTGCTTTGTACCAGCCGTCGGAGTTTGCAGCAGCAGAAAGGATGATGAACGTGATCAAGGGCGTCAGCCGCCGAATCATCGAGATCAACCGCCCGGAGAGCCCTTATTTCGAGCGGGCAGTGCTCTACCTCCGCCCGGAGATGAGCGATGCGCCGCTCCGTACCGCACAGCTTGCGGCGGAGCGCTATCTCGGCGAAGTCTCCCCGAAACAGCATCACTTCTGCCTGCGTGGATGGGCGTGGTTCGCACTGGGCATGGCAGTGTCCGGCAGCGGCACGGCGCTGGCATTTCTGCTAAATCACTGAAAAATCCTGCCGGCTCCTGAAAAAAACGGATATCTCGCAGGATAGATGTGAACTTTTTAGAAAGAAGTGAAAAAAGCACTTGTAATTTATTTGTAACCATGTTATAATAATAAGGTATACAAGAATTGAGAAATACAGACGTAATGGAGCTGAGACTATGCCTGAAAAGGAAAATCTGATCATCGGCAGGAATCCCGTCCGTGAAGCGCTGCGCAGCGGACAGCCGATCGATACAGTATTTGTGAGCGCCGGAGCGAACCTCGGAGAGATCCGTGAGCTTGCCAGAGAAGCCGGTGCCGTTGTGAAGACCGTCAATGAACAGAAGTTGTCGCAGCTTGCAGAGGGCGGCGTACACCAGGGCGTTGTGGCGCTCGGTGCATGTGCGAAGTATGCAAGTCTCGAGGATCTGCTGGAAGTCTCCGCAAAGAAGGGGACAAAGCCGTTTCTCATCATCTGCGATGAGATCGAGGATCCGCATAATCTGGGTGCCATCATCCGTACCGCCGAGACAGCAGGTGCGGACGGCATCATCATCCCCAAGCGCCGCAGTGCCATGCTCAGCCCGACGGTCTACAAGACCTCTGCGGGCGCAGCGAGCTATCTGCCGGTCGCAAGGGTACCCAACATCGCCGCAGCCATCGACCGCCTGAAAAAAGAGGGCATCTGGATCTACGGCACCGACATGAACGGGAGCCTGTACACCGAGACGAGCTTTGACGGCGCACTGGCGCTGGTCATCGGCTCCGAGGGTACGGGCATGAGCCGTCTGGTACGGGAAAAGTGCGACTTTCTCGTGAAACTGCCGATGCTGGGGAAGATCACCTCGCTGAATGCATCCGTGGCAGCGGGTATTTTTATGTATGAAGTGGTTCGTCAGAGAGGATGAGTTTACATAAATGAAAAAACAGGATCAACAGGATCAGCAGGATCTGCTGCTGGATGATATCCTGAGTGAATATGCGCCCGGTGACGAGTCCGCAGGCATCCCGGATGCTCCCCGCCTGAGCGAGGAGGAGAAACGGATCGCTGAAGCGGTCGCCCATGCCGAGAGCACCCGCCGGCCCCCGAACCGGCGTGACCCGAATCAGGTCCACACCAAGGTCGGCTTCGTGCAGGCAGCCGATGCCGAGCCGATGCCGATGCGTGTCAATGTCCCGTCCGGCGGACAGAAACCGCCGCAGCCGGCTTCCCCGGTGCATAATTTTTCGGACGACACGCCCAAGATCCGGCGCATGAGCGATTCGACCCGGGCACGGGAGATCGCCAAGAACAAGAAGAAAAAGAAGAAGGGCGGCAAGCAGCCGCAGGAAGATTATACCTACGAAAAGGAGCGCCCGGAGGGTGAGTATCTCTTCACCCAGATCAAGGGCGCCAAGCGTGCCCGCCAGCGCAAGAAGGTCAAGCGTGAGCCGGTGCTCGGTGCGACCGGTACCGAGACGATCCATCTTGACCTGAAGGATGTCGTCCCCGTCAAGCAGGCGCCGGCAGCGGAGCCCGTGCAGCCGATCGAAGTGCCCCCGGCACCGAGAGCGCAGACCACGAGTCTCGACCTCTCCGGTGAGAAGGAGCAGGCAAAGCCGGTAGACCTCGATGTCACCATCAGCCGTTCCCAGGAGGAGGCGGAGGAGGAGACCCGCAGACGGCAGGAGCACATCGACCGGATGGAGCTCCAGAACATCGCCGACATCCGCTCGGACATCGCAGAGCTGCGTGGAGCGATCAGCTTCCGCATCTTAGCGCTGATGATCGTGTTCTTCCTGAGTGCCTACATGGCGCTCGGCGACATCATCCACACCCGTTTCTTAGAGGATCTGCATCCGGTCATGCAGGCGTTCATCGAGCTGCTGCTCGGTGCGGCGGCGTGCGTGGTCTGTGTACCGGTGCTGAGGAACGGCTTCACCCGTCTGCTCCGGTTCCAGGCGGATACAGACAGCCTTGCGGCGGTGGCGCTGGTATCCGGCGTCGCTTCCTGTGTCTCCAATGTCGTCACCACGATCGGCTACGGGACATACCGCCCGTACTTCCTGCCCTGTGCCGTGCTGACACTGCTGATGCATTCGATGGGCAAGCTGCTGATCGTGAATCGTGAGATCACCAATCTGCGCTTCGTGATGCGCCGCCATGACTGGCATGGTCTGCACATCATCGAGGACGAGCAGAAGGCAGAGTCGCTCTCCAGAGGCGTGCTCGCTGACTTCCCGATCCTTGCGGTGATGCAGCATACCGATTCGCTGACGGATTTCCGGAAGTACACCTACTCTGCCGATCTTGCCGACCGCTGCTGCCGTGTGATCGCACCGGTGGCAACGATCTTCGGACTGGCAGTCTCGATCACGATGACCATTCTCCGTGCGGAGAGCGTGAGCTATTGCCTGATGCTGATGTCGATGTTCTCGGCAGCGGCAAGCGGCGTGGCACTGACCTTCATCGTGAACCTCCCCATGCTCCGTGCGAGCCGCAAAATGGCAAAGAACGGCGCCCTGCTGCTCGGCTACCAGAGCGTGGATGATTTCTATGATACCAACGGCATCGTCGTGGACGCAGCTTCCCTCTTCCCGGAGGGCTCCGTCAAGCTGGCAGGCGTCAAGCTGTTCATCAACGGCAAGGCGGACGAGATCCTGCTGAATGCAGCGAGCCTTGCCCGGTTCTCCGGTTCCATCCTCGGCGGCATCTTCGGCGATGTATTGCAGGGACGTGACCGGCATCTGTACCCGGTGGAGAACTATGTCTATGAGGATTCGATGGGGCTCTGCGGCTGGATCCACAGCCAGCGTGTGCTCATGGGCAACCGTGAGCTGATGATGGCGCACAACATCGAGGGTCTCCCGTCCCGTTCCCGTGAGGAGGAGCTGATCGGCGTCGGACAGGAGGGCGTTTACCTCTCCATCTCCGGCAATCTGACGGCGCTGTTCCTCGTGGAGATACACCCCGACAAGCAGTCGAGATTCTGGGCAAAGCAGTGCTGCAAGCACAACATGTGCATGGTCGTGCGCAGCGTTGACCCGATGATCACGATCAACCGTCTCTCCCGGCTCCTCGAAGTGCCGCAGGATGTGATCAAGGTTCTCCCCGTTAAGCTCTTCAAGGCATATGCCCAGGAGACCACCCCGGTCGAGAGCATGAGTGCCTCCCTTGCGACCACGAGCGGCTTTTCGAGCATGGCACAGCTCATCATCGGCACCAAGGTGCTGCGCAGCGCCGCATTTCTGGGCATTTTTGTCCAGGCGGTCGCCATTCTGCTCGGCATCGGCATCGTTCTGATGGAAGCCGTGCTGCATGTCGGTCTGACCCCGGCATGGATGCTGATGCTCCAGCTCGCATCGACGCTGATGACGCTCATCATCGTCAATATCCGCCGCATCCACTGAGCGATGCATTGAAAAAGGAGTAATTCTATGGCAAAACGATCCCGTCAGGAGCTGCCGCCGCTGCGTTCGACATTCAGCGGCAGCTCCACCGGGAAGCCCACCCGCCGCCGAGTGCGGCGAAATACGTATTCCGGCGAAACTGCGCCGATCATACTGCCGCCGGAGCTCCGCAGTGAGCTTGCCCGGGAGCAGGAGATCGCCCGCATTTCGGAGGGATTTACGGATTATGATACACCGCAGCCCGCCGCTTCCCGCAGACGCACCCGCCGCAGAACAAGCGGATTGATCCGGTTTCTGCGAGGTATCTGTGCAGCGGCGGTCATTGTATTTCTGCTGTATTCTGCCGCAGCGCTGCTCGTTGTGAGCCGCCTGTACCGTGTCCCGAGGGGCGAACGCACCGTTGTCACCGGCACGCTCGACCGGCTCTATGTCCGCACTTTGCTGCTCATCGGCACCGATGCGGGCGTTGCAGGGCATGGCAATGCGAACACCGTGATCCTGCTCACGCTCAACTCCCGTACCCGTGAGATCGGGATGCATTCCTTTTTACAGGATGCCTATGTCGAGATCCCCGGCTGCGGGAACGGCAAGCTCGGCTTTGCCTATTCCTTCGGCGGCGCAGAGCTCCTGATGGACACCATCGAGCGGAATTTCAACGTGAGCGTGGATGACTATATCTGTGTCGATCACCAGGGCTTTGCCGGCATGATCGACGCCCTCGGCGGCGTGGAGCTGACGCTGACCAATGAGGAAGCGGAGGCAGTCAACGGCATCCTCCGCTATGAGCTGAACGCCGTCCTCGGCGATGAGGAAACAGCCGATCTGCTCCCGTCCGGCGGCACCTATCTGCTGAACGGCAAGCAGCTGCTCTCCTATTCCCAGCTCAGCTACAGCGGCAATGCCGACCACGGACGCACCGCCCTCCAGCGCCAGATCACGGCGCTGCTCGGCGAACGTGTGAAGCAGCAGCTCGTCGAGGCAGCTCCCGACCTGGTACAGCAGGCGCTGCCGCATTTTTCAACGAATATGAATCTGGCGGAGCTGTATCTGCTGTCGCTGCGGGTGCCGTTCCTGTTCGGCTACGGGACATTGCAGCAGCAGATCCCGGCAGACGGCACATGGACAGCCGACACGGTAGGCGGCGACCGTGTGCTGCTCGTGGATCACGATGCCAACGAGCGTCTGCTCCGGGAGACAGCGTTTGCCGCCCAGAAGACGGAGGATAGATCATGAGAAAGCTCGTACTGTCAGCCCTTGCGCTCGCATTGCTGCTGACAGGCTGCGGCGCACCGAAGCGGTCAGTGACCGAGCCGGAAGCGCCGATCGAAACAGAAGTCCTGACGGAGCCGGAAACAGAACCGGAGACCGAGCCCGAAACAGAGCCGCCCAAGCCCTTCACCGAGCGCCTTGCCGATCTGAAAAGCTATACCGGAACGGCAGTGCTGGTCGATGAATGCGGCTGCCTCGATGAGGAGAACGCCGCCCGTTACCGGGAGACATTGCAGGCGCTGTCCGACAGCTGCGGGATCTGCACGGCAGTCGTCATCACCGCCCATCTTGCGGGCATCGAGCCGGAGCGCTTTGCGGAGAAATATTACCGTGCGCTGTTCGAGGGCGCAGACGGTTTCCTGCTGCTTGTCAACAACGACACCGGCACCGATCTCTGCTACACATCCGGCGGCGTCACGGTGACAGGCACCGACATGCGCATCGCCCAGGCGACCCCGCACCTTGTGGAAAAAGACTACCCGGCAGCACTTGACATTCTGCTGCCTGCCGGAGAGGATATACTGATCGCACCGCCCACCGAAGCGCCGGAGCTGCCGGAAACAGAGCTCCCCGACACGGCGGAATGATGCGTTTTAAGGAGGAATACCAATGCAAAATGAGGTTCAGAGCATCCTACAAAGCACCGCCAGAGTCATCGTCGGCAAGGACGAGACGATCCTGCAAACGATCATCGCCATGCTCTGCGGCGGTCATGTGCTGTTAGAGGACGTACCCGGTGTCGGCAAGACCCAGCTTGCGGCGGCACTGTCCCGCTCCGTGGGCGGCGAATTTCACCGCATCCAGCTCACGCCGGACATCATGCCCTCGGACATCACGGGCTATTCCGTCGTGAACCAGCAGGACGGCTCGCTCGAATACCGTCCGGGCGCAGCCATCTGCAACTTCCTCCTGGCGGATGAGATCAACCGTGCCAGCCCGAAGGTACAGTCCGCCCTCCTTGAGATCATGGAAGAGCACCAGATCTCCCTCGACGGTCAGACCCACAAGCTCCCCACGCCGTTCATGGTCATTGCGACCCAGAACCCGGTGGAGACCTACGGTACCTACCACCTCCCGGAAGCGCAGATGGACCGCTTCTTCATGCGCATCTCGATGGGCTATCCGACCCTGCAGGAGGAGCTTGCCATCTTGGAGCGCAACGGCGAGAAGAACCCCATCAGCAACATCACCGAGCCCGTTGTCACCCCCGCACAGGTCGAGGCTTTGCAGGCGCAGGTGAACACCGTCAAGGTGTCGGACAATGTCCGGAATTACATCATTTCGCTGGTACATGCCACCCGCCAGAGCGACATGGCAGCGCTCGGCGTCAGCCCGAGAGGTTCCATCGCCTGCTTCAAGGCAGTGCGTGCCTCCGCCTTTGCACATGGCAGAAATTTCGTCACACCCGACGATGTGAAGGAGCTCGCCGTGCCGGTACTGGCGCATCGGATCCTGCTCTCCCCGAAGGGACGCAATACCCTCGGATCGCCTGAAAAGCTGGTCAAGCAGCTGCTTGAGGAGCTGCCTGTCCCGGCAGAAAACTGAGAACAACGCCATGAAAAAGAAAACGAAGGTAAGCATCTTCTTTGACCGGTTCAAGCTGGTGTTCGGACTGACGGCAATGGCAGCGATGGCATACCTGTTCACGTTCTACCTCGATGCAGACATCGGCGTGGTCGTGATCGCCTTCTTGCTGATCGCCCCCATCCTGTCCGTGATCCTTGCATGGCTGTCCGCCCGGAAGGTCACAGCGGAGCTGTCCTCGCCGCATACTTTGCAGAAGGGCAAGCACTTCACGGCGACCGTGAAGCTGACCTCCGAGAGCAGGCTCCCGGTGCCGTTCCTGCGGGTCGGGCTCGAACCGGATGCCAATTATCTCCCCGATGATGCCCGCATGGTACAGAGTGCCATGACCTCCGCCGAGCCGCTCGAGATCCCGTTCGGGATGACGGCAGTCTATCCCGGCTGCGGGAAGATCCGTCCGGCACAGCTCGTGGTGAGCGACTATCTCGGACTCTTCAAATTCCGTGTGAAGCAGACGCCCGAGCCGCTCGAAGTCGGCGTCATCCCGGTGATCCCCTCGCTGACGGGCGCAGGTGTGATGCTCCACCATGTCAGCGACATCGTTCTGACGAGCGATGATGATGAAGAGGAGACGAGCGCCCAGTTCTCCACCCAGAGTATGCCCGGTTACATCCACCGTGACTATGTCCCCGGCGATAACCTCAAGCGCATCAACTGGAAGCTCTCCGCCAAGCGGCAGAAGCTCATGGTGCGCATGGATGAAGCCGTTTCCGCCGTCCGCCCCTCGGTGATCCTCGATCTCGAGCCGGAGGATACGGAGGAGGGGCTGAAACGCCGTGAGACCCTCATGGAGGGAGCCCTCGGCTTCCTGATGCTCCTCGTGCGGCAGGGCATCGCCTGCACACTGCACTTTTCCTCCGGCGGCATGTGGAAGGAACTGCTCCTCGAATCCGAGGATGCCGTCCGCACCGCAGCCGTGGAGCTTGCCGGTGCCGACTTCGTGAATGACGGGAACCGTTTCCCCGCAGCGGCACAGCAGGAGAAGGCGTTCCTGATCTATTCGACCCGGCCGGACATCTCCCTTGCCGCAGGTCTGCGCCGTTTTCAGGGACAGGGCTATATCTGTCTCGTCATCCCGGTCTTTCCCGCCCAGCCGGAGATCCAGGGAGCGGATGCCATCTGGCAGCTCTCCGAGGATTTCTCCATGACGGCATTGCAGAAATGAGGTGGCGGTATGTGGAATAAACTGAAACAAGCCGCCGATCATCCGATCTGGCGTGGCATCAAGTATTTCTGCGGCGACCCCGTGCAGCTCTATGCCGTATTCCTGATCATGACCGGTATGCATTACTACCATGATACCTGGACATGGCTCTACACGCTGCTCTGCTTTCCGCTGAGCTTCGTGCTGATGCGGTTCTATGACTTCGTGGCAAAGCACCGCTTCATCGGACCGCTGAGCTACATCGCCTTTCTGGTAGCCGGCACCTACATCGTGACGCTGATGACGACCTACGGACGAAAGAGCTTCGCCATCACGTTCTTTGTATGGTTCCTGACACCGCAGGGCGTCACCGACTTCTCCCTCATCTACACGATAGCCATTTATTTGCTGATGGTCGGCTTCATCACGAGCACCGTGTACTATTTCGGCAAGGTGCGCTACCGCATGTCGATGCAGTTCCTCATCATGCTCATCCCCCTGTCTCTGTACGCAAAGGAGGGACGGCAGATGCCGGCGCTGCTGGTCATCGCACTGCTGTCGAGCTATTTCCTGCTGATGATCTACTGCCGTCAGCTCCGTGACACGGACGAGGTACGGCAGCACCAGAACTTCCACAGCGGCGCCTCGATCGCCATTTATGTGGCAGCCTTCAGCATCATCGCCGCCATCATCCCAAAGCCGGCCTTCCAGGCGGACAGAGAGTTCATTGATAACGCCATGTCCTACAGCACCTGGTCTGACAGGCTGATGCAGATGATCTCCTCGTTCACGGAATCGACCAACAACAGGGGATTGTCCAACAACAACGCCCGGACGCTCTTCATGGTCTACTCCCCGGAGGGACTGCGGCTGCGGGCACAGACCTATACCTATTATTCTGAGGATGACAGCTGGAACGTCAGCGACTATGACCGTCCCACGGACGAGTATGAGCCGCCCATGACCTACAAGCCGCAGGATCTGATGCAGGCGATCCTTGACGCCGCCGCAGCGGATGCGGATTTTGCAGCGCGCTATGATCTTGCCGAGGTGACGGATCTCACGCTGAATGAACAGCAGAAGAACACGATCGGCATCAACTGCGTAGTATGGCCGGGCTCCGATGTCCTGATCGCACCGACCAGATACACAGCGATCCTGAACCCGCAGGACTATGACAGCCGGACCATGAAGATCTCGCCGACCGGCACTATGCAGATCGGCTACCGCACGATCGAGGTGCAGTACTACCCCGACAGCTATGTCCTGAGCGGTACCTCCCGTGAGCTGCTCACCCATCTGCATAACGATGACTATCAGGAGCTGCTCGCAGAAGCCGCCGTGATCCTGCAAAACACCGAACCCGACGCTGCTGCCCTGCTTTTGCAGGCGCAGGAGGAAGCCGCCGATGCCGAGGCATATCTTGCCGAAGCCGGGAGCGGCGACTACCGCCCGGAGGTCGTGGATACGCTTGCCGCCGAGCTGACCGAGGGTCTGACCTCGGATCTGGACAAGGCGATCGCCATCGAGCAGTATTTCAACGATGACAGCTTCGTCTATGACCTGTCCTATAACAAACCGGCAGGCGAAAATGTCGGCGACTTCCTGCAAACGACCCGCCGTGGCGTGTGCTGGGAGTATGCGACAGCCATGACGCTGCTCTGCCGGAGCGCCGGACTTCCCACCCGGATGGCGACCGGCTACAACCTCAGCGAGATGTACAAGAGCACGGTGCGGTTTGAAGACGGTTCGAGCTGGGATACCAACTTCGTCATCAAGGCAAGGGACTCCCACGCCTTCCCGGAGGTCTATATCTCCGGCTACGGCTGGGTGAGCTTCGAGCCTACCATTGCCGCCGATGCCGAGGCGGACAACACCGCCGAGAACCTGAATGTCATGCGCTACGGCTTCATCATGCTGGGTATAGCGCTGATCGTGTTCCTGATCTGGCTGCTGATGCCGATGATCCG
Organism: Oscillospiraceae bacterium; assembly: GCA_024684395.1. Taxonomy (GTDB): domain Bacteria; phylum Bacillota; class Clostridia; order Oscillospirales; family Ruminococcaceae; genus UBA3855. Next base: position 152,923 of record JAIKWY010000049.1, read on the forward strand.
TGAGAAGCAGTTCCGCCGCAATTTACAGAAGCTGACGCCGGAGCAAGCCGCCTCAGCGATCTTCTGCCGGATGCGCAAGATCCTGCACCTGCCGGACAGCACCACCGTCAACGAAGTGGCAGCAGCCTCTGCGCCGTTCTTTGACGAGCAGGCACTGTACGCCGCCCTTGACCGCCGGCTCTACAGCACCGAGCAGGCTGCACCCCCGACAGAAACGGCAGAAGCCTATATCCGCTGGCAGGAGGCACAGAAGCTCTACGCCAAGGAGCAGAAGCGCCTCGCCCGTGAGCAACGGCGAGCAGAGCGGCTGGGCAAAAAGAACGCAACATAACAAAAACGACACACCGCACCTCCCCGTGCGGTGTTGCCATAACTAAGCAAACCCTGAATACCCGTAATTTAGTACATGGCTATATCAAGGAGGAAAATCATGAACTGGTTTGAAGTAACGATCCGCACCGAGACCCCCGCCGTAGACGCACTCTGCGCCCTGCTGACAGACCACGGCGTCAAGGGCTTTTCCATCCAGGACAAGGAGAGCTTCCAGGAGTTCCTGGACGACAAGGACGGCAAATGGGACTACATCGACGATGACCTGATGGGCTTGAAGGACTGCGACACGACCGTGACCTTCTATCTCCCGGACGATGCACAGGGCGCCGAGCAGCTGAACGGCGTGCGCACCATGCTCGCAGGTCTCCGGGCAGGGGAGAACGCCGCCTTCTACGGCAGTCTGGAGCTTTCCTGCGGCAATGTCAGCGAGGAGGACTGGGCAAACAACTGGAAGCAGTATTTCAAGCCCCTCCTCATCGGCGAAAAGCTCCTCATCAAGCCCTCATGGGAGGAGATCCCCGCCGGCAGCGAGGGCAGAACGGTCTTAGAGATCGACCCCGCATCGAGCTTCGGCACCGGACAGCACCACACCACCCGCCTCTGTCTTGAACTCGCAGAGACCGTCCTGCACGAGGGCGACCGTGTGCTCGACCTCGGCTGCGGCAGCGGCATCCTGTCCATCGGCACGATCTTGCTCGGTGCCAAGGAAGCGACCGCTGTTGACATCGTGGATAATTCCGTCCGCACAGCTGTCGAGAACGCCGGCAAAAACGGCATCGGCGCCGACCGCTATACGGCATACTGCGGCGACATCATCAGCGATACAGCCCTCCGTGAAAAGCTCGGCACCGGCTATGACCTCATCTGCGCCAACATCGTGGCAGATGTCCTGATCGCCATGTCCGGTCTGTTCCGCAGCTTCCTGAAGCCCGGTGCCAGCCTGATCGTCTCCGGCATCATCATCGAGCGTGCGGATGAAGTGCTCGACACTCTCACCGCCGCCGGCTTCGAGAAGCTCGATGTCCGTGAGAAGGAAGGCTGGGCAGCAGCGCTCCTGCGCATGAACTGAGGTGCCCTATGAAGATACTCTATCTCGATGCCGCCGTCCGTCCCCAGTCCCGCACCGCCGAGCTGGCACAGCTTTTGCTCACACAGCTTAACGGCGATGTCACACATGTGAAGCTCGCCGAGATCGCATTCCCCGTGATGGACAATGCCTTTCTGGCATGGCGTGAGCAGGCAGTCGCCGCACAGGACTTCTCCGCCCCCGCCTTCGACCTGGCAAAGCAGTTCGCCGCAGCGGAATGCATCGTGATCGCCGCCCCCTACTGGGATCTGTCCTTCCCGGCATCGCTCAAGCAGTATTTCGAGCAGATCAACGTCATCGGTCTGACCTTCTGCTATACCGAAGACGGCATCCCGCAGGGGCTCTGCAAGGCGCAGCAGCTGTACTATGTCACGACCGCCGGCGGGACAGCCGCACCGGATACCTTCGGCTATGACTATGTACAGGCACTGGCACAGCGCTTCTACGGCATCCCGTCCTGCACGCTGTTTAAAGCAGAGGGGCTCGACCTCTACGGCGCCGATCCGGATGTTCTGCTCACCGCAGCCAGACAGCAGATTCTGCATTTCTTAGGAGGATAACTATGAACATTGAAGAATGCCTGTTCCGCAGCCCGGATGACAACATCGCCGCCCTCCGTGCCGCCTACCCGGACGGACTGCATTTCGTTGTCGGCGACATCCACGGCGCATCGAAAACGCTCCGCACGCTGCTCCAAAAGATCCGGTTCGACCCCGAGCGGGATCATGTGTATTATTTAGGCGACTACGTCGGCGGCGGGAATCTCTATGCCCTGCTCGATGTCCTCAATGCCCATTATGAGCCGGACTACAGCCGCCCGGGCTTCCACCTGATCCGTGGCAATCACGAGTGGTTCATGGCGCAGGGCTATCCTCTGGACAACCTGCCGGACATCCTCGTCCTCCGCAGTAAGGTCATGGACTACTATCTGGTACATTCCGGGATGCTGGCAAATGTCTTTACAGCGATCGGACAGGATATGGATGCAGCCCCCGATCAGACCGTCTTTGCCTATAAACTGGATCCTGCCTATGCAGGCAATAAGGGCGCCCCGCTCGTCCAGCTCCTCTGGTCACGCAACGGGCTCTATACCACCCGTATGCAGGGCAGGCTCTGGCCCGCCGAACAGGTCCTCCATATCCGGAGAGCCTGCATCCTGCACGGCCACGCGCCCTTCTCCTACTTCCGGAAGGCTGAATATGTGGACTACGGCGGAGAAACAGGCTCGACCCCGCTGTTCTGGGAAGACCAGCATGTCCTGTTCTGCGAGGAGATGCAGTCCTTCAACCTCGATGCCGATGTCAAGGGAAAAAACAAAAACAACAACACCTACCGAGGACTTGCCTGCCTGTGTCTCGAAGGCTGTAACGAAGCAGCGCTCCGCAGCGGCGGCATCCTGACCGTGGAAGGCATCCGCAGCACCCCGAATTTCCTCTTCGGCACCGCCTATGAACACGAGGACTACTACGGGCTCTTCCCGCTCCCCGACCGCATCCTGGAAGCCCGTCCGGAGCGGAAAACGATCACGATGGATCCGGATAGGACGGTCCGGATTTGTTAAAACTGCACAAAGATAGCTAAACTATCATGTAAACTATATAGAAATCGTCCCGTTTGCTTGCAAATTTTATTCATAAATGGTATAATGAGAATATCGTTGAGCCGTAAGCTTGCGGCCGGCATACTTTATTGCAAAGGAGCGTAACCACTCATGAACCAATTCCATGCGAGCAACATCAAGAACATTGCGCTGACCGGGCATCACAGCTCTGGTAAGACATCGCTTGCGGAGGCTCTGCTGTATGCAGCAGGCGCATCCGACCGCTTCGGTAAGATCGCCGACGGCACGACCGTGTGCGACTATGACCCCGAGGAGATCAAGCGCAAGGGCTCACTTGCCACCAAGCTGGCTGGCTTCGCCTATGAGAACAACTGGATCAATCTGCTCGATACACCTGGTATCCTGGATTTCGCAGGTGAGCAGCTCTCCGGCATCACAGCCGCAGACACTGTTCTGATCACCGTATCCGCAAAATCCGGCGTCGCAGTTGGCACACGTAAGGCTTACGCTGCTGCGCAGGCACAGGGCAAGTCCACCATGTTCGCCATCACCAAGATCGACGACAAGGACGCCAATTTCTACAATGTCCTGACCGATCTCAAGACCGTTTTCGGTCCGACCGTATGCCCGGTCGTTGTCCCTGTTATCGAAAAGGGCGAGATCGTATCCTATATCAATCTCATCGAGATGAAGGCTTATACCTATGACGCCAAGGGCAAGGCAGTCGAGGTCGATATGCCCGCCGAGGTAACGACCGAGCATGACTACCGTCTCGAGGGTCTGGTAGCCGCCATTTCCGAGGCAGTTGCCGAGACCGATGAGGAGCTGATGGAGAAGTTCTTCGAGGGCGAAGCATTCACCCAGAAGGAACTGATCGACGGCATCCACGCCGGCATGAACAAGGGTCTGATCACCCCCGTTGTCTGCACCTCCGCAGCAACGCTTGCCGGTATCGACATGCTGCTCAAGGAGTTCACGCTCCTCGTTCCCGCTGCCGATGAGGTAGCCCCCGCCGAGGCTGAGGCCGGTGATGATGTCGCCGAGATCAAGTGCGATGCCTCCGCACCGCTCGCAGCACTGGTATGCAAGACCGTTGCTGACCCGTTCGTCGGCAAGATGAGCTTCATCAAGGTGCTCTCCGGCAAGCTCTCCGCAGACGCAGCCGTTGTCAATGCACGCACCGGCGCCGAGGAGAAGATCGGCAAGCTCTACACGCTGCTCGGCAAGAAGCAGACCGAGGTCAAGACCGCAGAAGCCGGCGACATCGTAGCCGCTGTCAAGATCGGCGCACTCACCGGCGACACCCTGTGTGCACCGGATCGTGTTCTCAAGGTGGCAATGCCGACCTTCCCGCACGCCTGCTATTCGATGGCAGTCCGTGCCAAGAACCAGGGCGATGAAGCCAAGGTATCTGCCGGCGTACAGCGCCTTGTAGAAGAGGATCCGACGCTGACCTATGTACAGGATCCGAACACCAAGGAAATGATTCTGAGCGGTCTGGGCGAACAGCATCTCGAGATCGCCGTTGCCAAGCTCTCTGCCAAGTTCGGCGCAGAGGTCAAGCTCACCGAGCCGCAGGTCGCTTACCGTGAGACTATCCGCAAGAAGGTCGAAGCAGAGGGCAAGCATAAGAAGCAGTCCGGCGGTCACGGTCAGTATGGTCATGTCAAGATCGCATTCGAGCCGTGCGTGAGCGATACCCTCGTATTCGAGGAGAAGGTCTTCGGCGGTTCCGTTCCGAAGAACTACTTCCCGGCTGTTGAAAAGGGTCTCCAGGAAGCCGTCAGAAAGGGCGTGCTCGCAGGCTGCCCGGTAGTCGGCGTCAAGGCGATTCTGCTCGACGGTTCCTACCACCCGGTAGACTCCTCCGAAATGGCGTTCAAGATGGCAGCATCCATCGCCTATAAGGAAGGTATGCGCGCCGCAGATCCGGTCATGCTCGAACCGATCGACACCCTGACAGTTTCCGCACCGGATGACAACACCGGCGACATCATGGGCGAGCTGAACAAGCGCCGCGGCCGCGTGCTCGGTATGGAGCCGACCGCCAAGGGCGAGACGACCATCACCGCAGAGGTGCCGGTACGTGAGATGCATGACTTTGCGCTGTATCTGCGTCAGGTGACCAGAGGCATGGGCAGCTTCACAATGGAGTTCCTGCGCTATGAGCCGCTGCCGTCCAATCTGCTGGCAGAGGTCATCGCATCCATCAGCGAGGAATAATTGCAAACAAGCGGGAGAGCTCAGCCCTCCCGCTTTCCATTTTCTACATAAGGAGGAACCACCATGCCCGAATACCAAGACATCTACGACATCCACCGCCGGCTCACAGGCAAAAAAGTCCTGCGCGGCACCCGGAGAGCACCGGGGGAATACATCCTCGTCGTCCATCTGCTGCTGTTCGATGAGCAAGGACGCCTGCTCGTGCAGCGCCGTGTAGACAATAAAGCATCCTGGCCGGGGATGTGGGACATCTCCCTCGGCGGACTGGCACAGAGCGGCGATGACAGCCGCAGCGCCGTGGAGCGTGAGGTCAGCGAGGAGCTCGGACTCGACCTCAGCTTCGCCGATACAGAGCCCGTGTTCTCGTTCCGGACGGACAGCCGCTTCGATGACTACTGGATGGCGACCATTGACAGCAAGACCCCGCTGCGCCTGCAAGCCGAGGAGGTTGCAGAAGCCCGCTGGGTCGATCGTGACGAGTGGAAAGCCCTTCTCCGTGGGCATAACGTCATCCCCTATACCTTCCAGTGGATCCTGTTTGACCTCTATGATATGCACTTCCCCGGCGCAAGGCTCTTCTCGAACGGCGAACCCGGACAGCTCCACGGCGCCGTCTTTGATATGGATGGTCTGCTGCTCGATACAGAGCGTGTCGCCGACCGTTCCTGGATGCAGGCGGCAAAGGAATTTGACCTGCCGGATCCGCTGAAAGCCATCGACGGCTGCCGTGGTCTGAACAACGCCAGCACAAAAGCCTATTTTGTGCAGCATTATGGGGAAGACTTCGACTATGAAGGCTTCCATGAACGTGCCAGAGCCCTTTCCCACGCCGTGACAGATGTGGAAGTCCCCGTCAAGGAGGGCGCAGCGCTGATCCTGCGTTCGCTGAAAGAAATGGGACTGCGCCTTGCCGTTGCAAGCTCCACACGGGAGGTCACCGTCCGTGACCAGCTCGGCAGGGCAGGGCTGCTGCCGTATTTCGATGCCGTCATCACAGGCGATATGGTCACGGAGGGAAAACCGGCGCCGGAGATCTATCTGAAAGCCTGTGAAGCGCTCGGCCTGCCGCCGGAGGAATGCCTCGCCTTCGAGGATTCCGTGAACGGCATCCGCAGCGCTTATAAGGCTGGACTGTATACCGTGCAGATCCCCGACCCCGAGATCCAGCGCCCCGGCACCGAGAGCAACGCCCTGAGCTGGCGGACATTTGCATCTCTCACCGAAGCCGAAAGCTGGTTCAGGAGTTATTTTACGTGATTAAAAGGTCTATCCTCCAAACGTGCTCAGCCCAACCTCGTTTTTTTGATCAAACTTATTTCGCAAAAAAAGCTTGGCGGGGTGACCCCGCTGGCAAACGCACGCCAAAGCACGTTCTGTCGAAAATGTACTTCATGCGTTGCAGTTTTTACGTAGCCCCAAACCTCGTTTTTTTGCTCAAGCTTTTTTTTCGCAAAAAAAGCTTGCAGGGATCCAAGGGACAGAGTCCCTTGGTCGCCGTCCGCAGACGGCGAAATCTCCTGAGCCCGAAGGCGTAAGCAGACAGCCAGCGAGGAACGAGCGCTGCTGGTCGCTTATGCAAAGCCAATGCAAGGGGTGAATTTGAAAAAAGCCCCAGTGGGGCTTTTTTCAAAGAGGGGACGCTCTGCAAGAGAGAGCGTCCCCTACCTCGCCTTCAAGGATGTCTCTCCTTGCCGCCCTTGGGCGGCAACAAACGAGTTTCTCCACAATTGAGGGTGCGGCTGCAAGAGAGCGTCCCCTACCTTTCAAGTCGAGGATGCCCATCCTCGCCGCCTTTATGCGGCGACAAACAGCACCGCCGCCCCCAAAAACCGCATATTCCTCAAAGCACCCCACCGAGGGTGCCTTCTTTTTTTCCCGAATCCCCGTCATATTTCCCCCTATACAAGAATATTTCTTAAATAACGATTAAATTTTGAAAAAACCCCTTGACAAATACCTCGCACTGTGATATACTGTAACTGTGATCAATATTATACAGCGTATAACATGATACCAAGTATAACATGACGTCAGATATAATATTGAAACTATCACAATACTGTGAAATCCAAAAAGAAGAAGGAGAAACCTATGGATTGGATCGAATTACTCAAAGCCATCGTCCTCGGCATCGTAGAGGGCATCACGGAGTGGCTGCCGGTGAGCAGCACGGGACATATGATCCTCGTGGACGAATTCCTCCGGCTCGACGTCAGCGATGAGTTCAAGGAGATGTTCGAGGTCGTCATCCAGCTCGGCGCGATCATGGCGGTCGTGGTGCTGTACTTCTGGAAACTGTGGCCGTTCAGCAAGAAGAACAACAGCAACCCGCTCAGCACCGAGGGCTTCGGCGCTTACGTCAATAAGGACATCTGCTCCATGTGGCTGAAAGTCATCGTCGCCTGCATCCCCGCCGTCGTTGTCGGTCTGGCTCTGGATGACTGGATCAACGAGCACCTCTACAACCCGTGGACAGTCGCCATTGCACTGATCGTCTTCGGTGTGGCGTTCATTGTCATCGAGCGCTGGAACAAGGATAAGACCCCGAAGATGAACACCATCAACGACCTGACCTATAAGGCGGCACTCATCATCGGCATGTTCCAGCTCATTGCAGCGATCTTCCCCGGCACATCCCGCTCAGGCGCCACGATCGTCGGCGCATTGCTGATCGGCGTTTCGAGAGTCGCATCCGCAGAGTTCACCTTCTACCTGGCAGTGCCCGTCATGTTCGGCGCATCGTTCCTGAAGCTCGTGAAATTCGGCCTGCACTTCACCGCACCGGAGCTCGTGATCCTGCTCGTGGCAATGCTCGTGGCATTCGGCGTATCGCTCTTCGTCATCAAGTTCCTGATGTCCTACATCAAGAAGCATGATTTCACCGTATTCGGCTGGTACCGCATCATCCTCGGCGTTCTCGTGATCGCCTACTTCGCATTCGCAAGATAAGCACCGGCTGAACGACCCAAAAGGAGGGATCCAATATGTTTCCGATCAGTGCAGCATTGCTGGACGCAATGGTGCTCTCCCTCGTGGACAGGGAAGAGACCTACGGTTACAAGATCACACAGGATATGCAGTCCGCAGCGACCGTCTCGGAATCCACGCTGTATCCCGTGCTGCGGCGCCTGCAAAAGAACGGCGCCCTCGAGACCTTCGACCGTGCCTATATGGGACGGAACCGGCGCTACTACCGCATCACGGAGCTCGGCGTCGCCATGCTCCGGCAGTACCGGATCGACTGGGAAAAGCACAAAACACAGGTGGACGGCATCCTGAAAGAACAGCAGGCAGTAAAGGAGGCACAGGCATGACAGCTACAGAATTTTTGACACAGCTCGATGCGGCATTGCTTGGGCTGACAAGAGACGAGCGTGAGAATGCGCTCGAGTATTACCGTGAATATTTCGCAGATGCCGGTGCCGATGCCGATGCCGCCGCCGAAAACCTCGGCTCGCCGCAGTCCGTCGCAGAGCGCATCATCGCCGAAGCCGACGGCACCGCCGAGCCCGGCCTCGCCGCCCAGCAGGGCATCGCCCCGCAGCAGACCGCAGCGCAGCAGCAGAGCTATACCACCGACTATGGCTATGGAGCAGGGACAAGCTACTCCGGCACCGGCTATTCCGGCACAAGTTACTCCGCCGGGACAAGCTATTCCTCCGGCACCGGCTATACCACAGACTACGGCTATTCCGGGACAAGCTACGGCACCGACTACGGCTATACCACACCGCCCTACTCCGGCAGCAGCAGCACGGACGGCGCACACATCGTCACGTTCATCGTTGTGATGCTCCTGACACTGCCCATCTGGATCACGGTGTATTCCCTCTGGCTCACGCTGGTCGTGACGCTGTTCTCGCTGATCATTAGCTTCGGCGTAGGCGCACCGGCAGGTCTGGTCATGGCGGTCATCCAGTTTGCACACGGTGATGCAGGTGCGGGCGTCTTCCTCATCGGCAGCGCTCTGGTCTGCGCAGGTCTGACCATGCTCCTCTGGAAGCCGTTCTGGCTTGCCTGCAAGTATTCGACTGTCGGACTTTTTGCATTAAGTAAAAAAATCATCCTCGGACTGTTAGGGAGGTAACGATCATGAAAGCAGTATACTGGCTCATTGCATCTTTTATCACACTCAGCGGGCTCGGCACGATGGCAGTCGGCGCCAGCCTCATGAAGAAGGACAAGGAAAATACCCAATACATCAGCAGCAAGGAAAGCTATGAGGGCATCAAAAACCTCGACCTCGACCTCGGCTCCGAGGATCTGCATGTCATTGCCATCGAGGATACCAACGTCTGCACCGTGGAGCTCTGCGAAGTCCCCGAGCAGGTCAAGGTCGCCCAGGAAGGCGACACCCTGCGCATCTACGTGGAGCCGAACAACGCCTTCCAGATGTTCGATTTCGACAATAACCAGAACCGGGTCAACGTGTTCGTTCCGGCGGATCTGTTCGACAGCGTGGAGATCAACAACGGCTCCGGTGATGTCGAGGTACTGAACGTGCTTGCCGACTACATGGACGCCAAAGCCGGCTCCGGCAGCGTCTATATTGACGGCGCAACGAGCCGTGTCGGCAATGTGAAGAGCGGCTCCGGCGGCATCGGCATCGTGAATACGACCTTCACGGAGGAATCCGAGCTGCACACCGGCTCCGGCGGCATCAGCTGCGAGACATTCATGACCGATAAGCTGAACACAGAGAGCGGCTCCGGCAGCATCTTCTTCCTGAACAGCACCGTCGGCAAGACAAAAGCCAAGAGCGGCTCCGGCGGTCTGACCATGGAAAACCAGACGCTGAACGATGACATCGAATGCACCAGCGGCTCCGGAGATATTGAGATCACCGTCTGCGGCGACCAGGCAGACTACGTGCTCGATGTCACCCTCGGCAGCGGTGATCCGGCTCTTGAGGGCATCGGCGGCAAGAAGAATGCCGACCCGCACACCATCAAGATCAAGAGCGGCTCCGGCGACGCCAGCGTGCATTTTGTAAGCGCAGGAGAAGCTGTAGAAGAAGTTGAAATAGAGGAATAAAACAAGAGCCCCTTTCCGGCGTTGGAAAGGGGCTTGCTCTTATCTTGGAAGCCCAAAGATCGTTTCTTGGAAGCCCAAAGATCGTTTTTTTGCTCAAGCTTTTTTTTCGTAAAAAAAGCTTGCGGGGATCCAAGGGACAGAGTCCCTTGGTCGCTCGCCGCAGCGAGCGAAATCCCCTGAGCTCAAAGGCGTAAGCAGACAGCCAGCGAGGAACGAGCGCTGCTGGTCGCTTATGCAAAGCCAATGCAAGGGGTGAATTTCAAAAACAGTCCAGTGGACTGTTTTTGAAAGAGGTTGCGGCTGCAAGAGAGGGCGTCCCCTACCTCGCCGCTGAGGATGCTTTTCCTCGCCGCTCAGCGGCGACAAACTGCACCACAAAAACCGACGCTCCCTTCCCACCGGAAAGGAGCGTCAACCATATCATGTCATATCTCATTTAACGTACTGCGACAGCCCCGCAATATTCGCATTCTTGATCCCGTTAGCGATGAGCCCGGAGATGAACTCCGCACCGCCGCGGTCGTTGTAGTGTGTCAGGTCCGTACCGCCTGCCACACCGGCAACGTGGTAGGACACCGCCTTGTCATAGCCAACGCTGTTGTAGTGGTTGACCAGCATACCGTTGCAGTCGTAAAATGGGCAGTTGTACTTGGCTGCCAGCTTCTTGCAGGCATCGGTATAATTGGTGTAGGACGCATTGAACTTGCCGCTGGAGTAGGACTTCGCGCTCAGCGTGCAGGACATCAGGATCGGCGTTGCGCCCTTGGCCTGGGTGTCCTTGATCATCGAGGTCACATAAGCCTCGTAGGAACCGGAAGACGGATTGTCCACATTGCCGCAGGTCGGCGCATAGCGGTCCGACTTGCTGGAGTCGGCATCGTTGATGGCAAACTGGATGAAGACGAAATCGCCCTTCTTCAGATTGTCTGTGATGGCCTGGAATCGGCCTTCGTCGCAGAACTTCTTGGAGCTTCTGCCGGCCATTGCATGGTTGTAGACGGTCACGTCATCGGTGAAGTAGTTCCCGAAGTAGTAGCCCCAGCCCTGGATCGGCTGATTGTTCTTGGCTCGGTCGTTGTAGGACTGGCAGGTGGAGTCGCCTGCGAGGTAGACAGCGGGCTTGTCGCTGACAACGATGTCCGGCTGCTGTGCATTCGGATCCCAGAGCTCACCGATCGGTTCATCGGTCAGCGCCAGCTCGATGTAGTCGAGGTTCGGCGCACCGGCGTCCACGGTGGAGAGCATGTTGATGGTATTGTCGCCCTTCTTCAGCGGCACGACGAGCGTGGTGATCTGCCAGGTCGTCCAGGTGCTGGCACCGCTGCCCGGGAAGGACTGCATCCAGATGCGGGACGTATCGCCGTTGACGGTGACCTTCATCGGACGGTCGTCGGCCGTACCGTTGGCGAAGCGCACTTGCATCGCATAGTTGCCGTCCCTGGGCGCCTTCACCATGAAGGTGATGTTGCTGGTGGTGTTGTTGCCGAGGTTGACGTAGCCGTCTTCTCTTGTGTAGCCCTCGTTGGTGGTCTCGATGATGCCGTCATCCCATACCTGATCGACAGCAAAGTACTGCCCCGCATCGCCCGAGATCTGCGGCTCTGCAAATGTCACATCGAGCCCGAGCAGATGCTTTTGCAGCAGAATGATGTCGAGCACATCCACAGCCCCGTCACCCGTCACATCCGCAGCAACGAGCGCATCATCCGAGAGCTTCACATTGCCGAGGACATGGCGTTTTAAGATCGCCAGGTCGAAAATATCCACGATGCCGTCCGTGTTCACATCGCCCATGACGATCTCCGCATCCGGTGCCTGTGTGGGCTGCGGGTTGGTCGGCTGCTGCTCGGTGGGCTGCTCATCAGTCGGCTGCGGATCGGTCTGCTCCGGTGCAGCGACCTTCAATGCCTGCCAGTTCTGGCACTTGTTATAGGTGTTCACCCACTGCTGCACATTGGCACCGTTTGCCGTGCTGGCACCGTCCACCTCCACGAAGCACGCATCCCGGGAGGAGCGGGTGGAGATGTAGTACGTGCCGTCGCCGAGCTTCGTGAACTGGAACAGCATCATGCTGTCACTGCCGGAATAGGGCACCAGCTCAATGTTGCCGCCCTGCTCGCCGGTCATCGCCTTCATGACATAGTTCGGATCCGCCGCAGAGCGTACATAATAATAGGTCGTCCCGTTGGCGAACGGCGTGAGCTGCCATTTCTGACAGGCGAGGTCATTCGACGCCCACTGCTGGACATTGGCGCCCTCTTCGATCTTGCCGTCCTTCACGTCCATGACAAGCCCGCTGCCCACATTCTTGAAGGTGTAGTAAGCGGAGGTGTCCATTTCGGTGTCGCCGATCTTCATGGCATTGGCGATGAGCTCCGCATTCTTCTGGGCGCCCTTCTTGCTCTGGTGGAGGTCGTCGTCCTTGGCGTAGTATTCCGTCATGGCATCATAGCCGCCGATGGAGAACCCGAAGTCCTGCCAGAGGTTGAAGTCATCAATGACCGTGCAGCCCTGTTCCTTGCCGATCGTGTCGAGGTCGCCGCCGAACCAGCGTCCGGAGTGCGGCGGATTGACATTCAGGTCGCCGTGACGGCCCTGCTGCTTGACAAGGATGACATTCATGCCCTTGCCCTTGGCAATTTTCACCATCTCGTTGACAGTGGCGATGTATTCATCTCTGGTGGTGTAGTTCTTGTTGGTATCGTTGATGCCGATGGAGATGATGTAGTAGTCGCCGGGCTTGCCGTAGGTCTTGATCGGGTCGAACTGCCCGGAGGTATAGAAGCCCTTGGCGAACTGTCCGGAGGACGCCTGATTGCGCACCTCAAAGACATTGGTGTTGACATAATCCCGCAGATACTGTCCCCAGCCGTGCTGTGCGGTATCGGCGGTGTTGTAGTAGTTGGCAACGGTCGAGTCACCGCAGATCCAGATGGTCGGCTTCATCTCGCCGGTGGTGTTGAGCTGCGTGATCTCGATGGCCGAGATCGAGAACTTCGTGCCGTCCTTGCCCGCCACAGCAGAAATATTGAGCTGTCCGTCCGTGACCGGCACCTGGATGCTCTCCACAGCATTGTTGCCGGTGAGGTTGATCATCTGGAGCATCCCTTCGACCAGAATGCTCTCACGGAAGCAGTCGCCGGTTGTGACCGTGACCTGATAGAGCCCTTTCGGCAGATCGACATTGAACGTGCCGCCCGTGAACTGCACGGCGTCGGAATTTGCCCCGGAGCCGCTCGAAGTCATGTTGTTCACGCTGCCGGAGAAGCCGTAGCCCCGGGAAGCGTTGTAGCCGTCAGACGCCGAAACGCCCGTATAGCCGCCCGCAGCGCCGTTCCCGCCGAGGTCAAATATCCAGTTCGCCTGCGCAGCGCTCACCGGGAACGCCATCCCGGCGAAGGCAGTTGCCGTCAGCGCAGCCGCTGTCAATACCCCGGACAGCCGCCGCATGGCTTTCTTATAAGTTGTACGCATAAAAATCCTCCCCCAATACTGTGTAAGTGTATCAGAAAGTCACTGAATTTGTTCACAGTTTGTCCTTATTTCTATTGTATACTATGATAGACGGATTTACAATGATTTATTGTATCAAATATATGGCGGATTGTATCATTTGACTGTACAGATGTCCACCAAATAGGTGTGAAATGATACTGACAACCTGAAAGGGAGGAATCAAAACCGGCGCAGCCTACGCAGTAAAAAAGGGCCGAAGGCACAAAACGGGGTTTTTAGGGGC
>JAIKWY010000050.1 GCA_024684395.1 Oscillospiraceae bacterium
CTTGGGAGCCTCTGTTGCAGCCGCAGTGGGCGCTTCTGTAGCAGCCTCCGTAGAAACTGCCGCTGCTTCTGTAGATGCTTCCGTTGCTGCTGCTGCGGGCTTCTCTGCTGCGGTATCAGCATTTACGACCGGCATCGACAGATTCACTGCCTTGGTTGCGGTGTTCGTGCGGGCTGCGCTGCTGCATCCGGTAAGGGAAGCTCCTGCTACTGCTGCCATCGCAAAAATCGCTGTCATCATCATTGTCTTTTTCATAATCATACACTCCTTAATCGTTTTCATTGTTTTCGGGAGGTCTTTCCCTCTCGCCATAATTATCATACCACGTTTTCGGACGAACTTCAATCGTCAATCCGGCGCAATTCTGTAGCAAAAGCTACACACCCGGACGGATGTGTAGCTTAATCGACATACTCTGATGAAATTGTAATGCCCTTGACATCCCCGCATGTTTCGGTTATAATTGAATAAAAGCCCCAACTTCTGTGTCAAAGGAGAAATCACCATGAGAGCAAGAATCTGTGCCCAAAAAGTATCCTATATCATCAGCGTTTCGATCGGAACAGGCTGTTACCGACATTTGCGTGTGTCCGGAAATGAGACACTCCACGATCTGGCAGATGACATTCTGTGGGCATTCGATTTTGAACACGATCATCTGTACTCCTTCTTTATGGATGACAAATGGTGGTCAGATGATAATGCCTACCACTCGCCTCACGGAGAGGAACCACCCTATGCGGACGAGATCAAGCTGTCGCATCTTCGGCTCGAAAAGGGGCAGAAATTCAAGTTTATTTTTGATTACGGCGATGAATGGCGCTTCCAGTGCAAGGTGCTTCAGGTGCTCGATGAGGAAACATCCGACACCGAGATCGTCCGCTGCAAGGGGAACGCACCGGAGCAGTATCCGAATTATGATGAGGTTTTTGCTGATTCATTTGACGTGGATTTTGAGGATCCATTTGACGCAGATGTCGAAGTTCCCTTTAACGCGGAGGATGATGACGAAGGCAGTCTCGTTTCACAGATCAGTATGTCAGTGAACCCTGAAATGCAGGCGGCTTTGAAGGCTGCTCTTGACATTGAGATCCCTGATGAGGTGCTGGAGGCAGCATTTCAATTCCGCAGTGATAAGCTTTGGAAGCAGATTGATGACAACGACTTCTTTGCCGTCAGGCTGTCAGACGGGGAGATCGGCTACTGTTCTGTGATGGGCAGCGGCGGGGCGTGTATCGCTTTGGGACTGTATATCGGTGATGTCGGGATGTGGTCGATCGATCAGATATTCAGGGGAGCTTCGGACGATACTTTTGCAGTTATGCTCGCCCAGAACTGTGTGCAGCTTGGTCTTGACAATCAATCCGAGCTGCCGGATGAGATCATTGAGATCGTGACAGCTTATGCCAAAGCCCATGGGATTAGTTTCCGGGGAAAGAACAGTTATCCGAATTTTCTGAAGTACCAGAGCTATCTCATGCCGGCACCGGTAAAATCAAAGGCGGACTACGGTTATCTTCTTGAGGCACTCCGTGCGGCACACGATGTAAGCGGACGGCTGAGATCTGTGTCGAAGGAAGAACTGGGTATGGACAAGCAGTTTGCCACAATTCCGCTTCTCACACCGAAGGACGGTGGGTTCGAGCTGTCACAGATCCCGTTCCCTGAGATCGTACCCTATCCCTATCCGAAGCCGCTCATAGATGAGGAGCGCCTCGAAGCCGTCCGCGCTTTGCCGAAGAAGGGGACGCTCGAAAGCCATGTATACATTCTCAGCGACCCGTTACCCGCAGAGGCAAAACAGAGTATTATTTTCCCGCCGCTGCTGGTAACGGCAGGAACGCCCGCCAAGCTAAAGGGAACGATCCGTAGCAATAACTGCTATCCGGATAGCTGCTCTGCACTGTTGGAACTGCTCATTGAGACGATGCTCGATGCCAATTGCTGTCCGAAGAAGATCGTCACCGCCGGCGAGCGCTCTGCTGCGTTTTTCTCTGATTTCTGCAAGCAGTGCGGCATTGCGTTTGCTGTTGCTGAATCAACACCGAAAGCGGACAAGGAGCTGGAAGACTATTTGCAGGAAACGCCATCAGAGAATGCGGATCTGTTCTCAATTTCCGGTTTGCTTGCCATGCTGGATCAGATGAGTGCTGAGGATCTTCGGGATATGCCGGATGAGCTGCGTGATCCGCTTCGGGAACTCATGGATTCCGGGATGATGTCCGACAGTCTGAAACGAAAGTTGAAAAATATCCTGTGATTTCGCTATCCTAAATGTGTACATATAAAGCATCCCCTCGCAGCTTCACACAAGCTGCGGGGGATCGTTGTTATTCAAATATTATGCAGCTACATGCGCTTGTTTTTACAGCATTGCCTCGATCAGGATCTTATCCCCGACCTGCACCTGCTCCACGTCCTGCCGCTTATTCTTATTGAAATTGAAGCTGAGCATATAGCCCATATCGAGTTGGAAGTAATCCAGATA
>JAIKWY010000095.1 GCA_024684395.1 Oscillospiraceae bacterium
CTGAAGGGCGATGTGTATGCCTGCATGGGCTGCCGCAGTTTTCTCACGCCTTCGGACGATCACAAGTATTACGGGCGTTTCAATCAGGGTGTTGTAACCATCAACCTTGTGGATGTCGCTTGCAGCGCAGGCGGTGACGAGGATAAGTTCTGGCAGCTTCTGAATGAACGCTGCGAACTGTGTCACAAGGCACTGATGTGCAGGAATGACCGCCTGAAAGGTACGCCGTCCGATGTTGCGCCGATCCTCTGGCAGAATGGTGCGCTGGCAAGACTGAAGGACGGCGAGGTCATTGACGATTTGCTGTACAACAATTACAGCACCATCTCCCTCGGCTATGCCGGTATTGCAGAGATGACTTATCGAATGACAGGCTGTTCGCATACAGAGCCGGACGGAAAAGCATTTGCGCTGAAGGTTATGCGATTCCTGAACGACAAGTGCAGTAAATGGAGAGCAGAGACAAATATCAGCTTCTCACTGTACGGCACACCGATGGAGAGCGTCACATACAAATTTGCACAATGTCTGCAAAGGCGGCACGGCATCATTCCCCATGTGACCGACAAGAGCTATATCACCAACAGCTATCATGTCCATGTGACAGAGCCTATCGATGCATTCAGTAAGCTGACCTTTGAGTCCGAATTTCAGGAGCTTTCTCCGGGCGGTGCGATTTCATATGTGGAAGTGCCGAATCTTCAGAACAACATCCCTGCGGTGCTAGTGCTGATGCGTCATATTTACGAAACGATCCTGTACGCCGAACTAAATACCAAGTCTGATTACTGTCAGGCTTGCGGATATGACGGAGAGATACAGATCACCGAAGAGGACGGCAAGCTGATCTGGGAATGCCCGAACTGCGGCAACCGCGATCAGCGGACGCTGAATGTCTGCCGCCGTACCTGCGGCTATCTCGGCACGCAATTCTGGAATCAAGGACGCACTGCCGAGATCAAGGATCGGGTGATGCACCTGTGAACTACTGCGGTCTGAATAAGAATGACATTGCCAACGGCGAGGGTGTGCGTGTATCACTCTTCGTCAGCGGATGCCGGAATCACTGCAAGGGCTGTCACAACCCGGAGACATGGGACTTCAACTATGGTCAGCCGTTCACTTCCGAAACTGAAAAGGAAATCTTAGATGCCCTGCGTCCTTCATGGATACAGGGTATTTCCGTACTCGGCGGTGAACCCTGCGAGGAGGAGAACGAGCGTGTGCTGCTGCCGCTGCTGAAGAAGATCTGGTGGGAGATGCCGGAAAAGGATATCTGGCTGTTCTCCGGATACACCTACGAGATGCTTCGGAGCGAGGAAATCCTCCGCTATGTCGATGTGCTTGTGGACGGTCCGTTTCTGATTGACCAGAAGGATATCTCGCTTGCCTTCCGGGGCAGCCGGAATCAGCGCATCCTCCGTCTGCGAGATGGTGAGGTGATCGGGTACCCCGCCCTCAGTCGAGGGGGCGGAGCTTCCGGGCGTACACCTTCTCGATGAACTGCCGCTGGCGGTCGTTCTCCAGCTCGTAGACCACCCGATGGTGATTCCGGTCGATCTTTTCGAGCAGGATCACATGATCCGGCATGGCGGTCTTGAGCTGTGCGCCCTTCTGGTAGTTGTTAATGGTAACCTCGTACTTCATATCTGTGTCCTCCGCATTCTGTATTCGGTGGGGTTTCCCCTCGTTCCGTTGTACCCATATTACCACGTTATCGGGGGAATAGCAAGCGGCTAAATGTACAGAACATCGGGCGCAGATCATGCACATTTGTTGTGCATATCACGACTAGGAAAGGAGCAGTATGAGCCGGAAATCAAAGAAAAACAAACCTCGCATCGTACTGAAAAATGCGGTGCGGTGTGATAAGTGCGGATGTGCATTTGTACCGGAAACGCTGACACAGCGTGAGGGCGAGATCGAATACAGCTTCTTCCGCTGCGACTACTGCGGTAAGGCGTATCTCGTATCCGTTACGGATGCAGACCTCCGCAAGGATATCCTCAGGTACAGAACGCTTGCGGAAAAGCACAAGATCAAGCCGCTGAGTGAGCAGTCGCTCCGTGAAATGGCTGCGCTGAAGGAGCAGAACCTAAGACGAGCTGCAAAGCTGCGGCAATTGTACTATGTGGAGGGATGAAATGAAAACAGCAGAACTTCGTGTGATCCCTGTCTCGGAGCTAAAGCCTGCGGAATATAACCCGCGCAAAAAGCTGAAGCCCGGCGATAAGGAATACGAAAAGATCAAAAACAGCATCGTGGAATTCGGCTTTGCCGATCCGCTTGTAGTCAATGCCGACATGACGATCATCGGCGGACATCAGAGATTGACCGTAGCAATGGCACTCGGATACACCGAGGTACCCTGCGCGGTGGTCGATGTGGATAAAGTGCGTGAGAAAGCACTGAATATCGCACTGAACAAAATCACCGGTGCATGGGACGAGAGCCTTCTGGCTGATCTCCTGCAGGACATTCAGGACAGCGACTTCGACCTCGGCAAGACCGGCTTTGACCCGCCGGAGATCGAGCAGCTTTTCAATGCTGTGCATGATAAGCAGATCAAAGAGGACAGCTTCGATGTGGAAGAGGAGCTTCAGAAACCGACCTTCTCAAAGCCGGGAGATATCTGGATCCTCGGCAGGCATCGTGTGATCTGCGGCGACAGCACAGTTGCAGAGACATACACAAAGCTGATGGACGGACAGAAAGCAAATCTCGTCCTGACGGACCCACCTTACAATGTGGATGTTGAGGAGACTGCCGGCAAGATCATGAATGACAACATGAGCGACGGGGATTTCTATAACTTTCTGCTTGCTGCCTATAAGTGTATGTATGACAGCCTTGCCGATGACGGCAGCATCTATGTTTGGCACGCCGATACGGAGGGACTCAATTTCCGCAAGGCATTCAAGGATGCAGGGTTCCAGCTTTCCGGCTGCTGTATCTGGAAGAAGAATTCGCTGGTGCTTGGACGCAGTCCCTATCAGTGGATCCATGAGCCGTGCCTGTTCGGCTGGAAGCAGAAGGGTAAGCATCAATGGTATGCCGACCGAAAGCAGACGACCGTCTGGGAATACGACAAGCCGAAAAGTAGTC
>JAIKWY010000121.1 GCA_024684395.1 Oscillospiraceae bacterium
GGAGCGGGCTTCGGAGCCGGAGCAGATGCTGCCGGGGAAGGCACACTGAACTGTGCCATGATGTCGTCCATGCCGGTCACAACGGGAGCCGCCGGAGCGGGAGCCGGTGCCGGAGCGGGCTTCGGAGCAGGTGCCGGAGCCGGAGCAGATGCTGCCGGGGAAGGCACGCTGAACTGTGCCATGATATCGTCCATGCCGGTCACGACCGGTGCTGCCGGAGCAGGAGCCGGTGCGGGTGCCGGAGCAGGTGCAGGCTTTGGAGCGGATTTGGTAGCCACGCCAAATTCTGCCATGATGTCGTCGATCGAGGTGCTCGGTGCGGTCGGAGCCGGGATGCCAAATTCTGCCATGATGTCGCTGACGGACTCTACAACAGGTGTAGGAGCCGGCTGTGCAACGGGCTGAACAGGCTGAGCGGGCTGCGGAGCCGGGATGCCGAACTGTGCCATGATGTCGCTCGGGTCGCTGAGTACCGACGGAGCGGGCTGCGTCATTGCAGGAGCAGGAGCCGGGGTCGGTGTCGGTGCGGGTGTCGGTGCAACAGGAGCAGGTGCCGGAGCCGGCTGAGGCTGCTGCTGTGCATAGGAAGCGAGGATGTTCGGGTTCTTGCCCTCATTGGCAGCAAATGCGGCTGCCGTCGGGTCGCCTGCGGTCTGTACGGCGAACTGTGCGAGGTCGCCGAGATCGAAACCGCCGTAGCTTGTCGTGGTGGGTCTGCCCTGCGGCATTGCCGGAGCAGCCTTCTTGGGCGGAGCCTTGTATTCCTGGAAACCCGGCAGAACAGGCTCTGGTGCCGGAGCAGGTGCGGGTGCGGGAGCAACAGGTGCCGGAGCAGGCTTCGGTGCAGCAGCGGCAGCTCTTGCAGCAGCCTCGGCAGCTTCCTTCTCACGGCGAGCCTTTTCCTCGGCAAGCTGCTTTTCGGCAGCAGCAGCCTTGGCAGCTTCCTCGGCAGCAGCGGCGGCACGCTTGGAAGCCATTCTTGCCTTGCGTTCCTTCTCCTCCTGTGCCTCGGCAAGGTTGACCATCCCGGCGTCGTCATCCCGGCGTTTCTGGTCCTCCTTCGCCATCTGCTTCATCATCTTGCTCTCTTGCTTCATCATCACTTTGACGAATTTGTCACTGCATTTCGGACAAGTTACATTGTCCAGGACCCCCATTGCATCCTGAACAGTCTTCCCCTCGTGGAGATAGCGAGACACGTTTTCCGGCTTCATCAGGTTGATACGGCAGCCGGTCGTCTTCTGGTTCTCTGACGCATGTACTACATTTTCCTTTGAGTCACGGTAAAGGTAAAGCAGCATAGCAATCCTCCTATTCATCATTCGTTCTGCCTCTATCCTGGTCAGAACAGTCTACCTATATATCATACCACATTTTCTTGAAAAAATCAACTGTTTTTTAAAATTTTTTTGTAATATACGATACGTATTAAAAAACTTATGCCCTGCTGGATAAATCGTTTTCGTTATTACTCTCTGAAGAGTATGATACACAACTGAATTATTAAATTCATCCTATAAATTTTTTAAAAAACTATTGACATTTTCTTTAAAATGGTCTACAATATATACAGACAGTCGATTTTGTGAACAATTATACCTGGAACAGAAGACCGGGCACAAAAAGCTGGGGGGATCTCCGGGAGTTCAGGCTTTCAGGAGATGGTGCGCATGGCGGTGCCGTGTACACAGTCACTTGCTTTTCTGAGGAGAGGCAAGAATTTCAGGAGCGCATTGCGGTGCGTTCCGTGTTTATTTTAAAAGGAGGAAATTGCATGAAGAAGACAATCGGCAGACGTGCGCTGGCACTGCTGACCGGCTCCGCTTTGCTCATCGCAGGGGCAGTACCGCTTACTGCTTTTGCAGGCGCAGGCGCAGAGGGAGAAGAGCTTGAGACAGTCGCACCGGAGGACAAGAACCTGCCCGATCCGGACACACTCGAGCCGGTGGATGTGAATTTTGCCAAGGCGCTGCAGCTTTCGCTGTATTTCTATGATGAGAACAAGTGCGGCACCAGAACGGGCAATGTGGAATGGCGCGGCAACTGCCACATGGAGGATGCCGCCGTGCCGCTGATCCCGATGACCGAGAAGAAGCGGGGCACCAACCTGTCCCAGGAGTTCATTGACGAGCACCGTGACATCCTTGACCCGGACGGCGACGGCACGATCGACGTCGAGGGCGGTATGCACGACGCCGGTGACTGCGTGAAGTTCTGCCTCCCGGGCAGCTATGCAGCTTCCACCGTCGGCTGGGGCTACTACGAGTTCCGTGATGCCTATGAGGATGCAGGACAGGCGGAGCACTGCGAGCAGATCCTGCACGCATTCAACGATTACTACCTGAAATGCCTGTACTACGATGAAAACGGCGAGGACGTCCTGGCGTTCTGCTATCAGGTCGGCGAGGGCAACATCGACCACAACTACTGGATCACCCCTGACCTCCAGGGCACCTGGCTGCTCGACTTCGAGCGTCCGGCGTACTTTGCGACCAAGGAGACCCCGGCATCCGATATGTGCGCTGGCGTTGCGGCATCCCTTGCTGTCAACTACCTGAACTTCAAGGATACCGAGCCGGAGTACGCTGCCGAGTCCCTGAAGGCTGCCAAGGCGCTCTACAAGTTCGCCTGCGAGACCCACTCCGAGCAGAAGCAGAAGCCCAACACCGGCGATGATAAGCCGGTAGAGGAACATGAGGGCTATGATCCCGAGAATCCGGATGCCATCAACAAGGGCAACGAGAACACCACGATGGTCGTTACCTCCCTTGGCTATGACGGCGGCTTCTATACCTCCAGCTATGACTATGACGAGCTTGCCTGGGCAGCTGTATGGCTGTACTGGTGTACCGAGGATGACCAGTACATCGAGGACATCATCGGCGTGGACGAGAGCGTGACGCTCGACAACGGCGGCCATCCGTACAAGGGCTGGATCCGCCGCATCATCACCGACACCGGCAGATGCTGGCAGAACATCTGGGTACACTGCTGGGATACCGTATGGGGCGGCGTATTTGCCAAGCTCGCTCCGGCGACCAACACTGCCCGTGACTGGTACATCTTCCGCTGGAACCTCGAGTTCTGGTCCGGTATGAACGAGTCCGAGTATGCCAAGAACAAGGCTTCCGGCGGCATTGAGCCGGCTGTGACCTCCCACAAGTACTTCGGCATGGATGACGAGCTCTGGAACAAGCCCTGCACCTATGACCAGATCCCGGATCTCGAAGATGCACAGGGTGCCTTCCTGATGAAGACCCCGGCAGGCTTTGCGATGCTGAACGAGTACGGCTCCGCACGTTATGACACGGCTGCGCTCCTCTGTGCAATGGTTTACCAGAAGGAGACCGGCGATGACACCTTCCTGCGCTGGTCCGCCGATCAGATGAGCTACATCATGGGCAACAACCCGATGGGTCGCTCCTACATCGTCGGCTATGACCTCGAAAACGGCGCAAGCCATCCGCATCACCGTGCATCCCACGGCTCCACCACCTACAGCATGGACGATCCGGCAACGCAGACCCACGTTCTCTGGGGCGCTCTGGTCGGCGGTCCGGATGCGACTGACTGGCACCGTGACATCACCAAGGACTATATCTACAACGAAGTAGCCGTTGACTACAACGCCGGCTTCGTAGGCGCCTGCGCAGGTCTGTACAAGTATGTCGGCAAGGATGCAGGCGACAAGCCCGAGGAGAACTTCCCGCCGAGCGAGCTCGAGCTCAAGGGCAAGATCGAGGAGTTCACCCTCAAGGCAGCTGTTGGTCAGGAAGACAACATGGCAACGCAGGTGCTCGTCGAGATCGACAGCCACACCTTCCTGCCGCCTCGTTACCTGGACGGCATTGATGTCCGCTACTACTTCAACATCGCCGAGATGCTGAAGAACGGTCAGACGATCGACGACCTGAATGTCCGCATCGACTACGACTCCCTGAAATCCAACACCAACGGTGAGTACCAGTGTACCGTGGATGTGGTACAGTACAACGACAAGGGCGACTGCTACCTGAACATCCACTGGCCGGAGAGCAAGCTCTACGGTAAGGCACAGTTCCAGTTCGCACTGATGGCTGACAAGATCGCCATCATCGAGGGCGGCAAGGACGACGGCACCGACCTGCATACCTTCATCTGGGATCCGACGAATGACTACAGCCGTGAGCAGATCCGCACTGCCGAGGAGATCGGCAAGGAGCTGAACGCTGCACCGGAGTTCACCGACGGTCTGACGATGTACATCGAGGGCAAGCAGGTATGGGGCGAAGCTCCGGCAGATGCACCGATCCCGGAGGGCATCGAGGCAGCTGATCCTGATGCCACAAAGCCGACCCCGTCCGGCACTGTAAAGTACGGTGACGTGAACTGCGACGGTGCTGTTACCATCGTGGATGTTATCGCTCTGAACAAGAACCTCATGGTGAATGAGAAGATCTCTGCGGACGGTCAGAAGAATGCTGACGTTGACCAGAACGGCAAGATCAATGAGACAGACGCCCTGAACATCCTCAAGACAGTTGTTGAAATGATCACCCTTCCCGTAAAATAAGCCAGAAGAGGCGCCTCCGATGTGGGGCGCCTCATTATTTTTTTCCGCCACTTGCCAAAATCCAAAATCTGTGCTATAATAGAAAGTACCAATCCAAAACAGAAAGGATCATCTACCATGTCAGAGACCATCGTAACCCGCTTTGCACCGTCACCGACGGGCTTTATGCATATCGGCAACCTGCGCACTGCGCTGTATTCCTATCTGCTGTCCAAGTCGAAGGGCGGCAGGTTCATCCTTCGCATCGAGGACACCGACCAGGGGCGTCTGGTCGAGGGCGCTGCGGATGTCATCTACAAGACCCTCGAAATGACTGGCATCGACTATGACGAGGGTCCGGGCGTCGGCGGCGAGCACGGCCCGTATATCCAGAGCGAGCGCCTGCCCATCTACAAGGAATATGCCGAGAAGCTCGTGCAGAGCGGTCATGCCTACTATTGCTTCTGCACGCAGGAGCGTCTGGAATCCCTGAAAAACGACATCGGTATCGGCGGCTATGACGGCCATTGCCGTGATCTGCCGCAGGAGGAGATCGAGCGCAATCTTGCCGAGGGCAAGCCCTATGTCATCCGTCAGAAGATGCCCCTGACCGGCACGACCTCCTATGTGGATGAGGTCTACGGCGAAGTTGCCATCGACAATTCCGAGCTGCGTGACCAGATCATGATCAAGGCTGACGGCTTCCCGACCTATAATTTCTGCCATGTGGTGGATGACCATCTGATGGGCGTGACCCACGTTGTCCGTGGCAATGAGTACCTGACCTCCACCCCGAAGTACTGCCTGCTGTATGATGCCTTCGGCTGGGAGCGCCCGCATTACGTGCATCTGCCGCTGCTTATGGGCAGAGATGCGGACGGCAATGTCTCCAAGCTCTCCAAGCGCCACGGTGCAGTCAGCTTCCAGGATCTGGTGGCGGACGGCTATCTCCCGGAGGCGATCGTCAACTACATCGCGCTCCTCGGCTGGGCGCCGAAGGACACGCAGGAGTTCTTCACGATGGACGAACTGAAAGCCGCCTTCTCGATGGACGGTCTGTCCAAGTCTCCGGCGGTGTTCGATTATGAGAAGCTGCGCTGGTTCAATGCGGAGTACATCAAGAACATGCCCGAGGATGCCTACAATGCGAAGGCGCTGCCGATCCTGAACGAGCTCTGCCCGGACTACATCAACACCGAGAAGCTCGCAGAGCTGCTGCACACGAGAATTTCCGCATTCTGCGACATCAAGGAGCAGGTCGGCTTCGTGACCGAGCGTCTGCCGATGGAGGGCGACCTCTACACGAACAAGAAGAACAAGACCACGCCCGAGCTCTGCAAGGCGATCCTGGACGACTGCCTGCCGCTGCTCGAAGCTGCGCCGGCATGGGACAATGACACGCTGTTCGGCATTTTGAAGCAGTACGCTGCCGATACCGAGCGCAAGGCGGGTGCCGTGATGTGGGCTGTCCGCATCGCCATCGCACGTCAGGCTGTTACCCCCGGCGGTGCCACCGAGCTGATGGAGGTATTCGGCAGGGAGGAGACTCTCGCCCGGATGCGTTTTGCAGCGGAGGAGCTGAACTGAGGGTTTAGGTAGGGTATAACAACGAGGCACCCCGGTGATGGGGTGCCTCTGTTTTTGTTATGCAGAAAAAGATGCAGGTGCAGGAGGCTCAGCCTCCTGCCGAGGGAGGTTTAGGAGGGGCTCGGGTGAACACCCCGTCCCCTCTGTCACTTCGTGCCACCTCCCCACCCCGTGGGGAGTCTTCCCCTTCTTAGTCGGCGAAAGCCGACTGAGCTCCCTTTAGTGATCCGCTGTATAATCGTAGACCGTCGGCGGCTCGGGCAGATCGTAGCCTGTGCCGAGGAAGTAGTCCGTATGCGGCGGCTGGTTGTAGGCATTGTTCTGGGCTGCCACCTGTACACGGTACTGCGGGTTGTGCATCAGCGAGTAGATCGGGTACTCCGTCGCAAAGGTCGTCGTGAAGATACGCAGACCGCCGTCACTCTTGCGGAAGATCATTTCCTCACGCCAGTCACCGATCAGATCACAGGTCAGGCCGGCATTGGACTTGGTGTAGTTATTGTAGGTCACGCCGTCGCCGGAGAAGACTCTGCCCTTGCCGTACTGGTCGGCCATGGTTCTGTCAAGTACCGCACGCTCCAGCACATCCGTCCAGTAAACCACGGAATTCTGTCCCCACTTGGTGATGTTGGCAAACGTCATATCCGTACCGTCAGCGTTCTTCAGGGGAGCGCCTGTCACACAGTCATAAACGATGCTGTTATGGGAACCGATCATCTCCGCACCGGCATTTCCGGCGATGAGATTGTCCGCTAAGCAGCGTCCGGTATCGCCGCCGGCAGTCTGACGGAAGAGCGCCTTGCCGGTCTTGGCATCACGCAGCTCGGTACCCCAGTTGATCTTCTTGCCGTTTGGATGTACCTCGTCCTCCAGACACATGAAGATCTCCAGCCCCGGGTTGCCCGGCACGAAATCGCCGATATGCATCGCATCACCGTGCGCATTGCTGGTCGTATAGAGCAGTTTGCCGTTGTCGTCGATAACAGCGGAACCGCATACGATCTCCTGTCTGCCGTCGCCGTCCACATCAGCGCCCATCTCCTGGTGGTTGCCGTCGCCATAGCCGGCAGCGGATACATTGAACCCGGTGTCGAAGAGCCATCTCTGGGAGAGCTTCTTGTTCACAACATCCCACGCAGCCACTGAAAGTCTCGTGTAATAGCCTCTGCCGAAGACAGCGGACGGATGCTGACCGTCAAGATAGGCAACACATGCGGTATAGCGTTCGCTGCGGTTGCCGTAGTCATCGCCCCAGGTGCTCTTGCCCTGTGCACCGCGCTCCGGCGTGTACTTCTGGGTATCGAGCGCAGCACCGGTCAGACCGTCGAACAGTGTGATGTACTCCGGACCGCTCAGGACGGTACCTGCGCTGCTTCTGTAGTCCTTGGACGCATCGCCGACATAGTTGCCCTTGCCGTCCTTGGTGCCGTCTGCGGTCTTGCAGATCATCTCGCACCTGCCGTCGCCGTCAAAGTCATAGACCATGTACTGCGTATAATGCGCACCGGCACGGATGTTTCTGCCGAGATCCACACGCCATACCATCGTGCCGTCAAGGCGGTAGCAGTCGATGAAGACGGTGCCGGTATAGCCGGTCTTGGAGTTATCCTGCGAGTTGGAGGGATCCCACTTCACGAAGACCTCGTACTGGCCGTCGCCGTCAATGTCGCCCACGGAGCAGTCGTTCTCGGTGTAGCTGCATGTCGAGCCGTCCGGCATGGTCTGGTCGGCAGGACGCTTGGTGTTGATGTCGATATAAGCGCCGGACTGACCGGAGTTCTGCGTGCCGAAGACATAGGCAGCAGCGCCCTTTTCGGTGCAGGTCGTGCCGACATAGGTGTCGATGGTGTACTTGTCGGAAGGCGTACCGCCCTGGTCGAAGTAGTTCGAGGCAGCGCCGGCAGCGATCTCCTTGAGGAGAGTGCCGTTCTTGTAGAGCTTGAAGCTCGTGTTATCCGCATCGGTCGCCAGGATACGCCATGTGAGCTGCATACCGTTGCCGGCATTGGCAGCGACAAGACCACGGTTGAGGTATTCCATCTGGTAGCCTTCGCCCCAGACATTCTTGTTCAGCCGCACCGGAACGCCCTTGATCGGGTCATACGGTGTGACAGGCGATGCCGCATGGTCGGTGTCGGAAATGGTAAAGGTATCGAAATTGGATGCGCCGTCAGCAGTCAGCGAGGTGAAGGTCAGGGTGTTGATGCCCGCTGTCAGGTTGACATAGAGCGTCTCCTCCGCCCAGGTATCCCAGCTTCCGGTGGGAGCGCCGGTGAGGGTGTAATAGCCGAGTGCGCCGCTGATGTCGAGGCGCACGCCACGGTCGGCAGTGCCGCCGTTCGCCTGATGGATCGTCAGGGCATAGACGCCGTCCTTCGGCGCATTGACGTTGATCGTCACATCCGAGCCGACTTCGTTATACAGATTCAGATAGCTCGGGGAGGTAAAGCCCGGGTGGTCGCTCTCCACAAAGCCCTTCTCATAATCGCCGTCGCTGGCAGCATAGATGCGGGGCATACCCACGCCTTCACGCATCCGGAAGCCGCCTTCACCGGTGTGCAGGAACCTGGTCATAGCGACCAGATCGACCACATCGCAGGCATTGTCTGCATTGAGGTCGAGTGCGGGATTGTCCTGTGCCGCCAGCACGGCACGTTTGCCGAGCGCCAGGTCAAAGACGTCGATCACGCCGTCGCCGTTGAGGTCGCCCGGGATGTAGTCCGGTGCAGACATGGCGATACAGTTCGTTTCGGTGCCGCTTGCGAGCGTGACGGGGATGAACTCCCAGTCCTGGCAGTTGATGCCGTTCTGTTCCCAGGTCTGGACATTGGCACCGGCATCGGTGGAGGCATCCTTGACCTCGACCGCCTTGTCGCCGCTCGTCACCAGACGGAAGCTGCCGTCTGCATTGGCTTCGAGCCGGAAGTGCTCGCTGCCGGATGCATCGCCGAGGACAATGTTTCCGCCGTCCTCTGTCAGCGCCAGCGTCTTGCCGCCGCCGAGCATGGAATAGATGCAGTAATTGCCGTCCGCATCGCTCTCGATGCGCCAAGTATCATAGGCATGGGCTGCGTCTGTACCCCACTGCTGTACATTGGTACCGGCTTCCGCCTTGCCGCCTTCGACATTGAGGAACTTGCCGCTGTTGACATTGCGGATGACATAGGTGCCGTCATAGCTCTTTGCCGCCACGGTCATGGACGGGAGCACCGCCGGCACTGCTGCGAGCATCATGACTGCCGCCAGCAGGGATTTGTTTTTTTTCATAGATCTCATCTCCAATTTTCATGTGCGCCGCCCACGATCGGACGGGCGATCCTTTTCCCTATATCCCCGGTTCAGATGCCCGGAGAAAGACGCCTGCCAGACCCTACCCGTGGTCTGATAGGCACTCTATAATTTAATTATACAGATTTTTCTGAATTTGTCAAGCATTTTAATTATATTTCGCTCAATTCATAAATAAATGAACATATTTGCCACCATCCGTGCAAAAAATGCAAGGCGTGGAGCCCACGCTGGCAGCTTGCTTCGAGGAGGATGGTGCGCCGTTTCTCCGCCCGCTTGCTCCTTGCTTCGCAGAGGAGCAATGCAGTGCATTTTCAGACATCGCAGCCATGCGGCTGCTCTAATGCAGCTTTCCGGGTGCGGAGCCCGCAAAAAAAGAGCGCCGGACGAATGATCCGGCACTCCTGCGTCTGTTTTTATCAAAAATGGGAAGCGCTCACCCCAGCTTTGAGAGCTGCACCCTCCCCGTCACGGGATCGACGACCGCTACTGAGGTATGCGGGTGGTTCCAGTCGAGGTTCGTCTCAATGACATAGATCGTGGCGTCCTGCTCCTCGGTCGTCTCCTTCGCCCAGATGTCCCCGAGGTAGATGTCGAGCACCTTGTGCTTGGTCTCATCGAGGGGATAGTAGCCGTAGCGGGAATATTCCCGCAAAGGCACGATATACACCGCCTGCTCGGCATATTCATCTGCATATTCCGCTGCCCGCTCCGGGGTCGTGACGAACTCCACGCTGAAATGCCCGGAGCCCTGCATGATGCTCGGGTTGTAGCTGAAATCATAGTCCGAGACCACATCGTCCCGGAAATCCGGGAACCACTCCGGCTCACGGGTGTTGTGGTACAGCGCCACATACGCCTTCTGGAAGGGGTACTGCCACAGGAATTTCGACTGGATGAACAGCGGCGGGAAGGCGAACAGGATCAGATTCCCGACCAAGATCAGGGCGATCAGGTCGATGAGCACGGTCCTGGGCTTCTGCGTTTTCCAGAGCGTCAGGCAGAAGAGCACACAGCCGCCTGTCAGCAGCAGCCGCAGAATGCTCAGACGCACGAGGATCAGCTCTGCCAGAAATAGCAGCACGGCGATGCCGGTCAGGATGCATCCGGCGATGAAGGCAGGGCGGGAGACCGGGCGCTGTACGGGCTCTGACGGCTGGCTGTACAGGCTGTCATAGTTTTCAGGCTGTTCGGTCTCGGGGGTACGCTGCGGTTCGTTCATGTCGTTCGCCTCCTGCGTTTTTCTTCATTATAGCACAGCAACAGAGCGGTGTCAAGAAAATGGCGCAAAGCCCTTGCCAAATCCCCGTTCTCATGCTATAATATAAGCAGCACAAACGCTATGAGATGAAGGAGGGATCCGCTTGAAGAAAACGAAGAAGACCGCCATGACCGCAGCGCTTTTTGCCGCTGCCATCACACTGACGGGATGTCCTGCCCATCAACTGATCCAGACGGAATACGGTGCGCCGCCCCTTGAGGAGCCGGAGCCGTCCGAGACCTACGATCCGCAGCAGGAGATACCCCAGGCGGAGTATGAAGCGCCGGTCGTGGAGGAATATGCGACCACCGAGGGCACGGAGCCGTCCGAGACTTTCCGTCCGCAGGAAGAGGAGCCGCAGGATGTCTATGGTCCGCCCGTTGAGGAGGAGCCGGCAGAATCGGATACCTATCAGCCGAAAAAGGACATGCCAGCGCCGGTCTATGGTCCGCCGGAGGTCGAGGAGGATGCGCTCCCGGTCGAGACATTTTCCCCGGATGAGGAACGCCCGCAGGTCGTTTATGGGCCGCCTGTGGAATAAGGGGGAGCTATGCTGAACGAATCAGTCAAGTTTGACCATATGACACAGCTTGCCGAGTACCGGAAGGGTCTGCATACCAAGCCGGATCTGCGGCATCTGTTCCTCGAACTGACCATGCGCTGCAACGAGCGCTGCCTGCACTGCGGGAGCCGCTGCGGCGATGTGCAGTCCGAGGAGCTGACCGTGGAGCAGTACCGCCGTTTCCTCGATGAGGTCAAGGCGGATTTCGGCACCGGTCACAAGATGCTCTGCATCACCGGCGGCGAGCCGCTCCTGCGTAAGGATTTCGCCGAGATCATGGGCTATGCCAACGAGCTGGGCTTTCGCTGGGGCATGACGAGCAATGCCACGCTCATCGACCGGGAGAAGGCGCAGATGCTCCGCGACTGCGGCATGGCGACCATCTCCGTGAGCCTGGACGGCCTGCCGGAGACGCACGACGCCTTCCGACGCACCCCCGGAGGCTGGGACAAGGCGATGGCAGGCATCGAGAACCTGCTCGCAGTCGGCGGGTTCCAGCATGTGCAGGTGACGACCGTTGTCACCCATAAGAACATCACCGAGCTCGATGCGCTGTTCGCCATCTTTGATAAAATGCCGATCGACTCGTGGCGCGTCATCAACATCGAGCCGATGGGCAGAGCAAAGCAGTACCCCGACCTCCTCCTGACGAAGGAGGATTATATCACCATGTTCGAGTTCATCCGCAACAAGCGCATCGCCGGGGAGCCGGTCTGCTACGGATGCAGCCACTATCTCGGCATGGAGTATGAGCGTGAAGTCCGTGACTGGTACTACCACTGCACCGCCGGCACCTACATCGCCAGCATCATGGCAAACGGCGATATCACGGCATGTCTTGACATCGAGCGCCGCCCGGAGTTCATCCAGGGCAACATTTTGCGTGACCGGTTCAGGGATGTCTGGGAGAACGGCTTTCAGATCTTCCGCAAGGATCTCTGCGAGGAGAATGCGAAGTGCGCCGCCTGCCCGGAGAAGCAGTTCTGCCACGGCGATTCCTACCATAGCTGGGATTTTGACAAGCACGAGCCGCTGCTGTGCTTCAAGGACATCCTGTTTTAAAGGAGGATGCTATGAAACGGGAATTGGGCATTGCACGCTGCGGGCTTGCCTGCTGTCTGTGTTCGGAGAATGTGACCTGCAAGGGCTGCAAGCGGGACGGCTTTCTGGAGCTTTCCTGGTGCAAGGATGCGGAATGGTGCGAGAATCGGAAATGCGTGATCGAAAAGCAGCTTCCCGGCTGCTATGCATGCGACCCCGCAAACTGCCGGAAAGGGCTGTATGCCGAGAAGATCAAGGCGCGGGCGTTTGCGGAATTCGCCAGACGCTACGGCATGGAGGCGCTGCTCGACTGCCTCGAACGCAACGAGCAGGCGGGGATCGTCTATCACCGGGAAGGCATCATGGGCGACTATGACGAATTCGATGATCTGGAAAAACTGATCGAATTCATCCGGACGGGGAAAAGAGCATAAAGCAAAGCCCGGGGCAGGAATATGCCCCGGGCTCCGTTCATTCCCCATCCTCTACAAACTCCAGGATATCCCCGGGCTGGCATTTCAGCACCGTGCAGATCGCATTGAGCGTGGAAAAACGGATGGCGCTGACCTTGCCGGTCTTGAGCTTGGAGAGGTTCACATTGCTCACGCCGACCCGCTCGCTCAGCTCGTTCAGGCTGATCTTTCTGTCCGCCATCACACGGTCAAGCCGCAGAATAATAGCCATAGCGCACACCTCACAATGTCTCGTCGGATTCCTGCTGGAGCAAGGAACCGTAGTGCAGGATCTGCGCAACGAACAGGAAAAGGATGCCCTCCACGACGCCCGTGGGATCGAGCAGCGAAAACAGCATATTGGGGTTACCGTCAATCGCAGCATTGATGAGCATGGGCAGCACGGCATTCACGATAAACAGCACGCCGATCCCCCGCACGATCATAATATTGCCGCGGGTGAAGGGTCTGCCGTTTTTCGAGATGCGGAAAAATACCGATGCTGCGCTGAGCAGGATGACGCAGTTGATGCCGTACCCGATCATGATCCTTGCCCAGTAGCCGCTTTGCGTTGTATGCGCATCTGTCAGAAGATAGTACACTTCCGTGCCCACAACGAAAAGGTTGAAGGCTGCTGCGATGAGGCAGAGTACCGCGATGATCATGCTGCCCTTCCTGATTTTGGTGATGGTTTCGTTTTTACTCAGGATCTGTTCCATAGAAATACCTCCTTTTGATTTGACGGAGCCGTTCCTCTCTCCGTTGCTATCAGTATAGCACATGAATTAACGTTTGTCAACTATAATTTAATGATAAACGTTAAATATTATACGTTTTAACATAAATCCAGTCCCGATGCACTCCGTGCATTATCTACATTGCACAAGAGAAAACACCTCCCGGCAGCGGGAATATCCACGAAAACTGCACAAAAGACGGTTTTTGTGTTGACTTTTTTATGATTTTGTGGTACACTGAATATATCCGAAAACGTTTACTGTTGAAAGGCATTTCTGCCTGTTTAGTAATTTTCCATTATGAAGGAGCGATATACTTATGAAACAAGGGATCCTCAAACGCCTTGCGGCGGTCGCACTGAGCGGTGCGATGCTGTTTGGCATGACTACGGCGGTGGCACCGGAAAAGGTCGCTGCTGCGCCGGATGAGTACCACGACGACTGGCTGCATGTCGAGAACGGCAAGGTCGTGGACATGGACGGCAACGAGGTCTGGATGACCGGCGTCAACTGGTTCGGCTACAATGTCGGCTCGCAGATCTTCGACGGCGCATGGTCTGCCAATGTCCATGACTGCCTGAAGCTGATCTCCGACCACGGCTTCAACCTGCTGCGTGTGCCGATGTCCACCGAGATCCTTCTCCAGTGGAAAAGCGGCGGAAAGGATCCGATCATCAAGCTCAATGAGTACAAAAACCCTGAGCTGACGCTGGAGGGCGTCGAGGGCGGTACGCCGATGTACAGCTTCGACATCTGGAATCAGGTCGTGGCGTGGTGCCGTGAAGAGGGCATCAAGATCATGATGGACGTCCACTGTGCGACCACCAATGCTGCCGGTCATAACTATGCGCTCTGGTACGATCCGAACTACAGCGAGGAGGACTGGCTCGAAGCGCTCGCATGGTTTGCCGACTACTACAAGGACGATGATACGATCATTGCCATCGACCTCAAAAACGAGCCCCACGGCAAGAAGGATGACGGTATCTTTGCCAAGTGGGACGGTTCGAGCGATGCCAACAACTGGCGTTACAGCGCAGAAAAGGGTGCCAAGGCATGTCTCGATCAGAACCCCAACCTTCTGATCATGGTCGAGGGCATCGAGGTATATCCGAAGTTTGAAAAGGGCTTTGACTGGAATTCCCCTTCCACTGACTATGCGCACTACGGCGATCCGGATTATGAACCGTTTTACGGTGCATGGTGGGGCGCTAACTTCCGTGGCGTAAGAGATTACCCTGTAAATCTCGGCGATCGTCAGAGCCAGCTCGTGTATTCGCCGCATGACTACGGTCCTATGGTATGGGAGCAGACATGGTTCCATCTCGAAGGCAAAAAGCCCAACTACACGAGCTATGATTTTGACGAAGAATCCATGCTCAAGGAATACTGGTATGATACATGGGCGTATCTCGTTGAAGAAAATATGTATCCGCTCCTCATGGGCGAATGGGGCGGCTGGACGGATGACGAGCATGACCCGTCAGGCGCCAACAGACACTGGATGACCGTTCTCCGCGATTATATGATCAAGAAGCACATCCACCACACCTTCTGGTGCTTCAATGAGAACTCCTCCGATACCGGCGGACTGATGTACGATAATTTCCAGAAGTGGGATGACGTGAAGTACGAGTTCGTCAAGCCTGCTCTCTGGCAGGATGCCAACGGCAAGTTCATCAGCCTTGACCACAAGATCCCGCTCGGTAAGAACGGTATCACCGTTGCCGAGTACTACGGCAACCCGCAGCCCCGTCCGACCGAGCCCACTGAGGCGACCGAGCCCACGGAGAAGCCCACGGAAGCCACCGAGGCAACTGAGGCTACTGTCGCAACGGATAAGCCCGAGCCCAGCGAGACCCATCCGGAGCCGACACCGACTTCCAACCCGGAAGTGACACTGTACGGCGATGTAGACGAGAGCGGAAAGGTGGACATCCTCGATGTCATCACGCTGAATAAGAGCCTGATGGTCGGCGAAAAGCTGACCATGTACGGCAAAGCCAATGCGGATGTGGATCGTTCCGGCAAGGTGGACGAGACCGATTCCCTGAACATCCTCAAGAGCGTGGTGGAGATCATCACACTTCCGGTCGCATAAGGCATAAATGAAACAGGTCAGAGAGTGCGTGCTCTCTGACCTTTCTTTTTGGTGCTTTTGATAGATGGTATTGCCGCCGCTGAGCGGCGGGGAAAGGCATGCTCATAGGCGAGGGAGGGGACGCCCTGCGGTTTAAGGGGATTTCGCTCGCTGCGGCGAGCGACCAAGGGACTCTGTCCCTTGGAACCCTGCAAGCTTTTTTTTACGGAAAAAAAGCTTGAGCAAAAAAACGATCTTTGGCTCCGCCCTATAAGCCGGGGTTATGCCAACGCCGCAGCTCTGAGCCTGAGCTCCGTCCCTTCGCAGAACAGACACACCGTATCGCCGTCATGCACCTCGCCCCGCAGCCACATCCGGGAGAGCGGGCTCTCCACATGCTGCGTCAGGAAGCGCCGGATCGGTCTGGCACCGTAGCGGCGTGTTTCCGGGTCGGAGGCTGCCGCCTGCACGGCATGTTCGTCAAACTGCAATGTGATGCCGAGCGCCGCCGCCCGCTCCGCCAATGCGTTGAGCTGCCGGCGGGCGATCACGGCAAGATCCTCCTGCGTGAGCGGCGAAAATTCAAGGATCTCGTCCATGCGCCCGATGAGCTCCGGCGGGAGCGTCTGCCGCAGCGCCTCGGTGCCGGGTGCCTGTTCGCCGCCGAGGAAGCCGGCGCTTGCGGTGCGCTGGTGCATCCCGATATTGGATGTCAGGAAAATGAGACAGTTCCGCAGGCTGATCTGACGCCCGGTGCTGTCCGTCAGCATCCCGTCCTCCAAGATTTGCAGCAGCAGATGCAGCACATCCGGGTGCGCCTTTTCGATCTCATCGAACAGCACCACGCTGCACGGCCTTTGCCGCAGATGCTCGCAGAACGGCGTCTCCTCCGAGAAACCGACATACCCGGGCGGTGACCCGATGAGCCTTGCCACGGAATGCGCTTCCATAAATTCCGACATATCCAGCCGCAGCAGCGCCTTTTCCGTGCCGTAGAGCGTCTCACAGAGCGCCCGCACGAGCGCCGTTTTCCCCACGCCCGTGGGCCCGAGAAACAGAAACGAGCCCACCGGTCTCCGGATGTCCCGGAAGCCTGCACCGCTCCGGCAGACGGCATCGCAGAGCCGGTCGATCACGGCATCATGTCCGACGATCTTGGTGTGCAGTGTCCGCTGTAACAGCAGGAGCCGCTCCTGTTCGGCGGCGGTCATCTGGGAGAGGGGGATGCCCGTCCTTGCCGATGCAACGGCTGCCACATCCTCCTCACCGACCTCCGCCCCGGCACAGCGCAGCGAAGCCCTTGCACATGCCTCATCGAGTAGGTCGATCGCCTTGTCCGGGAAGCTCTTGTCGCCGATATACTTCTGCGACAGCTCCACGCAGGAGCGCAGCACCGCATCCGGGAGCGTCACATGGTGATAGCTCTCGTAATTCTGCCGCAGACCGTCTAAAATGCCGAGCGTTTCCTCGCCGGACGGTTCGAGGATGGTCACGGACTGGAAGCGCCGCACAAGAGCGCCGTCCCGCCCGATGGTATGCCCGTATTCCGCCGGGGTTGTCGCACCGATGATGCGCAGTTCGCCCCTTGCCAGTGCCGGTTTCAGGAGATTTGCCGCATCAATGGCACCCTCTGCCGCCCCGGCGCCGACAATGGTATGCAGCTCGTCGATGAACAGGATGATGCGCCCGTCCCGCACGACCTCATCCACGCAGGCACGCACCCGCTCCTCGAAATCGCCCCGGTACTTCGCCCCTGCAAGGAGCGCACCGAGGTCGAGCGAGAATATCACCATGCCACGCAGCTGCGGCGGCACCTCGCCTTTTGCGAACCGTGCTGCCACGCTCTGCACGATGGCGGTCTTGCCGACGCCGGGATCGCCGATCAGGCAGGGGTTGTTCTTGCTGCGGCGGGAGAGGATCTGCAAGACCCGCTCGATTTCGTTTTCTCTGCCGATGAGCGGGTCGGCATGTTCCTCCGGGAGCAGCAGCTTGCCAAAGCGGAAGAGCTGCGGGAGGTCTTTTTCCGTCGGCAGATGCTGCAAAGCCCCATCCGCCTCGTCACAGCAGGCATGTTCCAGCTCCCGCAGGTCTGCGCCGCTCCCGAGCAAAAGCTCATAGCCGGCGCAGTTCTCGTCCTCCAGGATCGCCCGCAGCAGGAAGCGGGTGCCGACAAGGCGTTCCTTCCTGCCGAGCTGCTGCGCCTTGCGGAAGATGCGGTGCAGCGCCGGTGTCATGCATCCATAGCCGGGTGAGGTACGGCTCCCCCTCCCGACCGACAGCAGGAGCTGTCCCCGCAGGCTCTCCGCCGTCACGCCGTGGCGGGTGAGCACCTCTGCCGCAGCGCCGCTGCCCTGCCGGAGCATCCCGAGCAGGTAGTGCTCCGTGCCGATATAGGTGTGCCCCATTTCCCCGGCGATCTGCATGGCGGTCTCGAGCGACAGGAGCACATGCTCGGAGAATCTGTCTATTTCATACTGTGCATTCTGCAAATGCGTTTCCTCCTTCCGGAACTTGGTATCCCGAAATTTCGTGAAGCACCGGATCAACCGATGATGCAGTGCTTCGGGGATAGCGGATGGGCTATTTTGGGGGCGCTGCCCCAGACCCCGCCTCTGAAAACATCGTTTTCAGAGGTATCTGTTTCATAGTATACCACTTTTTCTCTGCGATATTTGTCGAAACACGGGAGAACACCGCAGAATACCGGGATGCAGCGGCTAAGAGCGGTTCTGCGCCGCTGACCGGCGGCTGATGGCAAGCAGGGCATACTTGCGCTTGGTGGCGAGCCCGCCCCGGATATGGCGCTCCTGCTTGTTCTGCACCAGGATCTCATGCACCTGTTTTGCCAGATCCGGGCGGATATGCGGCAGGCGCTCGCTGACGTCCTTATGTACCGTGCTCTTGCTGATGCCGAACTTGCTGGCGGCTGCACGGACGGTCGCCCGATGTTCCAGGATATAGATGCCGAGCGTGACCGCCCGGTCCTCCGACTGACTTTGCATGACCTCACTCCGTTTCAGTGGATTTGTGACAGTATATGCAAGGGCAGGCGGGAACATGTGCGGGGATGTGTTTTTCAATTCCGTCCATATGTCAAATTTCTCCGGAATTCTATTTCCGGATTGTGAATTTTTCTGTAATACCCCTCATGTTCTTGACATCAACCGCAAAAAGTAGTATGATATAAGTGAAGGATATACAATACTTTGCAGCTGAAAGGATGATGCCAGTATGTTTACAGCATTTGCACCGGAATGGGAGGGGTTTGAACCCGGCAGGTGGAGCAACACTTCCGTCAATGTCCGGGATTTCATCCTCAAGAACTACACGCCCTATGACGGCGACGAGAGCTTTCTTGCAGGGCCGACTGCTGCAACGAAACAGCTCTGGGAGCAGGTCTGCGAGCTGTCACGGCAGGAGCGTGAAGCAGGCGGCGTCCTCGATATGGACACCAGTATCATTTCCACCATCACGTCTCACGGCCCCGGCTATCTGAACAAGGAGCTCGAAAAGATCGTCGGTCTCCAGACGGACAAGCCCTTCAAGCGGGCGCTCCAGCCCTTCGGCGGCATCCGTATGGCGCAGCAGGCGTGCAAGGAGTACGGCTATGAGGTGGATCCCAAGGTCGTGGAGATCTTTACCAAGTACAGAAAAACACACAACCAGGCAGTTTTCGATGCCTATACCCCCGAGATGAAGCTCGCCCGCCATGCGGCGATCCTCACCGGACTCCCGGATGCCTACGGCAGAGGCCGTATCATCGGCGACTACCGGAGAATTGCCCTCTACGGCATCGACATGCTCATCGAGGACAAGGAGCACCAGAAGGAAACGCATTTCGTCCGCATGACCTCCAAGAACATCCGTCTGCGTGAGGAGCTGGCAGAGCAGATCAATGCCCTGCGTGACCTCAAGAAGCTCGGCGAGATCTACGGTCTGGACATCTCCCGCCCTGCGAAGAATGCACAGGAGGCTGTACAGTGGCTGTATTTCGGCTATCTGGCGGCCGTCAAGGAGCAGAACGGCGCCGCCATGTCGCTCGGACGGACATCGACCTTCCTGGACATCTTCATCCAGCGTGACCTCGAAAGGGGCATCCTCACCGAGAGCGAGGCGCAGGAGCTCATCGACCACTTCATCATGAAGCTGCGTATGGTGCGTTTTGCCAGAACACCGGAGTACAACTCCCTGTTCTCCGGCGACCCGACCTGGATCACCGAGTCCATCGGCGGCGTTTCCGTGGACGGCCAGCACATGGTCACCAAGAACTCCTTCCGCTACCTCAACACGCTGAACAACCTCGGCACAGCACCGGAGCCGAATATGACCGTGCTCTGGTCCACCAAGCTGCCGACGAATTTCAAGCGGTTCTGCGCCCGCATGTCCATCAAGTCCTCCTCCATCCAGTATGAGAACGACGACCTGATGCGCGTGATCCACGGCGATGACTATGCGATCGCCTGCTGCGTCTCCTCGATGCGTGTCGGCAAGGAGATGCAGTTCTTCGGCGCCCGTGCGAACCTTGCCAAGTGCCTGCTCTACGCCATCAACGGCGGCGTGGACGAGCGTCTCGGCGTGCAGGTGGGCCCGAAATACCGTCCGGTCGAGGGCGAGTACCTGGACTATGACGATGTGATGCAGAAGTATGACGACATGATGGAATGGCTCGCAGGGCTCTATGTCAACACACTGAACGTCATCCATTAT
Source organism: Oscillospiraceae bacterium (assembly GCA_024684395.1). GTDB lineage: Bacteria > Bacillota > Clostridia > Oscillospirales > Ruminococcaceae > UBA3855. The sequence continues at coordinate 20,247 of JAIKWY010000121.1, forward strand.
ATGCATGATAAGTACAGCTACGAGCGTTTGCAGATGGCACTGCATGACCGTGAGGTCAAGCGCTACTTTGCGACAGGTATCGCAGGTCTGTCCGTTGTGGCAGATTCCCTCTCGGCGATCAAGTATGCCAAGGTAAAGCCTGTCCGCCGAGACATCGAGATCAAGGATCGGCACGGTGTGGTCACGGGCATCGCACGGAACGTGGTCGTGGACTATGTTGTCGAGGGTGATTTCCCGAAGTACGGCAACGATGACGACCGTGTGGATGAGATCGCCGTGCAGATCGTCCGCACATTCATGGACAAGATCCGCAAGCACCACACCTACCGCAGCAGTATCCCGACCATGTCCATCCTGACGATCACCTCGAACGTGGTCTACGGCAAGAAGACCGGCAACACCCCGGACGGCAGAAAGCAGGGCGTTCCGCTGGCACCCGGCGCCAACCCGATGCATGGCAGAGACACCCACGGTGCAGTGGCATCGCTCTCCTCCGTGGCAAAGCTGCCCTTCCGCCATGCGCAGGACGGCATTTCCAACACGTTCTCGATCGTGCCGGATGCGCTGGGCAAGAATACGCAGATCTTTGCGGGCGACCTCGACATCGACCGCCTGACACAGGAGGCTTTGACTGAGGATGAGCAATGATCCGAAGATCCCGAAGGATATGGATCCCGATGCGCTGGTGGAGCTGCTCGATGCGCTCTGTGCATCCGGCAGCCAGCATATCAACCTGAGCGTCGGCGAGGAGACCAGAGTACAGACGATGAACAGCACCGAATGCTGCAAAGCCGGTGCGTGCTCCGTCCCCACGCTGGGCGAGGACCCGGATGAGGAGGACGAACTGTAAAAAGTCTCTAAAAACGTTGTTTTTAGAGTGGGGTGTGAGGCGAAGCTACACATCTCCCTATTCAGTTTGTTACAAACAGAAACGGAAGATCACAAAAGAAAGCTATCTAGGAGGAGGTAAATTATGGAAGATCAGCAGATCAATGAACAGCAGGTCGATAATCTCGTAGAGCTGCTTGACGGCTATGTCGAGAAGGGCGGCCATCACCTGAACGTCAATGTGTTCACTCGTGAGACGCTGCTCGATGCGCAGGCGCATCCGGAGAAGTACCCGCAGCTCACCGTGCGTGTTTCCGGCTATGCGGTCAACTTCATCAAGCTGACCAAGGAGCAGCAGGATGACGTTATCGCCCGCACATTCCACGACAAAATTTAGTATCAACAACAGCCCCTTGCCACCGGCACAGGGGCTGTTCTCCAAGAAGGTGATCCCATGACTGGCTATATCCATTCCACCGAATCCTTTGGCACGGTAGACGGGCCGGGGGTGCGGTTCGTGATCTTCTTCCAGGGCTGTCCGATGCGGTGCCTGTACTGCCATAACCCCGATACATGGGGCTTTGACAAGGGGACAGAGATGACCGTGGAGGAGCTGCTGCGCCAGTACGAGCGCAACAAGGCGTTCTACAAAAACGGCGGCATCACGGCGACCGGCGGCGAACCGACGGCACAGCTCCCGTTCCTGACGGCGCTCTTCACCGAGGCGAAACGCCGCGGCATCCACACCTGTCTGGACACCTCCGGCATCTGCTTTGATCCGGCGCATCCGGAGCGGTTCGATGCGCTGCTCTCCGTGACGGATCTGGTAATGCTCGACATCAAGCACATCGACGACGAACGCCACCGGGCGCTGACCGGGCACAGCAATGCCGGGATCCTCGCATTTGCGCAGCATCTGAGCAGCAGGGGAGTGCCCCTCTGGATCCGGCATGTCATCGTCCCCGGCTGGACGGATGACCCGGCGGAGCAGGAAGCGCTCGGCTATTTCCTCGGCGGTCTGAAAACGCTCAAAGCGCTCGACTGTCTGCCCTATCACGATCTTGGCAAGCAGAAATATGCAGCGCTCGGCATCCCGTATCCCTTGCCGGACACGCAGCCCGTCACCCCGGAAACGGCAGCACAGGCGAGGAACACCATCCTCCAGGGCATCAAAAAACGCCTGCGGGAACAGGCGAAACAGTCATAAAAACCTCCCCGCTCCGGGGAGGTTATAGCACAACACAAAAGCGCCCTCCGGGATCCGGAAGGCGCTTGTTTTACAGTATTGATGTTGGCAATTACTTGTTGACAGAATCCTTGAGGTTCTTACCAGCCTTGAAAGCCGGAGCCTTGCAAGCCGGAACATCCTGCATCTTCTTGGTGCGGGGGTTCTTGCACTTCTTGGCAGCACGATCACGAACCTCGAACACGCCGAAGCCGGTCAGTGTAACCTTATCGCCTGCAACCAGAGCGTCCTTGATGCTCTCAAAAACAGCGTCAACAAATACACCGGCATCCTTCTTAGACTTACCGGTCTTCTCAGCAACAGCCTGGATCAAATCTGCTTTTTTCATGGTGTACATCCTCCAATTAGATAAATTATACTTGTATTATATACGATTTACTGCGCTTTGTCAAGGTTTTTCGGAAAAATTGTCGATTCTACAGAATTTCGGTACGATTGCAGCATGATTTTAGATAATATCATAGAATATTCCCCGAAAACCCGTCTTTTCGGGACTTATTCGCCGTCCTCCTGCGGTTCTGCGCCGCTGTTGGAAGCCTCCGGAACGGAATACTTTCCCTTTGCCTTCAGGCGGTCAAATACGATGTCATAGCCGCTGCCCAGCGAACGGTTGACACGGCTGATCGTTGCCGTGCTGGCGCTTGTGGCAGCCACGATGTCGCTGTAGACACGGTGCTCCCGCAGCATCTTGGCGACCTGCAAACGCTGGGACATGGTCTGGAGCTCCAGTACTGTGCAGAGATCGTCGAAGAATGCACTGCATTCCTCCTTGGTCTCCAGGCAGAGAATGGCTTCATACAGCTCCTCGATCACAGTCGGTTTATTCTTTCCCCTTTTCATAGTGATGCGTCCTTTCTGCATTCTGACCCGCTGAGCGGGCAGGTTCTTACTTATATTTTAACACATTGTAGTGCAAAAGTAAAGAGCTTTTTGAAAAAATCTCTTTTTTTACAGTCATTCTTCCCATTCCAGACGGGGAACGGGATGGAAGCCTGTGGTCTTGGCGAAGCTCATGTTGTGCCGGAAGCGCCCCACGAAATCCGAGGGGTCGATGCGGTCGAAATTGCATCCCTCGAAGCCCTCCCGGGTGAACAGTACGGACAGCAGCGTAAATTCCTCGTCATTGCCCGTCGATGTGTCGAGCACGCCGTCCACGGCATGTACCATGACATAGTCCACCGGCAGCACGGAGAACAGCTCACGTCCGAGCCGGATCGCAGCGCTGCACACGTAGTCCTGCATGATGTCGAAGTACATCGTCTTGGTCATCGCCTTCTCAGAGAGCTTGCCGGTCTGGGTCAGGCTGAGCGTCTTTTCCGGTACGACATCCTTGCCCAGCACACGGAACTCGATCTCCATCGTGCCCGGCTGGTCTGTGCCAAATTCGAGGTCGCTGCCGTAGTCGGCGAAATCCTCGAAGGGATTGGCAGTCTCGATCGCTTCGAGATAGGCATCCGTGTCGCCTTTCAGGATGCGGTCGGCAAATGTCTTGCTCTCCTCCCACTCCGCATAGGTCTCGGCATCGGCAGCCTTTGCGGCGGCAAGGGCTTCCTCCTGCTCCCGCTGCTGCTTCTCTGCATTGCCGAACAGCCGGGACATGAGACCGGGCTTCTGGGCGGCAGTCTGTGCGGCTGCCTGCTCGGCAGGACCGGGCTGCCCCTTCTCAAAGGGCGGCGGCGCATCCCGCAGTGCCTTCCAGTCGATCGGCTCCTCGCATTCCTTGTGAACGCTCCGGATGAGGTCGAGGTAGTTTTCCTGCTCCTCGACCTGGAGGCGGTTCTGCTCGAGCTCCGTTGCCTTCTGCTGGGCAAGTGCCTCCTTCTTCTTGGCGAGCTCCTCCTGCTTCTTTCGTGCCGAGGAGGAATAGCTGCGCTTCTTGGCGGTCTTTTTCTTGCTGCCGCTCGATGCGGTATAGGAGAGCCCGGTACCCGGGATACCGACCCGGACGGAGCTTCTGCCGCTCGTATTGATCGAGGCTCGGGCGCCCTTTGTCCCGACGCTGACACCGACACCGGATTTGCTCAGGTTCAGCGAAACGCCCTTGCAGATCTTGATGCTTTTACGGAAATTCAGTCCCATGTTCATCCCTCCTATGACCGGGTATCTCCGTGATACGTTCCGGAGATAGCTCGTGTTTTCTTATGCTACTATTTTAGCATGTTTATGCGGAAAAGTCAACAATTTCCGGCGATCTCCGGCGGGAATGCCGTGTATATGTAGGTTTTGCCAAATAAAGCAGAATAATATTGTGCATTTCAACAAAAACAGAAATGGGCGGCGGCATCCCTCTTGTATTTTCTGCACGTATCCGTTATAATAGTATCATACGACAGAAAACCATTTCGATGTAGGAGGAATCACTATGAATTATTGTCCGAGATGTGGCAGAGCGCTTAATGACGGCGAGAACTGCAATTGCGCAGCACAGCAGGGCGTGCCCTATCCGCAGCAGACGGCACAGCAGCCGGCGCCCGGTCAGCAGTACGGCTATCCGCAGCAGGAGCAGCCTGCACCGCCGGAGTATCCGCAGGGCTACAACTATAATCCCTATAACCAGCCCCAGGAGCCGCCGAAGAAGAAGGGCTTGCCGACGGGCTGTATCATCGCACTGGTCATCGGTATTCTCTTCACACTTGTGGTGACAGCTGTCCTGGCAGCGATCCTCGTGCCCGCCATGATCGGCTATACCAAGAAGTCCAAGCACGCCTCTGCCAACAGTGTGGCAAAGCAGATCAACAACGCCGCCAATACGGCACTGACCGAGCTGGACGAGGAGGAAAAGCTCGGGGAGTTCCCGAGGAGCTTCGTTGTCTGCTCAGATCCGAACTATGATTTCAACACGGACGGCAACGACACCTCTGAGATCCGGTCGATCATGCAGAAGTACTTCCCGGAGATGGAGGAATGCAATTACTTCTTCGTGGTGGAGAATTACCAGTGCGTCTATGTGGCATCCGAGGACAAGGCGGAGCACATCATCGGTACCTATCCGCCTTCGAGTTCGATGGAGCCGAAGTGCTACAGCGGTGGCTATGCCGATGAGGATTCCACGCTCAACGACCTCTACAACGAGGCTGTGACCGATCTCCCGATCTATGACTATCAGTATGAGGAGGACGACTGGGACAACGACGACGACTGGGATTATGACTATGATGAAGACGGCTGGTACTATGACGACGATGCGGATGACTTTTACGACGATTGATCATCAGGAGGGGTAATACATGAGCAGACCTTCCCCGAAACGGCGCAGTCATACAGTACAGATCGTGCTGACCATCATTCTTTCTGTGACCGTTGCGGCGCTGAGCGTTACAGCCGTCCTGCTTGGGACGGTTCGTCAGAAGCTGGAGGAGCAGAGCGAGGTGATCCCTGCCGAACCGACGGATCCCACGAGCGCAACAGAAGCGGAAGCATCAGCGCCTTCGCCGGATGATGAGGATGCGGCGCTTGCCTACTACCAGGAGATGTACGAGGAATTTTGCGAAGACTGTGCGGACGCTTCCGCTGTGCGGTATGATTACTACGATCTGGACGGCGACGGGATCGACGAGCTGTTTTTGTCGGAAGGCGACTTCCATATGGCTCGTGTGGCGCTGTACAGCTATTTTGACGGACACGGTGTCCAGGTCGATGGCATGTACGGCAGCTACGGCGAGGTGCGGTTCAGCGAGGACACCGGGCTTCTGATCGACGTTGACACAGCACAGGGCTATTACACCCGTGTCGATCTCTCGTATGATCGGGGCGTGCTGACCACGGAGTTCTATTGCTCCGACAATGAAGGCGCAGTGAACGGATCTGATGCGGCGTACAGCATCAACGGTGAGATCGTTTCCGCCGATGTCTATCATGCAGCGCTGGAGCGGCGCCCGCTTCTGGAACGCACGATCTTGCTTGGCAGGACCTATAAACCACAATAAGGGATAAAACAAAATCGCAGTGCTGTTCACACAGCACTGCGATTTTTGAAGGAATTGAATAGGGGTTATCTCTTTTTATTCGGAGAACCTTTCACTTCTTTCCAGCCTTCCATCCTTTCTTTTTTGCCTGCTTTTTGGAGCCTGTTGCCGTAGGATGATACCGCTTTCCCAGCGATCTCCTTGATCGAGCCGGACGTCATTTTCTTGGCACCGTTCTTGATACCCATGCAGATTCTCCTTTCCTCCGTTTTTTCACATGGAGTGAGGCGTCTGGTGTGCCTCATCTCATGTATTTATTATACCGTAAAACTTTCCACTTGTCAATAGAAATTGATGAATGTTCACAAAAGAGATACAGTTCGCACATAAAGGGAGCGCAGTGCCGGGCAGTCGGCACTGCGCTATGGAAAAAGGAATCGAACAAGCGTTTACTTCTTTTTTGAGGGCTTGATGCCGAGCGCTTCTCCGGCTTCACGGAAAGACTTGCCGGCTTTTTCAAAATGTGATTTGCTGCTTAAACCGTGCTTGACTGATTCAGCTACTTCTTTTACACCCTTTCCGGTTTCAGAAAAGCCGGTTTTAGCGCCTGATACAGCTTTCTTAATACCCATACGCATTCTCCTTTACAACGTTTTTCAATGCAGTCTCTTTTTTCTTCTGCTACTATTATACAGTGTATTTCTTCGATTGTCAATAGAAACTAATTAAAATTAACAAATATAATACAGTTCGCACATAAAGAGAGCGCAGTGCCGTCAAACAGCACTGCGCTCTTGTTGTGTCTTATTTCTTCAGGAGCCATCTCTTGAGCATGGCGAGGTCGAAGACGTCGGTCACATTGTCCTTGACCACATCGGTCGGGGCAAGCTTAACATCCTGACCGTGGATGAACTTTTGCAGGAGGATGAGATCCCGGATATCCACAACGCCGTCAGCGTTGTAGTCGCCGTCGATCTGCGAGCTTTCGCCGTAGACCGCCGTCACGGTGGCATCGGCGCTCTGGAGCTGGATGCGGACGGATGCATCGGTCTCGGAGCCCTCCGTCAGCTTGGCGCCCTTGATCTCCCAGTGGGAGAAGGTCTGACCTTCCATCGGCTCAGCAACGAGCGGGAGGTCATAGTCGCTGTGGTACTTGCCGCTCCACGAGTCGATCGTGCCGAGGTTCAGCGTGTTGAGCCTGATGCTGCCGCAGTTCGGGTCATTGTTCACGGTGAGCTGGTTGAGCTGGGTCTGTAAGCCGGCAGCCGAACGCAGCTGGCGCTCCACGATGTCATACCGCTGATCAAAGAAGCTCGTGATCGTCTGATAGGCGGAATTGATCGTGCTGTCCGGGCTGGAGGTGGAGCTGAACCGCTTGAACGAATCGGCGATCTGCTTCTGGTAGGTCTCCTTGTAATAGCTGATGAGGGGCGTTGTCCGCTCCGGTGCAAAGTTGTAGTTGGCAAGATCCATCATCGTTGCGGAATAGTCCTTGCAGAAATCCTTGTCGTTCAGCAGGGCGGCGAACATCTTGCAGAAATCATTGTCATTGACCTGCTTGATGCGGGAGAAGCTGTCCGTCTGTACCGAGTTCTGCATGTCGTACAGACCGGTGCTGGACTCGGTATCGAACAGGAGCATACGCCACTTGCCGTCTGCATAGGGGTTGGTCTCGTCGATGGTGTTGCAGCGCCATACCGCCATATTGTTCTGCGGCCAGTCGTTGTTCGCCCAGTAGACCTGTGCTGCGAAATAGTCGAGGAAGCTCTGCTTATCGACCTTTTCACAAAGCTGCTTGTAGCTGATGCTGCCGTTGCTGACGCCGGTCATCAGCGCCTCCCAGTCGTTCAGATCGGAGGTCTCGCCCTCTTCAAGCTCGAAATTCTTGATGATGGCGACGTCGGACGCTTCAACACCGTAGTGGCTTGCGAGGGTGCTGTCGCCGAGCTTTTCGGTGATCTGGTAGATGCCCCAGTATTCGCCGTCGATAAAGACGATGCACTCGCTCATCGCCTGTGCCGTGAAGGCACGGTCTGCAACAAGGATCTGGTTGATGGAATCGCGGAAGAATGCCGAGTTGTTGTCGTTACCGCCGTTGCGGAGGACGATCCCTTCATACTTCTTGATCGGCTTGCCGCTCTTGGCCTTGGTCGCCGTGCCGTCAAAGAAGTCATACTCGAGCTCTGCGGCACCGTATTCGCGGCGGGCATAGACGTTGAAGCTCTTCTGCGGGGTGTTGCGGGATGCGGCGCCCTTGATGCGGATGCCGACCTGCTGGTCTACCACGATCTCGCCGCTGTCGAACATGGTGAAATGCGCTTCACGCTCCCACTCTCTGCCCTTCTGGGTGTAGTTGGCCGGCTTCTCCCAGGGGTTGACCATGTCCCATCCCCAGCCGCCGCCCCAGGGGTTCTGACCGCCCCACGGGTTCTGAGGATCGCCGGGACCTCCGGGACCGCCGGGATTCTGCGGGTTCTGCTGGTTGTTGTAATCGTCATAGACCTTGCCGAGGCAGTAGATGCCTTTCTCATAGTCGAACAGATTGTCCGGATCCGTCACGAGGGAAACGACCTTCATGTTCGGATAATAGCCGGAATTGGTCTTGCCGAGGAAATAGGTCTTGGTCACGATCTCGCTCGCCTGTCCCTGTGCATCCACAGTGACAGCACGGATGAGTGCCGCCTTGTCCACGGGCTCCCTCGGTGCTGTGACATTGGATGCGGAGATGTCCGTCCGGGCGCTCAGGCGGTTCTCGGTGGAGCTCATGTCCTCGATCTTGATGGGACCGGTGTACTTCTCGGAAGAAGTCGTCGGGTCGCTGCCGTCGGTGGTGTAGTAGATGGTCGAGCCCTGCGGTGCCGAGAGCGTCAGGTCGAAGCTGCTGCTGTAGAAGCCGCTCTCCTCCGAGAAGGTCGGCGGAACCACGGCGTTTGCGCCTACCGGAGCCTTGTTGGGCTCACCGGGCGTACACGGGATCATTGCCCACTCGCCGCTGCCGTCCGGATACTGTCCGTAGGATGTATCGGCAGCGATGGTCTCGAAGCCGAGGGTATCGACCGTGTTGCCGTCCTTGTCGGTGAGCGTCAGGGTCTCACCGGAGCCGGAAAGCCCGAACGGTGCGATACTGGCATCGCTCCCGCCGGCGGTGCTGTCGCAGTATACCACCACTCTGCCGCCTGCCGCAAGACTCGTCCCGGACGGGAACGTGTAGCGGTAGGGCTGGCTCTTCTTGTCGGTCAGACCCCATCCGGACAGATCGACCGCAGAGCTGCCGCTGTTATACAGCTCAACAAAGTCGTACTTGTTGCCTGTCGTGGACTTGGAGCAGACCTCGTTGAACATGACACCGCTGTCCGCAGCGGATGCCGGCAGCAGTCCTGCCTGCCCGATGAGCAGACTCAGGCACAGGATGCCTGCTGCTGTTTTTGCGCTTTTGGTTTTCTTCATAACCTGCCTCCTTAAAATTAGATGTATCCCCCTTTGCCGGTTTATCCGGCTATCTATATGCAGGATGAACGCACAGGCTGCGCAATACCCGTTTTCCGCCCGTTGGGACGGCGTTCGTTCCCTGCATGATTCTCAATTAGTCCTCCTCCTTGTCCTCATTCAAAATGAGTGCCAGGAAATCCGCTTCCGGTATGGGCTTGGAGAAGTAGTAGCCCTGGAGATAATCCACCCCAAGTGTGCGCAGGAGCTCGATCTGGGCGCGTGTCTCCACGCCCTCGACCAGGATCTTCCTGTGCATCTGGCGGATCATCCGGACAGAATTGTCGAGCAGCACCTGTCCGAGCTCGTTCTTGCCTGCATTCCAGAGCAGGGACTTGTCGATCTTGACCACGTCGAAATCAAACGAATAGATCGCCTTCATGTTGGCATAGCCGGTGCCGAAGTCGTCCATCGAGAACTGATAGCCTTCCTGCTTGAGGGAGGCAATGATCGAACTGAGCAGCTCGTAGTCCTCAGCGGCTGCCGACTCGGTGATCTCAAAGTTGATCTGATGCTTGCTGACGCCGGCTTCTTCCACAATGTCGTTGATACGCTTGATGAAGTCGGGCTGCATACAGTGCAGCACGGACAGATTGACGTTGATGCATTCCAGTCCCGTCTTTTCGGCGATGCCGGTGGCGAGCAGACGGCAGACATGCTGCAATACCACGCAGTCGAGGTCGTCGATGGCACCGAGACGCTCGGCAGCGGGGATGAACTCATCCGGGAACAGGTTGCCCAGCTCCGGGTCCTTCAGACGGATCAGCGCCTCTGCGCCGTGCAAAGTGCCGTCCACATGATAGGTCGGCTGGTAGCAGACGAAGTAATTGCCCTGTTCGAGACCTCTTGTCACGGCGGCTTCGATCTCCGCACGCCGCAGCAGATAGCTCAGATCTCTACCTGCGAGCACCTGCCCCTCCTTGTTCTCCGGAACGGTGCTGTCCGCCATGTAGAGCGCTTCCGAGACGGAGCGCACATGCCACGGCACCTCGGCACAGAGCACGACCGCACGCAGCGGCAGCTCGGTATCCTGCCAGTTCCAGGGCTTCCGGAAACGTGCCGCAATATCGCCGGCAAGCTCCACGGCGTGCATCCCCTTACGGTCGGGAACGGTCAGCATGAGGGTCTCGGGGTTGATGATATAGATCATGTAGCTCGGCAGCTTTGTCCGCAGATAGGGCGCCACGAGCTCCATGAGCATCTTGGTGTTGTCGGTGCCGGTCGTGCGCTGGATGCTGTCCGCATTGGTGATGCGCAGCTCGACCAGATGGAGCTGCTGACCGCTCACGAGTGCGGTGTTCAGGTCATTCTGGAAGGCAAAACGGTTGCCGAGCCCGGTCAGCGCGTCAAGGCGGTCGTCCTCGTTCTCCACGGCGATCATGATGCCCATCATACCGATGGATTCACAGAACAGCTCGCTCTTGATGCCCTCAAAAACAGCCTGGAGCACGATGCCGAACAGCACCACGGCGAAGAAGTACAGCAGCGCCTCACGGCGTTTCCGGGTCATCGCCTGCCAGCTCCACATGAGCAGAATGAACGAGATAACAAAATAGAACGCAGCAGCGCCGTAAATGCACCACTCGCCCCAGCATCTGGTGAATGTGCGGCTGCCGTCATAGTAGTAGATCCAGTGTGTCAACGGATTGAGGACAGCACCGACTTCGGTGATGATGAACGGGAGCGCCAGCAGGAACTTAGAGGAGAGCCGGAGCCGTGTCATCCGTTTCGTGACAGCCATCACATATAAAAGGAAGGCGGGGCAGAGTGCCGTGTGCAGCAGGAAATAAAGGTAGATCGCTGCTTTGACGGCGAAAAAGGCGCTGTCAGAGGTCTTCGACGCCGGGATCAGGGCACCTTCGATCGCTATGGAAACAGCATTCAAGGCAAGAACCAGCGTCATTCCGATAAATATCTTATTCTGCGGCTTCTGTGTCCTTTGGCGGACAAATGTGAAAAACAGTATTGTGAAGCAGTTCATCAGTGCCGCAAGGCTGAAAGGCAGTTGTGTCATGCGCCGATCCTCCTTTCCTCTGTCTGGTAACGTGTATTCAAATTCTATTATACCATAGTTTTGTAAAAATTGCAATATAATTTGTACAATTTATCCGAGAAAATGTTTTTTGACGACGAACACCTGTTTTTGTATAACGGAGGGTAAGGGTGGGTTGAAGGTGTCCGATCACAGTTTGTAAATATGAATATTGTGTGAATACAATATGAATTGGTATAGCTTGTAAAACACCGACATTTTTCGCTCGATTTTGAGACAGCACATATCACACTTCAACTAAATATGGAACATCAAATTTGGTGAAAAAGCGAACGGTGACAAGTTTTTGCATGGGCGGTTATTGATTTTTAGCGCACAATGGCGAATTCTTTTTTTGATTTTGTTGACACCGGATACATAATATGTTATAATTATTTCATTGAAACAGACATTTTATTAATAAACTGTTGCGGGAAACCCGGTTTTTCGGGTTCCCCTCAGTAAATATGGTACCTATGATTACAATCTGGATAGGGAGGATATCATATGAACCGGAAGATTGCAGCAGGGGCAGCCGTACTTGTGCTGGCGGCTTCGATGGCAATGGCGGCACCTGTCAGTGCTGCCGCAGAGACGTATGCACCGATCTATGGCACGACGGTCACGTTCGACAAGTATCTTGTGATGGATAACACGTCCAACATGCCGAACACCAGCTTCACGTTCACAGTTGAGCCGATCTCCAGGCGCATCGCTGCCAACCCGAAGCTCGATCCGCCGTCTCTGGCGGTCGAAAAGGGACCGAACGGCATCAAGTTCGCAGCAGGGGAGGGTGTGACCACGACCTCTTCGGCGCCGAGAAGGGCAACTGCAACGTTCTCGGGCGACACAGCCGTGACAGCCGAGAAGGACGCCGATCCCAAAAAGACCATTGCGTTCGCCACACCGGATAACAAAACAGACGAGAAATTCGCCACTGTGACGCTCACGCTCGATCTGACCGGCGTGAAGTTCACGCAGCCGGGCATCTACCGCTACAAGATCACGGAGATCCCGACCGAATATGCCGGCATCACGAACGATGCTACGCTGGATCGCTACCTCGATGTCTATGTGTTTGATGATCTGGACGAGAACGACAACGACATCCTCGTACTCACCGGCTACGGTCTGCATACCGGAACGGATGCCCCGAGAGAAGGGCAGAAGGACGATTCCAAGAAATCCTCCGGCTTCACCAACCGCTACGATGCCAATTCGCTCCGGTTCGAGAAGAAGGTCACGGGCAACCGTGGTTCGAGAGATAAGTACTTCAAGTTCACCGTGCAGCTGACCGATCCGGACAGCCTGCCGCTCAGCGACAGCGATGTCATCACGGTCTCCGGTGACTGGGACAGACATCCGGAGCAGCACTTCGGCACGGCCTATACGACCGAAGAGATGGCTTCCAACGATGTGTCGCAGCTGACCTACGGCGACCTGAAGAACGGATACGACTTCTACCTCCAGGACGGGCAGACCATCGAGCTGAGCAGCATCCACAAGGGTCTGGGCTACGTCCTCACCGAGGTGCAGGAGGATTACACGCCGGCAGCTGCGCTCACGGGCGACCGGAAGACCGGCGACAATTCCGGCGAAGGTGAGCTCATCACAGCCGCTGTCGAGGCGGGCGAGACCTGCATCGTGTCGGATACCTTCCTGAAAACGGATACACAGATCCGGATCACCAATGACAACTCCGGCGACATCCCCACGGGCGTGATCACCACGGTGGCAGGCTCTGCGGGCATTGCAGTGATCGGTCTTGCCGGTATCGCAGCCGGTGTACTATTCTTAAAGAAGAAGCACGGCGAGGATGAATAAGCTTTGCGGAAATTCTGGGAGGCGCTCAATGCGCTGTATGCCTGGTGCGTCATCATCGTATTCGGCATCGTGATGCTGATCGGCGTGTGGCAGATGTATGATAACTACTACCTCTACTACCACGCAATAGATGACAGCATCACCAGATATAAGCCGGTGCCGGGGCAGGAAACTGCGGAGACATCGCCCATCACAGATGAGATGGTGGCATGGATCACACTCGACGGCACAGGCGTGGATTTCCCTGTCATGCAGGGAGAGGACAATTACCGGTTCCTGAATACGGATCCCTATGGGGAATACTCCCTTTCGGGAAGCGTGTTTCTGGACTGCCGCTCCGACCCGGCGTTCACGGATGATTTTTCCATGATCTACGGGCATCACATGGACTACGGCAGACTGTTCGGGGCACTCGATGGGTATCTGGAGGAGGAGTTCTTCCGGGCGCATACCACCGGGACGCTCACGATCGGCAGAGATGCAGAACGGGTCTGCGGGCTCCGGGTGTTCGCCGTCATGCGGTCGAATGCCAGAGAGAAGATCCTGTTTGATCTGCAAGCAGATACAGTCCGGCAGTTCATCCATGACAATGCCGAGTTCCTCGCAGAGGAGTCGGATGAGCGGATCGTCGCACTTTCGACCTGTGCGGATTCGGATCTGCTCGCAAGAGTCGTGGTGTTCTGCTATATCACCGAAGATGATACATGATCTACCGGGCGCCTGGCGCTCACGATCAACGGATTCCTTTTCCAATGGGGGAACAGTGAGGAGGAAGAGTATGAGAAACCTTAAGAGAAAACGCATTGTCAGTGCATTCTGTGCGATCACGATGTTGTTTTCGGCAACCGGCAACTGGGCGCTTCCTTTGCAGAGTATCGCAGAGGAGGAGACCGAGACCGGATGCACCGAACAGGAGACAGCGGCTGGAACGGAGGCAGAGACCGAGACCGAGACGGATTCGGATCTTTGCTGCAAGAGCTTTGCCCTGTATCCGAACGGCGAGAACGCAGAACAGGCTGTCAGCCTTGAGGGTATGATGCCGGAGGGCGCATCCGCCGAGGTCGTCAATGTTTCGGGTGCCTTCCCGGGCGTGGTGGCATATGACATCACGATCACGGACGGCAAGGAAGAGTTCCAGCCGACTGCCGAGGCGCCGATCCTCGTAGAGATCGCAGATCCCGGGATCTATGACGAAGACCACATCGAAGTATGGCATATGCTCGACAACGGCGACCACGAGGTCATCACGGATTTTGCGCTCGAAGACGGAAAGATCAGCTTCTATGCCGCAGGATTCAGCGTCTATGCAGTCGTTGCAGAGGCGGATGTCGTGGCAGACAACGATCCGGGCTATAACTGGAGACAGGACGCTGCTGTCAACAATCTTGCAAAGCTCAGTGAGCAGTACGGCGGCTTCTATATCAATCAGAACAACTTCTACTTCACCAATGAGCAGGTAACAATTCCCAATTCGGAAAGGACCGGCATCCAGAATACCTCCAAGAGTGCCGATGCTGTTCCGTCCAATGCGATCCCCTACTACTTCGAGAAGGTGGCAGGCACCAACAACCAGTACTATGTGTACTGCTATCAGGACAACGAGAACAAGACCGGCAAGCTGTATGTCATGAACGAAGGCACCAACAGCCTGTCTCTGACGGACAGTGAGGATCAGAAGACAGCGTTTGTGGTAAGTGTGAAAAACGCAAACCTCAACACCTTCCAGGTGAAATCTGCTTCTTCCGGTTATTATTGGAACATTGCCAATAATAACACCATCACGACCGCTGATACCAAATCGAAGGATTTTGTGTTCTGGTATTATGTGCCGCCGAAGGAGGATTCCTACAAGCTCGACGGCGTGGAGCACACGCTGCTGCACTATACCGGCGGTACCATCGCTGATGCGCTGATGGCAGATCCCAGTGCGAATGCAGAGGGGATGATGTGCGTATCTGTCCGCAATGCTTCCAGCAGCACCACGCTGTATATCACCGAGGATGCGGATGCTACCGTATGGAAATTCCACAACACCGAGCTGGATCAGTACAAGATCTCTGCGGAAGTGGGCGGCGAGACCAGGTACCTGAAGGCGGAAGGCAATTCCCTCGTGCTTTCCGATGCAGATTCCGCAACCGTCTTCAAGGTCATCCCCGGCGCCGGTGGTACCATCAAGCTGACTGACGGCGACAAGACAGTGTATTATGACGGTGCGACCAAGAGCTTCCAGGTCGGCACGCCCACGACCCCGGCAAGCCAGTGGCTCTCCTTTGCAGAGCAGTCTGCGCTGCTGCCGACGGATTATGTGAGCTATTCTGCGGAGAAGGTCAGCATCTCTTCCGTACAGAACGGCGAGCAGGTCATCGTCTACACCCGTATCTGGAACGATACCAAGAAGATCTACGAGTTCTATGCGATCGACCATGACGGTACGATGTACCCCTGCTATGAGCGTGGTAACGACATCATGTGGATGGGCGGTCAGATCAACACGCTGCTGTGGGATTTCACAGAGTACTACAATACCGATGGCACTATCAACAACTACTACGAGCTGTACAACCCCTATTCCAAGAAATACATCGCACCCCAGATCAAGGCAAATCAGGTGCTTTCCGACAAGACGCTCGGTCTGAACATGCCTGGCAGACGTAACGGCGACTTCTATACCACTTTCCTGGCATGGGATAACCCGCAGTACGCTTACGCCAGCCTGAAAGTCGAGAACGGTCAGCTCGTTCCGGCGACCCGTGCGGATGCAGCGACCTTCTACTTTGCAAAGGTCGAGAACAATATCCCGTTCCTGACCAAGGTCGAGACCATCGACAACGACCTGTACGGCATCAAGATGAAGATGGTCGATTTCAAAGACCGTGCGTATCAGCTGTCCTACATCGGTTCCGACAACTATGATAACACGATCCAGCAGGGTCTGCTGTCCACCGATCTCGATGAGAACGGCTATCCGGTGGCTGTCAATGCAGTCAACAACGTACACCATTCCCTTTCCGAGATGTATGCAACGGCGAAGGATGTCAACCATCTCTTCATCAAGAGCACCTACGAAGCCAGCGGCTACTTCGAGTTCGACAGCTGCCAGAACTTCGCAACGCTCATGGATTCCAACAACGACGGCAACTTCACCGTCTATAAGGAGCTGGGTACCTCGGATCTGATCGACCGTCCGACTCTGAAGCACGGTCAGTTCCTCCCGTACAACACCATCTCTGACGGCATATTTGCAACGGAGAACAACCCGCTGAACCTCTACAGCGCTCTGGCGATCTATAACGACAAGACTGCCGGCAAGCTGTCTGAGGATGACCCCCGGAAATATGAGAGACTGTACAGCGTCGGTCCTGACCCCAACTATTATAATGGTATGGAGGTCAGTGCGAAATTCGTACAGACCTGGAACGGCTGTGATGACTGGGGTCACGACATGATCTTCGAGTTCACCGGTGACGATGACTTCTGGCTCTATGTAGACGGCGAGCTCGTGATCGACCTCGGCGGTGTTCACTCGGCACTGGCTGGCAACATCAACTTCCGTACCGGTGAAGTCGTTGTCAACGGCAACAAGACCAACCTCCGTGATGTGTTCGAGAGCAACTACAAGAAGCGCTTTCCCAATGCCACTGCTACGGAGATCCATGACTTCCTTGCCAACTATTTCGATGAGGTAGACGGCACATTCACAACGGTATTCAAGAACTACTCCAACCACACCATGCGCATTTTCTACATGGAGCGTGGTGCGAGTGCATCCAACCTCCACATGCGCTTTAACCTGAGCTATGCTTCTGAGGATCATGTCACCCTGACCAAGCAGGTGACAGGTACCAACGACATGGAATTTGACCGTGTGGAGTATCCGTACCAGATCTTTTTCCGTGATAACTTGGAGGATCCGATCGGCGAGCGCATGTCGCCCAAGACGATCGACGGCGAAGTCCTTTACGAAAACTCCATCCAGACGGTCGGGTTTAAAGAGTCCTATACACCGACCGGCAGCAAGGTGGAATTCCCGGACGTATACTTCGTTTATCCCCACAAGCGTGTGGAGCTCCATTTCCCGGAGACTGCAAAGCAGTACAGGATCGTGGAGTGCGGCGTGGATTCCCTGGTCTATGACTCTGTCAAGGTCAACGACAAGGAGATCACCGGCACACCGATCGAAGGTTCTTCCCATAAGCTGTATGATTCCGGCTGGCTGGATGTCAACGAAGTCCGGAACATCAACTACGAGAACCATGTCGGAGACGAAGGTCTTCTGACGCTCAGCATCCAGAAGGTGCTCTATGACGAGGGGCACCAGATCCTGACAAGTGCGCAGGATCCCACGAAGTTCAGATTCCGTCTGAGCCTGTCCAACGGTGTGACGGATGACCTGTATCCTGTGTACTATGCAAGATACTGCCTCAAGAATGAGGCGGGGAATCTGGTCGTATGGGATGCGGATGCACAGGCATTCGTGGAATACCTGGATCCGTCGGATCCCGAGACCTATACCGATTTCAACAAAATCCCGGATGCGAAGAAGGAATCCTACAGTTTCTATTCCTCCCCGAATGGTGCGATCGACAATATCCCTGCCGGGTATAGTGTTGAAGTACCGAATCTGCCGATCGGAACGAAGTTCCTGGTCGAGGAGAGAGAGAGAGACATCCCGGTCGGTTACAGACTGATCGGCTATGAGCGTGTCAACGGCTCCTATGTCGAGGATGAGACCGTCAACTGCGGCTGGATCAGAGCTTCCGAGCATCCCAAGATGCTTGTTAAGAACCAGCGCGGCTGCGAGATCGAGGTCGAGAAGATCTGGACTGATGAGAAGTTCATGGAAGTGTATGACACGATCTACACGGCAGTTTATCTCGACGGCAAGATGATCGATGGCACGGTCAAGGAGATCGAGTATCCGGAGAACACCGTCCGCTATTACTTCGACAGCCTGGAGCCGAACAGATCGCTCGAGGAATACGAGGTCTATGAGGTAGTTCCCAAGGCAGACGGCACCGGCTATACCAAGGCGAATGAGAACGATCGGATCGTTGTCAAGGCAAGATCCAAGTACACTCCCGAAGAGATCCAGGGTCTGAGCGACTACAACTACAGGGTCAACTATGACCGTGGTGAGGTGGAGACGACCGCTCCCTCTGACAACGTGAACGGACTGAGAAACATCCGCAAGGATACCATCACCAACACCCGTACCGACGGCATCGTACTGACGCTGTATGATATGGCTGACAACCTGCCGCTGGCAGATGGTGAGTTTGTCCTGATGCAGGGCGAGACCGTGATCGACACCTATACCTCCGACAGCACCGGCAGGATCACCATCCTGTATGACTTCAAGGAAGATACGGACTACACGCTGATCGAGACCGCTCCGCCGGCTGGCTATATCGGGCTCCCGCATCCTTCCGTATTCAACGTCAGCAAGGATGAGGATGCGATCACGATCACCGTTACAGGCAACGAGGATCCTACGCTCCCGACCGGCAAGGTATGGGAAAAGGCATATCCGTCCAACAACCCGGGCGATGTGATCGTAGCCTATGTCGATGTCTTCAACAAGAAGTTCAACTTCAGTGCGGTCAAGGTCGCTCGTGAGAATACCGAAAAGCATCTTTCCGGTGCGCATTTCGCACTGTACCGTCAGACGGACGGTATCCTCGGCACGATCAAGGACGTTGCGCCGATCCCCGGCTATGAGGATCTTGTCACAGAGTCGGACGGCGTGATCCCGATGATCGACAATACGCTCCCTGCCGGCACGTATTACCTGACAGAGACGAAGGCGCCGAAGACCTACGATCTGATCGAAGGCGACGTTGTGTTCACGATCGCTCCGCTTGGCGGCGTGACGCTCGAACAGGCACCCGAGGGTGTGACACTCGAGGCGACGAATACGGACGAAGCGACATTCGTTCTCGTCGTTTCCGACAAGAAGCACGAGCATATCGTCCTTACGGGCATCGCCGGCACACAGGGCTCTGCGCTCCTGCTGATCGTACTCCCGCTGATCCCGATCGCTGTGGTCCTGATCGGCAGACGCAAGAAAAAGCACGCTGACAACAGCGATGCTGCATGATCCATGATATAGTGATCCCCCTGGCATTTGGGATGCCGGGGGGATCCTGTTTTGTATGAAAATGACCCGCCTCCGTTTTGGATACCGGAGGCGGGGTATTAGGTGACGCTATGTTAGTCGATCAGTTTTGCAGACGGTGCCCAGCCCTGGATGTCCTTGATCATCCGGTTGAGCACTCCCTTCTGCTCTGCAGCCTCGGCATCAGGCAGGAGCGGAAGAAGTTTTGTCGCATAATCGTTGATGAGCCCGACCTTCTTGACGGTAAGCTCGGAGTTGATCAGGGAATCGACACGATCCTTGAACACCTGTTCGAGGTATGCCTCCATCAGGTCAAACAGAACGGGAATGTTACCCGTCAGGTCCTGCGCCGTGATAATGGCAGTACAGCCTGAAAGGAGGTCGGTGATCAGGTCCTCACGCGCAAGCACTTCTTTGTTGGAGGTGATGTATTCCACGATCGTTCTGGTCAGGATCAGCTCGGACTGGAACAGCGGCTTGTTCTGCTCATACAGCCGCATCTTTTCCTCCTCATTCTTTAATTTGAACAGGTCTGCCAGAGCGAGATCTTTGATATGCTTCTCCACTGCGGGGAATGCAGTGATGCGCTCTAAAATGTCGATCCTTTGCATGTCAGGCAGAAAAGCGGCTGCCTGGATCACGGAATAGAGGCTGCTATAGTTCCTTTCGTCCAGATGCTCGATGATGCCCAGTGCGGATTTCTGGTAGGACTCAGTCGGCACATCACGGATCGCCGTTTTTTCAAAAAACGTCCGCATCGGCGAAAAATCGACAAACTGTCCGTTCTCAGGGAGGATGATCAGGTGCAGATCCGACAGCTCACGGAACAGGTCTGCCTCGTTGTCGCGCTGGTAATTTCTGACATCTTCCAGCGACAGCAGGAGCAGCGTATCCTTGGAGATCTCCATGCGATCGGAAGCATCGAAATATCTGGCAGCGTTCCGGATCACGTTTCTGGAGAAGATATCCCGGAAGCACTGGAACAGCTCGCCGTAGAGATAAAATGCCAGCTGGCTGTCCGGACCGTCCAGACGCTTATGGATGTTGTCAGCGTTCAGTTGTCCCATGTTGAAGAGCTTCTTGGCGAACCAGATCAGGATGGGATAACCGCTGGTCATTGCATGGAGCTGATCCGGTGTCAGAGATCTCCGCCAATCGGAAGTGGCAAAGATCTGATCTGCCATGACGGCACATTCCTCAACATTCAGCGGCTCAACCTCGATGGATTCCATGAAGTTGACTCTGGTCGTCAGCAGGAGCTTGACATTCCGGTAATCAAGCTGTTTTTTCAGCTTCAGGATCTTCTGGCGGTCCTCGTCGGAAAGGCTTTCGACATCATCAATGATGACAAGCGTCTTTTTGAGCCGTTCCTTGAAAAATCTCTCCTGGGCAGCGAAATCGACATTCCGGTTATCACTGGAGTGCGGTGATTTTTCATAGACATATTGGATGATATCCTCATAGGAGGAGATATCGCTGACCAGATCACGGAACTGATCGCCGTTTTCATCCGCAGACCGCTGATACAGCTTTTTCTTAGCGGACAGGAAGATGATACGCCGCAGCTCAAAGCCTTCGCCCAGTTCCTTGACCTTCTGGATGCGCTTCTTGTCTTTCAGCAGGGAATTGATCCACATGAAGATGGTACTGGTCTTTCCGACACCGCCAAGTCCATGCACGGCTGCAAATGCCACTCTGCCGTACAGAAATTCGTCCAGTTCCTTCTGGATCTTCTGGCTGATGCCGGTCACGAAGTATTCCTGATCCATGAGGTCACGCTGGCTGAAATCATTCAGATCGATCAGCAGGCGGCGCTCACAGTCCATAAACGGTGCGAGCTCACGGGGGAGCGGCGAGGGGTCATAGGGATAGACGCCGTTGTCGTCATCTGCATTCCTGCGGAAGATGTCGCCCATCTTGAAGTGCGTTGCATAGATGTAATTGTTGCCCTTGGTGGCATCCTTCTTGGTCTCAATGTCCAGGAACATCTGGTACTTTCCTTTATCCGGCTCGTAGCGGATGAACGGTGAGAGCTTGATATACCATCCGCCGACGTAGAGGAACAGATCCCCTTCCTGGAGGTCATTCGCATTGTGTTTGTTATAGAGACAGTTCTTGACCGCATTTTTGGAGGATCGTGTGAACTCCGGCTCTTCGTTGCCGATCTTCACCATGATGATTTCCTCATTATGGAAGGAATGCAGATAGTAGAACGGGCATTTCTCCGTATACATCCGTCTCAGGAGCTCGCTGACCTCATCATCCTGGAACGATGGAAGCTCCTTCAGATTCTGCTCATTCTTTTCCCAAAGCTGGGCAGCCTGCTGGAGCACGATGGGATCAAGCGTAGTGTGACCGAAATAGACATTCCGGTCCTCCCTGTAAATGTTAAACAGCTTGGAGATCGCAGCGTTCGGGCGGATCTGGCTTTTGAGAAATTCCAGCAGCTTTCCGGTTTCCGGTCTGACGAAGCTCAGGATCGTGTCGTTATTCAGGATCTGTGCATCCCGGCTGCGCATGTCCAGTCCGGCAGCGATCGTCAGGATCAGGTAGTAATCCATTTTGAGCTTCTGATACAGATGGGCATTGGTCTGCTGCCCCAGGATGAGGTTCTCCTGTACTTTGGAATCAAGCTTTCGTATGATCTTATCCATGCCTTATCCTCCTGTTATGTTTTAGGATCTCGGATCATTTCCGGGCGGTGCGATGCCGGAGTATTTGGAGATCTTCTTTTTGATCGTGTCACGCAGTTCAGGCGACTTGTCAACGTTCTTGAAGTGGTCGAACAATGCCTGCATGAACTCCATATAGCGGGTGCTGTAATTCTCCTTATTCATGACATTATCCAGAATATGGAATACATCATCGAGGTTTCTGGAGCAGCAGCGCCCTCTGTTAAAGGTTTTTGTCTCCGGCTCATAACCGAGGTAGCTGAACAGCAGCTGGTCGAGCTCCTTCGGATAAAGGTCGAGGGAATTGCTCTTCATGAAAGCGCCGTAATTGCGCACTGCCAGCAGCATCTCTGCGGAATCCACCCCATAGGCGCGACGGATCTGCTGCATCCGCTGCAGTACCGCATCCGCAACAAGATCCTGGTTCTGCGGGAATCTCTGGATCAGGAGGAGGGGCTTTTCTTCGATGTTTTCCTTCTGATAGGACAGCATTTCATTGACAAACTTGCCGATATGCTTCTGATCGTAGCGTGACAGCACAAAATGATAGATCAGCTTTTCGGAGTCCGGCCGGGGCTGGCTCAGAAGCTGGTTGATCTTCGGGACAGCTTTCTTGCTGTCCATGTAGATCAAAGAGAAGCAGAGCTTCTTGCGGTCGTTCAGCGTCAGCTGCTCTTTTTGCAGCTTTCTCAGGAGCAGATCCTGGATCGCAGCTTTGTGCTGCTTGATGGCTTTGACATTGGCGATGAGCTCGCCGCCCTGTGGCGTGGTGAGGCAATCCTCCACCGCCTTCAGCGCATCCGCTTCAGATGTGGCAGGATCGTTTATGTATTCGATGAAATCCTGGATATGGCTGTCGCTTTCCCTTTTCAGCGCCAGCTCGATCCGCTTGCGCTTCTCCTCGTCCTGGATGCCGAAGCCCACGACGCAGTAGCTTACGAAGACTTCATGCAGCAGATCCAGATTTTCGGAGGAAGCTGCCTTGCCAACTTCCTTCAATTCCTCGATATACCGCTGATAGGCACCGTGCAGGAAATTGACTCTCCGGAGGATCTCGAATGCACACTGGTAGTTTTCACGGGACGGACGGGTGAGCATGTTCTGATACACCACAAAACGGAGCGCATCATCGGTCGAGTTGCTGTAGTTGTCCCGGATGACCATGTCGAGCAGCGCGATATGATCCTTTGTCTCCTCCGTCACGATCAGCTCAGAAGCTGCTGTCATCAGCAGACGGATCTGTTTAGACCACATTTTCCAGTTCACCAGCATGTGGATCACGCGGCGCACCTGCTCGATGTCGTTGCTGATGAAGTCAGCGATGATGCCAGCCCACTGGCGGACGGCGTTCTCATCCCGGTAAAAATCCGCTTCGACATCCTTGGTCGCATAGACCATACACTGGAGGGGGCTGTGCTTTTTCAGCGCCATCTTGTTCATCTTGTCCAGGAGCTCATAGCGGACGACATTTCCGGCGATCGTTGCCTGTGCGATGTTGATGAAGTCCTGAATGTCCTCACGGGTGAAGGCACTCATCTTGTCAAAGAGCTGCTTCTGTATCTGATAAGGCGTTCTGGGCGAGCCGCTGGAATCTGTTCTGGACTTGTAGTTCGGAGGGGGAGAGGGCGGAGGTGTATCCGGCATTGCTGCGAGCAGATCCACGGCTTCGTCCGCTGTCTCACACTGGTTCCAGAGCTCTGTTCTGTCAGCATCCGATAAGCCTTGATAGCGGAGCTGGTTTTTCAGATCCTTTTGCAGCTTTTCTTTCAGTTTGCGTTTTTCAATTTTACTGAGCGGCATATCTGATTCTCCTTTCAGTTACCGGTATAGCAATCGAACTGGATCGGTTTTGCACCGTTGATGGAGCCAAAGAATGTGATGATCTTGTTCGCGTCGATCTTGAAGGAGAGCTTGACGGGTGTGCCCGTCTCAATGGCATTCTCAAAGTGGATCGTTTTGAGCTTGAGCAGCTTGAGATCCGGGTCATACCGGTTATCGCCTTCAAAAATGATCAGGTCGATACGGCTCTGCGAGGTGGTGCAGAGCTTGACGTCGCAAAATTCAAGGGGACAGGGAAATTTGTGGGTCTTGGGGATGATCTCGACCGGCAGACCGCCGTCAACATCAATGAAGAAAGCTGCACCGATCTGGTTCGGAGCGTCGATGTAGATGGGGATCTCCCTGACTGTTCCGGCATCGGCTCCTTCCGTCTGAGGTGCTGCCGTCTGCTCCGGATCCGCAGATGATGCGTCGTCCGCTGCTGCACGGCTGGCTTCGACAAGCGGGAAATAGTCCACGCATTTATCGTCACGGATCTCGACATGCACAGCTGTTGCAATGCCCAGCGCCGTACACAGCAGCGGGCTCTTGGCACGGTACACCGGTCTCTGTGTCATATCCTTGATATGCTCGTAGATCTTGTCATACTTGGACATGCCGCCGGTCAGGTACACGAAATCAATGTCCCTGAAGGACATCATGTTGTGCTGCAAGTGCTTGACGATGCAGGAGTCGATGGATTCGAGCCCGTCTTTGTTGACGATCAGGGGCTTTAATACAGCATCCATTTCCTGCTTGTTCATACTGAGCTTGAACGGCTCGATATCCGGCGGGAGCTCGATCCCCTCGATATCAGGCGTGAATTCATATGCCTTTTCCCTGGCGCAGAGGATCTTTTTGGTATCCTCACCGTAGATCTGGAATTGGTTTTCCAGCTTGCGCAGGACCTCATCGGAGATCTTCTCCGGCTGGAGATGGTAGTGCGTCAGGAAATCCTGCATGAATTTCTCCATCAGCTTCTGGTCAAAGCAGGCGCCTGCAAATTCATCCGCATCTCCGGGTGATTTTCCACGGAAATTGACATGCAGACCGTCACTGTCAAAGGTGAAGCCGCATGTGATGATATCGAGCGTGCCGCCGCCGATGTCGATCAGCATCGCATAGGTAGGATTGTCCGGGTGCAGGATATTGCTGTAATATTCCTTTTCGCACTGGATGATGTTGAGGAAGGCGGCATACGGCTCTTCTGTCGTCCGCACATTGCCGTCCTTGAAGAAGCCGAAATCCTTGCCGGCTTTGAGCGCTGCTTCCTCGACCTCCTTCTTCTTATCCTGGCTGAACGCTGCCGGCACAGAGATGCAGATACGCACATTCTCGCCGTCTCTTACATAGATCGCTGCAAAGCAAACTTTCAGGATCTCAGCAGCGCAGTCAACCGCCTTGTGCTCTCGGTCCGTATTGCCGCCAAGCCCGATCTTGGAATTGAAATAGACATGCTCAGGGTCATATTTCACAGCTTCTCTGGCTGCCTGTCCGACAACGACCGTACCGTCTTTTTTGTAATGGACGACGGACGGGAGCAGGTATGCCGCTGTATCATTTTCTTTCAGTTCCTGGCAGCCCGGGAGCTGCAGGCATTCGTTTTTCCATTCACCATTGCTATATTCGCTTCGGATGACCACGGTGTGCGTGGTGCCAAGATCAATACCATAACAAATAACAGTCATATTACTTCTCCCCCACAAATGGTTTCAGAATGACGGAATCTTCGAGCTGATAACCGGGATACAGGACGACCGTCTGCTCACAGATGTCATGATCCAGCCGATAATCACCTGCCTCGATGCTCTCTCTTGAAACAGGCTGATCCATTTCACCGAATGTCTCGATGCCATGCATTTTCAGGAGCTCGAAGAAGTTGTTGAGCACCTTTCTGGCATCCTGGATCGCTGCTTCATCGTCCGAATAGGCGATCCTGTAGAGCTTGCCCAATACATGCCCGTATTTTTCATCGTCCAGATAGCGGATCAGTTCGGTGAGCCCCCGCTTTTCTGCTGCGGGGATCTGCGCCTTGGCATCAGCGAGCTGCTGTTCGAGCGATGCGGTCTCCACCTTGAGCTCGATGATATCGGCATTCTGCGCTGCGAGCCTGGCTTCAGCGGAGTTGAGCCGTTTCTGATAGTCATCCTTCATCTCCATAAATTTCTGCTCCTCGTTCGAGATCGACAGCAGCTTTGACTGGAGCTGATAGTGAAATTCCTTGATGTCAGTCTGATAGCGGAGCAGGACAGCCGGTTCGAGACCTTCTTTCATTCGCCGGAATGTCTCGTTGAAGGAGCGGAGCGGGAACAGGCGCTCCTTATTCAGTCTCGTTTTGATCGCCTGCGCACTGACGGATCTTTTGTGCAGTGCCGCTTCGAGCGCTTCGTGCAGGATCAGTGCATCGAGATAAAGCGCCTCGGCAGTGCTTTTGAGTTGGATCCCCTTGATCCCGGTGCTGCTGGCAAGAAAGTAGTTATCCTCATGCGTTCTGACGAACTGCTCTACCTGTTCGCTGTACGGGAGCTTCGGGAAGAGCTGTGCCCACTGCTTTTTCAGATGATCCGGGAACTGTGGATCGCTGCCGGAGAGCAGTGACCTGCAAAGCAGGATGTTCAGCGTCGTCAGGAAGCCGGCACAGTCCGGCGCAGGGATCGAGTAGCTCGCTGCGAGCTGCCGGCGCGCATCTGCTGCAATGTCGTCGGTGTTCCTGCACGGCTTGTTCGTCAGGCGTTCCATGATCTCCCGGAAGATCCGGTCGGAGGCATCGTAGAAATTCTTGGAGAATGCGATGATGCGATCGGATACCTTCCCGTCGGGAAAGTACTGCCTGAAGATGCTGCGGATGTCATCCTGGAGATAGCTGTTGGCAACGCTCCGCATTTCCTTGCGGCACATCTCCGAGAGCAGCTTAGGATCAGTGACGCCCTGGAGGATCTGGTATTTGAGGTAGTTCCTGATCGCTGTTTCTTTCAGGAGCCTTTCTGTCCGGAACTCCGACAGTTTGTCTTCATAGATATGCTGCAGGACGGTACAAGCAACCTTGTAGTATGCCATCAGTTCCTCGCCGAAGCTGTACCCAGGCATATAGCGTCCCCAAAGCTCTTTCAGGTTATAGGCATATTCCTGCTCTCTGGGGAAAACAGCGTTTTCCATCAGAAGATCCAGTTTGAACAGGAAGTCCCCTTTGGCTGTATCCGGAAGGTCATATTCCTGCAACAGCGCATTCAGGCATTCTGTTTTCACGCTCAAAACTCCTTTCGATCATAGCACATCCGTGCCGTCATTGCAGATGTCACCCGCATTGCGTTTTTCTCCTGAACTGCTTTTGGCAAAGCTGACACGGATGAGATCCGACTCCCTGACCTCGATCCTGGAAGCGATATTGTCGATCGCCTGTTCCAGAAGCTCCGGCGGCAGGTCGCTTGCCCGGTATTTGTAATTCATAAGATCCCACCCGAGGATGTAGCCGTCCTTTTTGGCGGAGATATATTCATAGATCAATCCGCTGATCCTCGGTGCAGAGAACGGATCGACAGGCATCGGATCAGCAAGGATCCGCTGGATGCAGAACTCTGCACGTTTGTAATAGGACTCCGAACGCTCGGGCAGATAGCTTTTGTAAAGGCGGAGCTTTGCGGAAACATCCTCCTTCGATGCGAGCAGGGGGATCAGATTCACACAGAGCTGTTTCATATTATATGCATAAAAAATATAGATATAAGACTGGATGAGATCGCCCGTCTTGTACCATGCCGTATCATCCAGCTCAGTAAAGCAGGTGAAATCACCGTATTTTGTGCAGTAGAACGTGAACCGGAACCAGAGCATGTCTATCGGGATGCTGCTGTTTGACCAGAACCTGCGGTTGCGGAAGATCTGTTTCAGCAGATAGAAGCACAGCACCTGATTTTTGGCAGCTTCTGCCGTCAGATACAGATCCATGCAGCGTTCCGGGTCGTTCGGCGCCTGGAACCATGCCCGCCCGAAGATCGTGAAAGCATCATTGTACTCGCCGCACATATAAGCGATGATCCCTCGGATCAGGTTTTTGTCCTCCGCTTCGAGGTCTGTTTCCTCGAGCGCCTGTACAGCGGGCGCATACATCTTCCGGGTAACGCCGGGGGACAAACACGCACGGATCATATAAACAGCGGTCTGGTGTTTATCCTTGATCTTGGAAAGGATGCGTTCGCAGTCCTCCTCATGATACTTGTTCAGCCGCAGGGAATAGCTGTCGATCTTGTCGGTGATCTCCTTGATGACCGGCTCGATCCCGGTGAACAGTGACGTTTCTGCACGTTCATCCTGTACGTCTTCGATGGGGAAGGATTCGAGCGTATCATCCATATCAAAGGTCAGCTCGACTGCTCCGTCATCACGCAGAGAGATCTTGACAAGCTGTCCCAGATAGTTTGTATCTTTGACTTTGAACTGGACATACTTGCCGAAACAGTCAAATGCATCATTGATCGTCATAGCGCACAGTCGGGTAGGCGCCCAACGCTCCTTTCATGATTTTGTGAAGAGAAGGCGTGCCGAATGCCTTCCCGTTGCCAATGTTTTTCTTATATGGCAATTATTATTATAGCACAATACCAAATAATAGTCAATAAAAAATGTAAAAAATGTGAAAAATGTGCTGAAAAGTATGAGATGACGCAGAAATATGCCGGTTTTTGACATTTGCTGACACGCAAAAAAGCAGCCTGTACATTCATACAGACTGCATAGACCTGTTCGTCAATCCCTGCGAACAATGATGACCTGCTTTGAAGTGGCATAGCTCTGGGTGAAGGCGACCTTCTCCTTGCGCTCGTCCGTCACGGTCATGCCGGCGGCGCCGACATCGGCTTTATGGGATGCCACGGCGGTGAAGATCTCCTTGAATCCCATATCCTCAACGACAAGCTCCTTTCCGAGCCGGTCGCAGACGGCTTGCATCATGTCGATGTCGATGCCGACGATCCGCTCGTCCTCCTTACTTTCGTAGGGTGGGAAATCGGTGTGGGTCGCCATGACGAGCGTCCCGTTCCGGGAAACGGAAACATCCGGCACATAGGACACATGGTCGGCATCATCACCGATCCAGTGCGAGGTGATCTCTTCGAGCGTTCCGTCCGCTTTGAGACTTTCGAGCGCTTCGTTGAGCTGCTCCCCGAGCTCGGCATTGTCCTTGCTGTAGGCAATGGCATATTCCTCCACGACAAAGGGATCGTTCAGGATCATCAGATCGCTGTTCTGCGCCACGAAAACCGCCGCCGGCTCGCTGTCGATGATGACAGCATCCGCCCAGCCCGTTTTCAGCGCCTTGATCGCATCGGCGCCCTTGTCATAGCCCTCCACCGTGATGTCTGCGATATTTCCGGCATAGCTATAGCCGGTCGTTCCGAACTGGCAGGCAACGGTCTTGCCGGGCAGGTCGGTGAGACTGAATACGGTATTGGCAGGCGCCCTCCCGCAGGCGGTCAGACACAGCGCCAGCAGCGCTGTCAGCATGGGAACAGTCTTCTTCATGTACAGGCTCCTTTGATTTTGAACTTTCCGGGCAGCCCCGGTTGCTGTCACGCTTTTACCTGGAAGACTTCGGCACGCTTCCTGTATTTCACATCGACCATCATGTCCACAAGCGTCCCCTCGGCGGTATATTCCTCCGAAAAGACCTTGCCCTCCTCCCGCAGAATTTGCAGGAAGCCGCCTTCGCTGTAGGGGATGCAGAGCTGCATCCGTGTGGCAGTCTCCGGCAGCGCCCGGACGATCGCCTGCAAGAGCGCATCGAGCCCGGTGCCGTGCTTGGCGCTGATCCAGACGGTCTCGAGGTCGCTGTGCTGCGGCAGATCGACGAGATCCGCCTTGTTGAGGACATGGATCTGCGGGATGTCTGCACAGCCGAGCTCCCCGAGGAGCTCCTGTGTGATCTGCATCCGCTCCTGCACATCCGGCTCGGAGGCATCGAGCACATGCAAAATGAGATCCGCCTGTGCAGTCTCCTCAAGCGTCGAGCGGAAGGCCTCCACGAGGTGATGCGGCAGTCTTCGGATGAGCCCGACCGTATCGGAGAGGAGCACCGAGCGGCCGTCCGGGAGTTCGAGAGCTCTTGCGGTGACGTCGAGCGTGGCAAAGAGCTTGTTCTCCGCCAGCACGCCCGCATCCGTGAGCATGTTGAACAGCGTGGATTTTCCGGCATTGGTATAGCCGACGATGGCGACGGTCAGGACGCCGTCCTTCTTGCGCCGGGAGCCGATGAATTTGCGGTGCTTCTCCATCTCCCTGAGCGTATGTTCGAGCGAGCCGATGCGGCTGCGGATGTGCCGGCGGTCGGTCTCGAGCTTGGTCTCGCCGGGACCTCGTGTGCCGATGCCGCCGCCGAGCCGGGAGAGCGCCGTGCCCATGCCGGTCAGCCGGGTCAGGCGGTATTTGTACTGCGCCAGCTCCACCTGCACTTTACCCTCGGCAGTTCTTGCCCGTCCGGCAAAGATGTCGAGGATGAGCATGGTGCGGTCGATGACCTTGCAGTCCGTCGCATCGGAGATGTTTCGCATCTGCATCCCGGTCAGCTCCGTGTCAAAGATGAGCAGATCGGCTTCGAGCAGTTCTGCCTGTTCCCGCAGCTCTTCGAGCTTCCCGGCGCCGACGCATGTCGCAGCCTCCGGTGCAGGACGGCTCTGGATGGCGGTCAGGACGACCTCACAGCCGGCAGTGTCCGCCAGCTCCTCGAGCTCCTCCATCGAGACTTCGGCATCGTATTCGCCCGTGTTCAGCCCAACTAAAATGGCTCTGGTACGTTCTTCGTTCTGTTTGATCTCGTGCATGTGACCTCCTGTTATTTTCGCTTTTGTCGGGTGCGGAGCCCGCACAGGCAGGCGCCTCCCAATGCCCCTTGCGGAGCCAAGGTCGGCAGTGACTGCCCTGCACCCGCATCATCGATCCTATTCTCAAAAAGCGGGTCAAGGGGCGTAGCCCCTTGACCCCCCCCTCATTGGAGAAGGGTCAGACCGAGGAGGATCGGTGTTATGATCCGGGTTCGAGTTGCTTTATGATCTTATAGCAATAGTGAAAGATCGTCACGCCGTAGCTGATCGTGGTCGTTGTCACGAGAAACCTCCGCTTTTCGCCGTTTTCCTCTATGACAAGCTCCCCGGTCTCGCCGAATCCGGTGTGCAGATCGCTGTTCTTGATCTTGGTGATGAGCGTGAGGGAGTCGCCCTCGATCCGGTATTTCAGAATGCGGCACTTCCTGCCGTCCAGATAGACGGGGAAGTGCTGATCGAGCTTCTTCTGTCGCTTATCCGTCATCGCATTGCCAGCCTTTCCCGGACAGTCTCGTCCGTGACGGGATACAGCCGCTCCTGCGGGAGTTCGGCTGCGTCGAGCGTCCCGGCAAGACGCTGTGCGTTCCATGCCTTGACGAGCGGCGTCATGTCCTCGATGCGGACGATGCCGCCGAGGAAGACATCCAGTGCCTTATCCCGGATGCCCATCTGGATCGCCCGTCTGCCGATGGGCTCGCCGTTCTGATCCCGTTCGGGATCCCACTGCACCCGCACGGGCGAGGATGCAAGCGTCTGCTTCCAGAGCGCCGGATCCGTGCCGTCCTCCGGATGCGACAGCACCGCCAGCCGCAGGAGCTCGTCAAACGCCTCCCGCCGCAGGTCGAGTGCGATCGTCATTTCCTGATCAGGCTTTTCGCACCAGCCGCAGCGGTACATCATCCACAGGAAGGACGGCTTGATCCAGGTCATGCGGCTCCGGCTGAAATGCCCGCCGAATGTCTGTAGCCGCAGCGCTTCGAGCGCAATGGCGGGCTTGTATGCCTGATAGACCCGGATGGTCTGCGCATCATAGTGTGCATACACTTCTCGCTGTTCCATAGCTTACCTCATGCGGCGTCCTGGTTCTTGTGCTTGGGATGCCGCTTGTAGACCTTCGCATTGTCCTCCCAGCGGGAGACAGGCTTCACACCGCCCCATGTGTTGCGGTTTTTCGCATTCAGCTCACGCTGCTTCTTCTTGCTCAGCTTCTCAAAAGGGACGAATTTATTCATGTTACACCTCCATCGTGTGTGTCTTCATATTGATTCATCGCCGCTGCACACTGCGCACAGCGGCCTTGTTCG
Organism: Oscillospiraceae bacterium; assembly: GCA_024684395.1. GTDB lineage: Bacteria > Bacillota > Clostridia > Oscillospirales > Ruminococcaceae > UBA3855. The sequence continues at coordinate 52,289 of JAIKWY010000121.1, forward strand.
TCAAGTGCCAGTTCGGGCATCATCTGCATGAGCTCACGCCGGATGACGCTGTTTTCATACTGTGGCTGCCGCAGCACGGGGCTATAGCCGGTGAAGCCGCAGAGCTTGCAGATGTGGATATATTTCTTGGCGGATCTGTTCCATTTTTCGATATACAGGGAATGCCCCCGCCGGGTGTGCTTGCTGTGTGACATGCCGGATCACAGCGAGATATGTTCGCCGTCCTTGGAGATGTTCACGCCCGGATAGATCATCTGGAGCTCCTCCTCATAGACGTGCGGATCCTTTTCGGCAGGGCTGTAATGCGTCAGCCACAGGCGCTTTGCCTTGGCCTTGACCGCCAGACGGCAGGCGTCCTGCATGAGCATGTGCTTCTTCTCGTTCATGCTGTCCTTGCGTTCTTCGCTGCCCCACATGCCTTCACAGATGAACAGGTCGGAGTCCTTCGCAAAATCAGCGATCGCCAGGATCGGCAGCGTGTCGGTCGTGTAGGTGACTTTCAGCGGCAGACGGGGCGGACCTGTCACGTCGGACGCCTTGATGAAGCGCCCGTCCGGCAGCCAGACATCTTCGCCGCTGTGCAGCGTTCTGTAAAACTGCACCGGGACTTCGAGTGCCTTTGCCTTATCCGGCAGAAATTCGGGCTTTTTCCCGAGCTCGATCTGATAGCCGAGACAGGGCGCCTGATGCGACAGCGGGAGCGTCCGCACCGTCAGCAGCGGGTCGATGTCGGTAAAATGCAGTTCCTGGGGCTTTTTCTCATTCAGGGGGATGATCTTCACATCGAACGGCAGTCCGCCTGTGACATACAGCAGATGCTTGACTGTCATGACAGTCGTGGTGCCGCAGTAGATCGGCAGCATTTCCTGCCGTCCGGTATTTCCGAGCGACAGCAGCAGCCCCGGCAGCCCGGTCACATGGTCGGCATGGAGATGGGTCAGGCAGATCGCAGAGATGCGGCTGAGTTTCAGACCGTGCTGTGCGAAGGCGACCTGCGTCCCCTCACCGCAGTCGATGAGGATCGCCTGTCCATTCTGCTCGTAGTATAAGCTGGTGAGAAAGCGGTTTTTCAGCGGCAGCATCCCGCCGGTGCCTAACAGTGTGATCTCGGGCATGGTAAAGCCCTCCTTTACGTGATATTTAACAGGACTGTGTTATTTCCGCCAGCGTGCGGGGCGTGTAGTCCATATACGGCATCATACAGCCGACATTGTACGCCGCAGCCGGTATGCCGTGCTCCCGCAGCAGTGCGAGATACTGTCCGAACAGCGCCGCATCGGGGTTGTTGTGGACATGACCGTACAGATGTACAGCCCCACGGTACTGACCATCCCAGTTGGCGATCGGGTAATGGCTCAGGACGACTATCGTGCCCGCATCCTCGATCACGGCATAGTCCTTGATCCATATGCAGGTATCCCGCAGCAGGGGAGAGGGCTTGTCGTGGTTGCCGAGGATGAGGTATTTCCTGCCGGTAAGCTGGGAAAATACCTCGTCCCCGACCGTTCTTTTCCATGTATAATCGCCTAAGATGTAGACCTCGTCCTCCGGCGATACCGCAGCATTCCAGCGGCGGATGATCTCGCTGTGCATCTCGTCGAGCGTCTGAAACGGCCGGCTGTCATGGCGCAGCACGTTCTGATGCCCGAGGTGCAGATCGGAGATATAGTACTTCATCGTCCATCCTTTCTTTCGGATAGCTTTGCAGCCTTTGCGTAGCATTGGCTGCAAGCGGTATAGCGCATTTCGCCGCAGATCCAGGTTTTTCCTTTTCAGAAGAAACTATGCGTGCGACCTGCCAGCGGGGGCTCCCCGCTGTGCGACCTGCCGGCGGTGGCTCACCGCTTCTTGAGCCACGGTGCTTCATCGCCGCCTGCCTTGAAGTTGTAAACAGGCTTGATGACTTCGAGGATCTCGGCGGTATCGGCGATGTTCTGCATGATCTCGTCCATCGGCTTGTATGCCATCGGGCATTCGTCGAGGGTGTCACGGCTCACGGATGTGGTGTAGATGCCCTCCATCTGTGCCCGGTATTCCTCCATCGAGCACTGCTGCTTTGCCTGCGACCGGGAGAGGATCCGCCCTGCGCCGTGCGGTGCCGAGCAGTTCCAGTCGGGATTGCCCTTGCCACGGCAGATCAGGCTGCCGTCCCGCATGTTGATCGGGATGAGCAAAATCTCGCCTGCCTGCGCCGAAACAGCGCCCTTCCGGAGGATGCCACGCTCGATGTCGATATAGTTGTGGATCGTGGTGAACTGCTCCTCCACATGCCAGCCCATGCCCTTGACGATGACATCCGTCATTGCCTGCCGGTTGATGCGGGCAAAGGTCTGCACGATCGCCATGTCATGCAGATACTGCTCAAACAGCTCGCCCTCGCAGTATGCCAGCTCGTAGGGGATGGCAGTGCGCTTGGTCGCCTTGAGCTTGGTGAGCTCCTTCTGGATCTGCTTCTCCTTGCCCTCTGCCTTGAGACGGGCGATGAGCTCCTTCTGGGAGATCGTGTCCGAGCCGTTCAGCCGGCGGTATGCCTCATTCTGGTACCAGCTTGCGACCTCCACGCCGAGGTGGCGGGAGCCGGAATGGATCACCAGACAGAGGGTGCCGTCCTCCCGGCGGTCAAGCTCGATGAAGTGATTGCCACCGCCGAGGGTACCGATGCTCGAAAGCGCCCGGTCTGCCTTGATGTGGCGGTAGCAGCAGAGCTGCGTCAGTTCGATCTTCTCCGCATAGCGGTGTACCTTGTCACGGACTGCAAAGCCGGACGGGACCTCCCGGCGGATGAGCTTGTCGAGCTGCTGCGGCTCGAAGCGTGTTTCACGGATCATGGTGGTCTCCATGCCGCAGCCGATGTCCACGCCCACCAGATTGGGGACTGCCTTGTCGGTGACGGTCATGGTGGTGCCGACGGTACAGCCCTTTCCGGCATGGACGTCCGGCATGATGCAGATCTTCAAACCCGCTGCAAACGGCTGGTTGCAGAGCTGCTGGATCTGTCCGACAGCAGAGCTGTCAATGTTGTCTGTATAGACGGTGGCGCAGGTGTATGCACCCTGTATCGTGAACATGATGTCCTCCTGTTCTGCCGCCCTCTACCTCCGAATGCGTACAAAAAGGGCGCTCCTGTGACCACAGAAGCGCCCGATCAGGTGCAATTCAGCTCAGAAGCCTATGCCTCACACTCCGGAGGGCAGACGGCTGTCGTGTGTTCTGTGTGATAACGATGAAATTGTCCGGTGATATGGCTGTATTTATAACTGGAAATCATAACGCTGCCTCCTTTCTCAAAAAAATCATGATCATTGCCCATTGGGACTATGGGACGGTTTTATTATAGCATACGCATTCCGGGTTGTCAAGGGGTTATGCAAAATTTTTCAGGATATATACCCGGTCGTCGTCAGCATCAGCGACTTCATGACGGTGAAAAACTCGTCACGGTGCTCCGCATAGGTCGAGGTATTGGACTTGCAGGTGACGATGAACATGCTCTGCCCGTCCGTCACATAGCCGGCAAGTACGGTCATATCCGCCTCGGCGTTCTCCCCGAGGGTATAGCGAAATTCGAGCGTCTGCACGCTGGCATTCACGCAGTCAACGGTATCATTGCTCAGCACTTCGACGGTCGCTGCGACCTGCTGGTACTGTTTCAGTGCCGTGATCGAATAGTCATAGGTCGAATCGAAGGGACCGTTCTTGTCCTCGGTGATGATGATGCTCGCATCGTCCTTCTTGTAAAACTCCTCGCAGAGCTCCGAGGAAGTCGTCTCATAGCCCTCGGGGATGTCCACCTTGATGTCCGGCAGCGGCAGTGCCTCATAGACCGGGATCTGTGTCGGTTCCTGGTTCTTTTCCTTAGCGCTGCAGCCCGTCAGGAGCATTGCCCCCAGACACAGGCAGCACAGCAGTCTGTATTTCATAGATATGCCTCCTCCGCCTTGCAGGGCGGTCAAAAAATAAGAGCGCAAAGCCCGACATGAAGACGCCCCGTAAGGCGGTCTTTTCCAAAAAGAACTACATTGAAGCCACCCTGTGCGGCAGTCTCTCAAACAGCCCGGCATGAAGCCCCTGCGAAGCATGGCTCCATACGGACAGAAAGGCAAGCCCAGCCGCCGAAAGCATAAGCTGCCGGCAGGGGCTCTCCGTGTGACCAGACCGATAAGCCGGGTTCTGTCGTGTGCGATAATTTATCTACGCCATAGGTCGCCCTATGGCTGGAGCCGCCCTGATCCTGACCGCCCGCCGAGCCAGCGTTGTGACGGAGGATCCCATGAGGCGTTGCATCGGATAGGGTTTACACAGCAGTACAGTCTCCTGTACTCTGGTGAGCTCTTACCTCACCATTCCACCCTCACCGCACGGATGCGGCAGTTTCTTTTCTGTTGCACTTGCCCTAAGGTCGCCCTCGGCTGCCGTTAGCAGCTATCCTGCTCTGTGATGCCCGGACTTTCCTCATGAACTAAAACGTCCACGCTATCGCATAGTCTGCTCACAGGTCTATTATACACGATTTTGGAGGAAATGTCAAGTGTGGGGAGGAGGGGCGCACGGGGATCAGTTCTGCAAGCTCGTTCAATAGGAAAAGTATTCTTTTCCCCCCACCCCTTGCGCCCGACAATTGATCCACCTGTTCTATGCGCACTTCCCCTTGACAAAAATCGACCGATGTGCTATACTATAGACAGAACCACAGCCCCCGGATCCCGGGGGTATCCGCATCTTTGTCTGATGCCTGATAGTGCCGAATACCAGTCATTCCGCTCATTGCAGCCGCTCCGCCGGGGCGGCTTTTTAGCACACGGATCAGCATGTTTCCCGCCGGATGCGGGGGATCCACATAGCCATCTAACCATATGAAAGGAGCGATCCACAATGACCCAACAGCAGCATGACCAGTTACAGTCCATCATCCGGAATGCCCGCAGGCTCGTCTTTTTCGGCGGCGCCGGCGTCTCCACCGAGAGCGGCATCCCGGACTTCCGCAGCGTGGACGGGCTGTACAACCAGAAGTACAAATTCCCGCCCGAGACCATCCTCTCCCGCACGTTCTTTGACCGGCACACGGAGGAGTTCTACCGCTTCTACCGGGACAAGATGCTCTGCCTCGATGCAAAGCCCAATGCTGCGCACAAAAAGCTCGCCGAGCTCGAAGATGCCGGCATCCTCTCCTGCATCGTGACCCAGAACATCGACGGTCTGCATCAGGCTGCCGGGAGCCGTACCGTGGACGAGCTGCATGGCTCCGTTCACCGGAATTACTGCATGAAATGCGGCGCTCTGTATGATGCGGCGTGGATCCTCCACAGCGAGGGCATCCCACGCTGTGAGCAGTGCGGCGGGCTGGTCAAGCCGGATGTGGTATTCTATGAGGAGGGTCTGCCGAATGATACCGTGGACCATGCCGTGCAGTCCATTGCACAGGCGGATGTGCTCATCGTCGGCGGCACCTCGCTGAATGTCTATCCGGCGGCGGGCTTCCTGCGCTATTTCCACGGGAGCCACCTCATCATCATGAACCGGGATGCCACCTCTGCCGATGATCAGGCGGATCTCATCATCCGTGACAAGATCGGCGAGGCGCTTTCCACTGTAGAGCTATAAATAGAGAAAACCAAGGAGGACAACACTATGATACTTGACCGCTGTCAGGGCTGTCTCATCGGCGGAGCTGCCGGTGATGCGCTCGGCTATGAGATCGAATTTGACCGTCTGCGTGAGATCGTCAAGCGCTATGGCAAGGAAGGCATCACGGAATATGAACTGCACAACGGAAAGGCGCTCGTCTCGGATGATACCCAGATGACGCTCTTCACCGCCGAGGGACTGCTCTTAGCGGAGGAAAGCTCCTTCGCAGGCTACCGTGCGGGGATCCGGCGTGCCTACATGGACTGGATCCGCACGCAGTATGAGCATTTTCCGCTACAGGATGCACAGGCGGCGCACTCGAAGCTGCTCCGGATCCCGGAGCTGTTCGCATGGCGAGCCCCCGGCAACACCTGCCTGAGCGCCATCGAGGGCGGATGTGACGGGTCTGTCGCAGAGCCGGTCAACCAGAGCAAGGGCTGCGGCGGCGTGATGCGTGTGGCGCCGATCGGGCTGCTCTCCCCGGACAAGCTGCCGGAGGACGAAGCCGACCGCCTCGGCGCAGAGGCTGCGGCGCTGACACATGGGCATGATCTCGGCTATCTGCCGGCAATGGTGCTCGTGCATATGGTGCGCAAGCTGGTCTATGCGGATATGACGATGCACGAAGCGGCAGAGAGCGCCATTGCAGCGATGGAGCGGCTCTATCCGAAGGCAAAGCATCTCAAGGATCTCACCAAGCTGCTCGGGACAGCCGTCAAGCTGGCGGACGATCCCAAGATCACGCCCGTCAAGGCATACAAGACGCTCGGTGAAGGCTGGGTCGGCGACGAAGCGCTCGCCGTGGCGCTGTTCTGTGCCGTGCGCTATGAGGAGGACTTCGACGGTGCCATGATCGCCTCGGTCAACCACGACGGCGACAGCGATTCCACCGGTGCCGTCTGCGGCAATCTGCTCGGCGCAAGGCTCGGACTGAATGCGATCCCGCAGAAATACATCCTCGACCTCGAACTGCGCAGCACGCTCATGCAGATGGGCGCATCGCTGGCAGGATGATCCATCAAAATACCAAAAAGCAGCCCTGCACGTTCCGGAACGGCAGGGCTGCTCTGTTTTTACATATGTGATGCGGCAGGGATCACTTGGTGTGATACTTTGCCATATACGCCTCAAAGCTGTCGATCTGACCGGCGCCGTACATAGCGGAATAGATCAGGATCTCGGCGGCATCGGAAGCGTTGACCGTGCCGTCGCCGTTGACATCGGGGTTGACCTTCTTGGCAGACGGCTCCTCGGTCGGCTCTTCGGTAGGCTCGGTAGGCTGCTCAGACGGCTCCTCGGTCGGCTCTTCAGTGGGCTCCTCGGTCGGCTCTTCAGTGGGCTTCTCAGCCGGCTCCGAGCCGATGAGGGCGAAGTTGTAGCCGTACTTCTCGGCATATGCCTGTGCCTTGGAATCGGCAAGACCATAGATCGTGCCGTCCTCAACGACCGGCAGGGTCTTTTCGTCGCCTTCGATGGTGCAGGTGTCATTGCGGACGATCGCCGTTTTGAGAGAAGTGCCGCTGAAGGCACTCGCCTGGATCGTGGTAACGCTCTCTGGAATGTCGATGGTTGTCAGCGCAGCGCACTTTGCAAAGGCATCTTTGGCGATGGTCGTTACACTGTCACCGATCTTTACGCTGGTCAAACCTGTGCAGTTGAAGAATGCGCCATCATCGTAGTATCCACGATTTTCGCCTACAGATGTCACTGTATCCGGAATTACAACGCTTCCCAGAGAAGTGCAGTTCTTGAATGCAGAAGCACCGATCTTGGTGATGCCCTCGTTCAGTGTCAGGTCTTTCAGGCTCGTGCAGCCCTCAAAGGAAGATGTGCCAATGGTCGCAACATCACCGATGGTCAGCGTTTTCAGAGAAGTACAGCCGCTGAAAGCAGAGGCGCCGATTGCATTCACGCTGTCAGGAACGTTCAGGGTTGTAATGCCCTCGCATTTCAGGAATGCTTTTTCACCGATGGTAGTAACACTATCCGGAAGGGTGAAGTCCTTCAATGCGGTACAGCCGCTGAAAGCACCGGCTTCAATGGTCGTCACATTCTCGCCGAGCGTCAGCGTTCTGAGCGTCGTGCAGCCATTGAAAGCGTCCTTGCCGATCTTGTTCACGCCGCTGCCGATTACGACTTCTGTCAGACCGGTGCAGCCGAAGAATGCGCCGTCATCATAGTAGCCACGATCTACGTTGATAGTCGTTACGCTGTCCGGGATAACGACCTTTTTGAGCGAAGTACAGCCCTTGCAGAAGCAGTTGCTGATCTCCGTGATGCCTTCATGCAGATCCAGCGTTGTCAGGCTGGTGCAACCCTCGAATACGCTGACTCCCAGAACGGAGGAACCGCCTACCGTTGCGTTTTTGATCGCCTTACAGCCTTTGAAAGCCTCCTTGCCGATCTTGGTCACGTTGTCCGGGATGTTCACTTCGGTCATACGCTCGCATTTCTGGAATGCCTTCTCTCCGATCGTTGTCAGGGTCTCCGGGAATGTAACAGAGCCGAGAGCGATACAGCCACTGAATGCCTCAGACTGGATGGTCTCCACATTGCTGCCAAGGGTGACAGTTTTGAGTGCTGTGCAGCCCAGGAAGCAATCTTTGCCGACGGTCGTCACGCCGTTGCCGATGATGACTTCTGTCAGGCTGGTGCAGCCCTCGAAAACACCTTGATCGTAGTATCCGTTATCCTTGCCGATGGTGGTCACAGAATCCGGGATCGTCACGGTTTTCAGACTGGTACAGTTCTGGAATGCACAGGGATTCAGTGTCGTGATGCCCTCGTTCAGTGTCAGTGCGGACAGACTGGTGCAATTCATGAACGCAGAATCCTTGATCTCTGCCACATTGCCGATCGTAGCTGTTTTCAGACCCTTACAGCCATAAAATGCCTTGACGCCGATCACCGTCACATTGTCAGGAACGGTGATCTCCGACAGTGTTTCGCAGCCCATAAAAGCCTCTTTGCCGATGACCGACAGCGCCGAGCCGAAAGTCACACCATTCAGAGACGTACAGCCACTGAAAGCCGCTGCTTCGATCGTTTCGAGCTTGTCATTCAGTTCGATGGTCTTTAACGCCGTGCAGTTTTTGAAAGCATTTGTGCCGATCTTGGTCACGCCTTTACCGAGCTTGACAGTTGTCAGACCAGAGCATTCCTGGAATGCACCGTTGTCATAGTAGCCGTTGTCCCAGCCGACATATGTCACATTATCCGGGATCGTCAGTGTCTTCATGCTCTTGCAGCCCTTGAATGCCGAGGGCTCGATACCGGTCACGGGATAGCCCTCGATGGTCGCCGGTACGGTATAATCACCCGAAACGGAGGTATCACACTTGGTGATGATCACATGCTCCGCTTCATCGCTGGTGGCTTCATAGATACGATAGGTCAGCTCGTCCGCTGTTGCCTCGGTGTAGTTTGCCGCAACTGCCGTCTGCACCAGCCCGGGAAACACTGCCTCCGGCGGGATCAGGATGCCCGTCATGAACGCACATGCCACTGCGAGGACGACTGCTCTTTTCTTGAAACTCATAATTCTCCACTCCTTTTCATTATCTGGCAGAAACTGCTTCTCTTATTATACCATATCTTCCAGGAGATTGCAAGACATTTGTGCATGTGTAAACAAGATTGACATAAAAAGTATGATTATGCAAATGCTCCGCTGCCGGTATCTGCCTTGTATCATACGTGATATAGCCGTTTGTTATATCTATCACAACAAAAAGAGAAAGGCTGCGCAGGCATCACGCAGCCTTTAAGTTTGATCCTGTTTATGAAAATGCGCTGCCGCCCTGCGGATGACAGGAGCAGGCTTGCCGGATCAGTCTTCCTTGCGGCTCTTTCTGACAAGTGCCACACCGGTGATGCCCATGAGGGCAGCCAGACCGGCGAATGTCTTGTACAGGACCTGATTTTACTCTGTTTCCGGTGCATCGTCCAGGATCATCCAGGCATCTTCATTCTGGATGATGGTGTCGCCGATGAGATAGGTCGTGCCGACGGAGAGGGGCGTGCCCTCAGCCGCACTTGCCGTAATGCCCGTGTTCCCCGTCAGGAAGCCTGCCACATTCGCCGGTGTGCCGCCGGTGATAAGCGCCAGCGCAACGATCCCCGCAGCCGCTTGTTTCCATGTCTTGTTCATTGTGATTCCTCCTATCATATGCTGTTTTCTATTCACAATAGCCACCGCAAGAGGATCTTTCCCTTGTGAAACTCCTGTATGTCATTATTGTACCGCATCCGGTGCGGCAGGGCGTTGACAGAATAAAACAAAATTGTGAGCTTTCTGTAAACTGAACGGATCCGCTCCACAGGCGGACACTTCCGGCATACCGGAAAAGCCCTCCGTCATACACTGCAATGCAGGAGAAATGCTGCCCGAAAGGAGAGAATGCCTATGCTGCTGGAATTATTGAGCCGGATGATCCTCTGGATCCTACATGCCGATGCACCGTATCTGTTCCCGAAGCCGCTGTCCCGCTCGGAGGAGCTTGCCTGCTTCGAGCAGATGGAGACAGGGGACATCCAGGCACGCAACCGCATCATCGAGCACAATCTGCGCCTTGTGGTGCATGTTGTCAAAAAATACCGTGGCTCGCCGGAGGAACAGGAGGAGCTCGTCTCCATCGGCACCTTCGGACTGATGAAGGCGGTGGATACGTTCGACTTCCGGAAGGGGGCGAGGTTTTCCACGTATGCGGCACGGTGTGTGGAAAACGAGATCCTCATGCACTTCCGTTCCCGCAAGAAGCACCTGACGGACATCTCCATGAACGAGCCCGCCATGACTGACAAGGACGGCAACACCCTGACGCTGATGGACACCCTCGAAGACGGCACGAATCTCGAAGAACAGGTCGATCTGGCGATCCATACGGAGCTTTTGTACCGCTTTTTGCAGGAATGTCTGGACGAGCGGGAGCTGGAGATCCTGACCCACCGCTACGGGCTCTACGGGCATATCCCCCTGACCCAGCGGGAGGTCGCCCGGGAGCTGGGCATCTCCCGCTCCTATGTCTCACGCCTTGAAAAGAAGGCGCTCGCCAAGCTGCGGGAGCGCTATGACATGACACCCTACTGATCCTGTGACCGGGCACCTGCATCGAAAAAGGCGCCCGGTTTTTTATACATTATAATAGTATAGGCGGAGAGATGCCTGCGGGGCGTTTTTTGCTTGACGAACCCCTCCGTTTGTGCTATACTATAAAATAGTAAACTATGCCCAGGGAGGGAAACGTTATGAATCACAAGGCCACGCACGACACCTCGCATTATGCCCATTGTTCCACGCTCATGCTGAAATACAAGCGCAATCACATGCTGCGGCTGATCCTGTCCGCCGTCATTCTGTATGCCAATTTCTTCTGCATGACCGTGGTCTGGTGCCGGAAGGATCCCACCGAAGCGATCCAGTCCGCCGTCTATACCTCGGAGGGACAGGCTGCGGTCAATCCGTTCAAGAGCATCATCGGGATCCTGCTCATGCTCATCTGCATCATTGTAGGCGTTGTCGTCTACAAGACGGTCAAAAACCCGAAAATACGCAAGATCGCTTTGATCGGGATGGCGGTGGCATGGGTCATCTTCTCCATCGTCAATCTCTATTCCAATGTCAAGCGCAATGAATCCGTTGAGGCGATCTCGGGCGGCGGCAACCGGGTCGATCACCTTGCCTATGGCTATGGCATATTGGCGCTGCTGTTTTCCGGCGGCACGCTGGCGCTTGCGTTCTTCGGCACACAGGAGCATACCAAGCTCTATATCGCCCTGCTCATCGAGATCATCCTTGCCATGCTGGCGGGGTGCTATCACTGGATCGTCGGCGCCGTCCTGCTCGGGCTGTTCCTTCTTGCGATCCCGGAGTACAAGAAAATGCCCTGGATCATGAAGCAGCCGGGGTATCCCTATTTCAACGAGCGCTTTGAGGAGCAGGCACGCAATTCCGAATATGAAGCGGATCACAAGCTCGACGGCAAGCGCAGCGGCTCGATGCTCGACCTGGATGGCACGCCTGTCCCGGCATCAGAGCCCGTTGAGACGATACAGCCCGAACCGCAGGTCACAGCGGCGTATACCATGCATACGAATGCGCCGGATGAGATGCCCGGCATCGACGACATCCTCGAAGCTGCCGCCGAGCCCGAGCCGCTCCCCGAGCCGGAGCTCCCGAAGGCGGAGGACATCGCCCTCCCGACATGGGATGTGCCGGATCCGAAGCTCGATACTGCCGGCATCCTCTCCTCCATCCCGGAGCCGGGCGCAGTGCCGGATCTTCCCACGGTGCCGGATGTGCCGAAGCTCTGAGAGATCGAAAAACGGGTTAAGGGGGCGCAGCTCCCTTAAAACCTTCCCTCCCCCACGAAATAGGGGAGGCTCCAAAAAATCTTTCCCTGAATAACAGGTTCGTTTCTGATTATCGTGATAGAAAGTATGTGATACCATGTTTACGATCACCAACAGCATCGGTCTGTTTGGCATGAATGCCTTCCCCGTGACCATCGAGGCAGAGGTCTCCAGGGGACATAACCAGTTCGACATCGGCGGTCTGCCGGACATCGGCATCAAGGAGAGCCGTGACCGTGTGCGTAGCGCCCTTGGCTCGATGCAGATCACGTTCCCGAAGGGGAGAGTCCTGCTCAACCTTGCCCCTGCCGATGTGAAAAAGACCGGAAGCTCCTATGATCTTGCCATCTGCGTGGCATTGCTGCAAGCGATGGGCGTTCTGCCGGATACCTTGCAGGATGCCGTCTTCATCGGCGAGCTCGGACTGCATGGGATGCTCCACGGCATCCGCGGTGTGCTGTCCATGACGATGCTCGCCCGGAACAGCGGCTTCAAGCGCATCTTCGTCCCCGCCGACAATGTGCGGGAGGCATCGGTCATCGACGGCATCGAGGTCTATGGCATCGAGACGGTCGGCGACCTCGTGATGCACCTCCTCGGACAGCAGCCGCTCGAACCTGCGGAGCCCTATGAGCCGGATGGCGTCCGCCGTCCGGAGCATATCATCGACATGGCGGATGTCCGTGGACAGGTCAAGGCGAGAGCCGGCATGGAGCTTGCCGCAGCCGGCGGGCACAACATCCTGCTCATCGGAGCGCCCGGTTCCGGCAAGAGTATGCTGGCGAACCGCCTGCCTACGATCATGCCGGAGATGTCCCGAGCCGAGATCCTCGAAACGACCAATGTCTATTCCGTGGCAGGGCTCCTCAACAAGAACGACCCGCTCATCACCGAGCGTCCGTTCCGCTCCCCGCATCACACCGTATCACCCGCCGGACTGATCGGCGGCGGCTCGATCCCGACACCGGGCGAGATCTCGCTGGCGCACAACGGCGTGCTGTTCCTCGATGAGCTGGCGGAATTTGGCAGGAGCACCCTCGAGATCCTCCGACAGCCGCTCGAGACCCGGGAGGTCACCATCTCCCGTGCAGCCGGTTCGGCGGTTTATCCGTGCAGCATCATGCTTGTGGCAGCGACAAATCCCTGCCCCTGCGGCTATTACGGCGCCCCGAACAAGAAATGCACCTGCTCCCCGAACCAGATCGCATCCTATATGAACCGCCTGTCCGGACCGCTGCTCGACCGCTTCGATATGTGCATCGACGTGGATCCTGTGTCGTTTGATGACCTTGCTTCCAAGGAGAAGGGGGAGAGCTCCGCGGTGATCCGGGAGCGGGTGGAGGCGGCACGTTCCCGCCAGAATGACCGCTTCCAGGGGACGGACATCTACTGCAATGCCATGATCCCCGACAACATGCTCGCCGACTGGTGCCGGATGGACGAAGCCGCCGAGGTGCTCCTGCGGCAGGTACATCTCCGCTACGGTCTGAGCGCCAGAGCCTTCTCCCGCCTCCAGCGGCTGGCGCTGACATCCGCCGACCTCAACGGCAATGACCACATCACCCGGAATGACATTGCTGTGGCACTGCAGTTCCGCGGCTTCGCAAGCAAATACCTGAAACAGGCGGGATCGGCTGCTCCGAAGCAGGACAGGAAGGAGAAACCGTGAAAGAATTTTTTGAAAAAGCAAAGAAATACTTCCGTACATCGGACACCTCGCTGATCCTCGCTGTCATGATCTGTTCGGCGATCAGTTGTCTGATGCTGTTCAGCATCGCCTCCAATGAGCTCGAGAGCCGCTGCGACATGGGTACCTTCCGGACGCAGCTCGTGGCGAGCGTCCTGGGCATCATCATGGTCGTCGTGCTCAGCGTGATCGACTATAATAAGTACATCCGGCTGTGGTTCATCTATGCGCCGTTTGCCGCCGTCATGACGCTCCTGACGTTCACGCCCCTCGGCTACAGCAGAGGCGGTGCGGACGACCGTGCATGGCTCCAGCTCGGTCCGCTGTACCTCCAGCCCTCGGAGCTGCTGAAGCTGGCGTTCATCCTGACCTTCTCCTACCATTTAGCAAGGGATGAGGAGCAGATGAACAAGCTCACGCACATGCTCCTGCTCTGCCTGCACGGGCTGTTCCCGATCGGCATCGTGGCATTGCAGGGCGACTATGGTACGGCGATCGTCTTTGGCATCATCTTCCTGGCGGAGCTGCTCAGCTCGAAGATCGCCATGCGCTATATCCTGTCCTTAGCCATTCTGATCCCGACCGCCTGCGTGGTCGCCTGGAATTTCCTGTTGCAGGATACGCATAAGAACCGTATCCTCGTGCTGATCCATCCCGGCACCGATCCGGAGAACCTCGAATACCAGCAGGATCGGGCGCTTTCCGCACTTGCCAACGGCGGCACGTTCGGTGCAGGGCTCCTCGACGGGGACTATGTCCGTGTCCCGGAGATGCACAACGACTTCATCTATTCCTACGTCGGACAGGTCTGGGGCATCATCGGCTCGCTGCTCGTGCTCGGACTGCTCGTGTTCATCTGCACAAAGGTGCTCATCGACAGCGTCAATTCCAAGAATCTACAGGGCAAATTCATCTGCGTCGGCACGTTCGGCATGCTCTTTGCCCACTGCTTCATGAACATCGGCATGGTGCTCAAGACGATGCCCGTTATCGGCATCCCGCTGCCCTTCATGAGCGCAGGCGGCACGGCGGTGCTGTGTATGTACACGGCGATCGGGCTCGTCAACAGTACACGCTGTCACAATGTCCGCAAATACCGCATTTTCTACAATGCCGAACCCGATTGATCCCGAAAGGAGAACTATGATCCAAAAATACTGGCATTTCATCTTTCCGCTCCTGATGCTGGCGCTGATGGTCTTCATCTTCTGCATGTCCGCACAGCCGGCAGATGACAGCACCGTGACCAGCAGCCGCTTTGCCACATTTGCCGCACGGCATATGCTGACCAATTTCCGGGAATTTGACGCCGCAGACCAGGAGAAGATCATCTCCGGTCTGACCTTAGTCGTCCGGAAAGGGGCACATTTCTCGGAATATGCGCTGCTTGCGTTCCTCTGCTATCTTTGGCTGCACCGCATGAAGGCGGGCGCTCTGCTCGCATTTCTGGCATCGGCGGTCTATTCCGTGACGGATGAGCTGCACCAGAGCCTTGTCCCGGGGCGCTCCTGTGAGCTGCGGGACGTTCTGGTGGACAGTTCCGGCGCCCTCTGCGGGGTGATCGCAGCGTTCGTTTTCCTCTCGGCGCTTTACTGCCTGATCCATAAGGAGATCCAGTCCTGGGGTACCTGGAAATGACCCGACGCATCAAAATGCAATAGAAAAAAGCGTTTTTGGGGTGCGTCTTTGACGGAATTTACATATCATAGCTTGACTATCATCTGCCAATATATACCAAAAATATTACAAAATTTCTTCTGATCCTACAAAATTAGGCGTGGGATCAGATTTTTTTTTCGTGCATCCTGTGGTTTTTTCTGTTACCGATTTGACATTTTTGTTTTTTTGTGCTATAATAGCAAAGGAAACAGAAGGAAATGCCAATTAGTGGCAATTTGAACCAACCAGCGGCAGGAAGATGCCTGCCTTGATCCGGTCTGCCGACCGGTTATCTTAGGAGGATGATCTATGAATAGACGACTGACAGTGATCCTGACAGCCTGCACAGCGCTGCTGTGTGTGCCTGCAGGGATTGTCACGCCGACGAACTCTACTGTTATCACCGCACACGCTTCCGAGAACGGCAGCTGCGGCAGCAACGCCGAATGGAGCTTTGACGGTAACAGTACACTGACGATCAGCGGTACAGGGGCGATGGCGGATTATGAAAGCGCATCGGATACGCCCTGGTACGACATCCGCAGCAGCATCGAGCACATCGTAGTCAAGGAGGGCATGACCTCCATCGGCGCCAATGCGTTCCGCTTCTGCGCATTCCTTCAGGATGTGACACTTCCTGAAGGTCTGACCGTGATCGGCGATTCTGCATTTTACAGCAGCGGTGTTTCCGCTGTGAATTTCCCGGATTCCCTGGAGGAGATCGGTGCCAGTGCCTTTGCGGATACCAGACTCACCGAGGCTGAGCTCCCGCAGCACCTGACAACGGTCGGCGAGAACGCCTTCTACGCCTGCACCGCATTACAGCAGGTGATCATCCCGGAATCCACTGACTACATCGGTACCGGCGCTTTCTTCCAGTGCGAGGCGCTGGATAAGGTCACGGTACTGAACATCGACTGCCAGATCGGCGGCGGCGAGGAGACCGGCACGACCATCACAGCCGGTACGCTGATCGGCTATCCGAGCTCGACTGCCGAGAAATATGCCGCTATGTTCGGCATCTGCTTCCAGAGCCTGTATGAGACCGCTCTGGAGCCCGGCGACATCAACGGCGACAAGATCGTCAATGCGAGCGATGCCGCCAAGGTCCTGATCGTTGCAGCGATCATCGGCACCGGCGATGAGTCCGGTCTGACGCTCTCCCAGGAGAACGCAGCCGACTTCAACGGCGACGGCATGATCAACGCTTCCGATGCCACCGGCATCCTCTGCCACGCTGCCAATGCAGGCGTCGGCGAAGCGCTTGTAACAGCACCGGCACCGGTCAATACCATTGAGGCACTGAATGTTTCCAGGATCTCCGTATCCTGCCTCAAGGTCACATGGAACGCCGCAGACGGCATGACCTACAATGTCCGCTGCGAGTCCACCGATCCGAATTACGCTTATTCCAGCATGATCTACTACGAGAAGAAGTCCGAGGGTCTGTGCTATGTCACCGGTCTGCGTGAGAACTCCGAGTACCAGATCACGGTCGAGGCTGACGGCAACAGCGCCGTTTCCGGCACTGCGATCGGTCATACCGAGCAGGTCGAAGTCCTTGCCGAGTACCCGCATGAGGAAGGCTGGACGAACTGCTTCGCCTATGAGCCTGTCAGCGGTCTGAAGAAGGATCCCGCCTACAGTGCGATCCAGGGCTGCACGGTGGACGCCATCACCAACATGGGCGTTATGCGTGATCCCTACGGCGATTACTGCTGTGCGATGGGTCTCTTCTACGGCAGATGCGGCGACCGTTTCCTCGTGGAGATGGAGAACGGCGCACAGTTCACCGTCAAGATCTGCGACAGCAAGGGCAACGGCTCCGACGGCGAGGGCAGATACCACAGATTCGGCGGCACAGGCAAGTGCATCATCGAGTTCATCTACAGCAACGGCAACCTGCCGTCCTATCCGGCAAATATGGGCACCTTCGGCGGCAAGAACTGGAGCGGTCTGGATCTGACCGAGAACATCAAGTCCATCAAGAAGATCAGCTTCGGCGATATGATCGAATATTGATCGCAAAACATACTCATTCACCGCACGATCCGGCGTTTTTCAGGTCGTGCGGTATTGGTCTATCTATGGGAAGGGGGATATCCATGAAAAAAACTGTAACAAACTGACTGCCCTGCTGCTGACGATCGTGCTCAGTGTCGTGAACCTGCTGCTTCTGCCGGCGGGCGTGACGGCTTCTGCGGCGGTCTCCGTAGCGACCAACCAGCCGATGCAGAGCTGGTCGGCACCCATCAAGGCGGGCGGCACGTCCTATACCCTGCATCTCTGGGTGTCGGATGACCGGATGGGCGAATGGCAAGCCAACGCCGTCTATCACCGTGGCAACATGCACTTCATCTGCTACGAGCTCACGAACGACTCGACCGGCAAGCTGGCGAACGACATCAATTTTGAAGCCAAGGCTGTCATCTACAATCCCAACGGCATCATTTCCCATCAGATGACCTACAGCAGTGAATACAGCTACCATGACGATTACGGCACGGATGTCAGCGCTGCCCGGAACTATATCGGTCATACCGCCGAGATGCTCGGCAAGTGGAAGGGCACCGTCAGCGTGACAGGTGATGTTTATGTGGAGACGACCGTCTACTGGGACGTGACCATCCCCTATGTCAATCTGCATGTCTGGTCATCTGACCAGAAAATGGGCGATCCCTACGGCGGCAACAGCGACCCGTTCAGCCTCGGTCAGAGAGCCTATCTTTGCTATGAGCTGACCGACCTCGACAACGGCAGGCGGCTCGACGGCAAAGTCGGCGGCTATACGGTGCTGATGCGGATGATCGACCCGGACGGCAAGGAGTATTCGAGCGACGTCTACACGGAGAAGACCGGATTCAACGAAGGATTCAGCCTTGCCTACACGTCGATCAGCAAGGAGATGCACAAGACCGGTCAGTGGACGGGTATCGTCACCATGACCGGCGATATCGACATCGAGCTGACGGTCAGCTGGCTCGTCACGGACGGTACTGTCACGCCGGTGATCCCCTCCGAGCCGAGCGATACAAACTTCATCTGGGGACAGGACAACTGGAGCTTTGACAACAGCAGCAATTACTACACCTACGGCTACTACATCAACAGCAAGATGCTCTACAAGCTGGGCGGCGACTTCGGTCTGACCAATGTCGAGCGTGAGCTGCTCCAGAAGAACATGGGCGATGACATGCAGAAGAGCTTCGGCGGTGCCTGCTTCGGCATCACGATCTCCGAGATCCTCGCCAAGAACGGCAAGCTCGACCTGACCCGCTATGACGCCGACAAGGTCGTCAACCGCAACGAGAACACCGAGGATATGCTCTCGCTGACGAACTTCGTCTTTGAGATGCAGAACATCCCCTGCATGAACCAGATCGCCCGCAACACGAGCGTCAACCGCATCCTCGACACCCGCACACAGGATGAATTTATCCGGACGCTCGAATCCGCCGTCTGCACCGGCGACGGGCTGATCAACCTCATCTTCGGCATGACCAATTCCCAGGGACAGACCTCCGGCCTGCACTCCATTCTGGCCTATGGCGCAGAAAAGGGCAGCTGGAGCTACTATTTCAACGGCTCGACCCACTACTATGACCGCCGCATTTTGATCGCCGACCCGAATTATCTGTCTCAGAATTATCTCCTGGACGACGCCTGTCTGTATTATCGCTCCGATGATTACAGCTGGATGCTCCCGGCTTACTGCTACGGCAACACCTACTGCTACTGGGATGCTTCCTTCGGCAGCAATGAGAAATACGGCTTCATCCGCAATGTCCTCAAGCACACCGGCATGAAGAACTACACCGACCTCATGGTCGATACGCCCAGCTCCGTCTATCTCCCGGGTCTTGCCATCCTCAACAGCAGCCAGGAGAACCCCTGCATCCGCACGATCGAGGGCACCGGCAACGACAGCCTCGGCGACAGCGGCAGAATCGAGCCGTATTTCAACACGGATGCCAGCGGCGAGCTCCACGACTGGTATGCCTACGGTCTCGGCAACCCGACAGCCTCCTACGAGCTGTATGACGATACGGCGCCTGCCTCCTTCGAGACGATCATGGACTACGAGGATGTTGTCTACATCAGCGAGGTGGACAACACGACCAATGTCTATTTCAGCCCCAAGGGACAGATCGAGCTCAAGGGCAAGAACCTGACCTATGATTTCTCCATCATCACCAACAAGGAGCGCTGCGTGACCGACTGGTTCAAGCTCCAGGTCAGAGGCAAGGGCGGCAACAACATGCTGTGTGCCATCTCCCCGGATGGCTATGTGCTGCGGGGCGATGATCTCCACGATGTGGATCTGTTCGCCTGCAACACCACGCACTATGCCTATCTGACGTTCTCCACAAACTACAAGAATGTTCTGGTCTACGAGATCTCGCCCACCAACATCGGTGTGGCAGCCGACACGGACAATGACGGCAAGTACGAGACCGTCATTGCAGAAGGGGAGACCCTTTCGATCGGCGCCGGCGATGTCAATGCCGACCGTCTGATCAACGCATCCGATGCAGCGCTGGTACTGATCGCAGCCGCAAGGCTCGGTGCCGGCACGGATCCCGGTCTGACCGAGGTACAGGCAGAGAACGCCAATGTCAACGGCGACCAGCTCATCAATGCCACCGATGCGGCGATCATCCTGATCTATGCCGCCGCCGTTGGAGCCGGTCGTGAAGTCGGAGACATCCGAGACTTCACCCCCCAATAAGGCAGCGGGGAGCCCCCGCGGGCAGGTTGCTTCGCGGATTGAAAATGCACTTCTTCGTTTATCGCATGCCCCCAATGCTTCGCAAAGGGGGCATCGCTGTTTTTCCTTAGCACATCGCAGCTAAAGCTGCTCCTGTGCAGTTCTTCGGGGGTTCAATGGATGGTGCACCAACAGCGTATGTTCTGCGCCCCCAATGCAACGAAGCCCCGGCGTGCGTCTGCCCGTGCGGGCTCCGCACTTTTGCATGATGCCCGGCGGAAATACAGGCACTTTTTGTATTTCCTGCCATAATACGGGAATTTGCATTGACTTTTCGCCGATAATTTGCTATAATAAATAAGTTGATTACCTGAAATTTACCGATATTAAGCGAGGTCTGATCTATGGAAGAAACCGCACGCACCTCTGCTCCGGCAGAGACTGCAAAGCCTGCCAAGAAGAAAGCCGGTATCCCGGAATGGGTGGAGAAGCTCCTGCCCTATCTGCTGCCGCCGCTTGCTGTGATGGCACTCATGCTTGTCAATTTCTATGCGAACAAGCTCTATCCCTTCGGGGAGGGGACGGTCGCATGGTGCGACATGACCCAGCAGGTCGTTCCGCTTCTGTGCGACTTCAAGGACATCCTGACCGGCAAGGACGGGCTGTTCCTCAATTTTGACAATGCCGGCGGCATGAATATGTGGGCGGTCGTGTTCTTCTTCGTGTCCAGCCCGCTCTCGGTGCTCGTTCTGTTCGTCGATAAGATGGACATGATCTATTTTGTCAATATCCTCTGCATCCTGAAACTCATGCTCTGCTCCCTGACAGCGGTGGTCTATTTCCGCCGCAGGGTACCGGCGCTCGATGCGGTCTGGGGCGGCATCTTCTCCGTCGCCTATGCGCTGAGCGGCTATGCGATGCTCTACTACCAGAACAACATCTGGCTGGATATGATGTACCTCTTCCCGCTGCTGATGACAGCGTTCGGCGAGATGCTCGATCACCGGAGACTGTGGCCCTATGTCGCAGTCCTGACCGCCATGATGATCGTCAACTACTACATCGGCTACATGATCGTGCTCTATGTCCTCCTGTTCATGGGGCTTTTCTGCTTCATGTACTGGAAGGACAAGAAATACACCTATGCTGCCGTTGATTTTGTGACGGGCTCTCTGCTTGCCGCATTGCTGTCGGCGGCGGTCTGGCTGCCCAGCTTCATCCAGTACCTCGGCAGCGGCAGAAAGGGCAGCTTCTTCGAGCCCTTCGAGAACAGCGGCTTCTTTGCCCGCTACCAGACAACGCTCCCCACGCTGATGCACGCCGTGCTGGTGCTGGTGATCTTCCTTGTCTGCATCATGGACGGCAAGCGCCGGGAGAAGCGGGTCAATTTCTATCTGTTTTTGCTCCCGCTGCTGTGCATCCCGCTGTATGTGGAGCCGCTCAACCTGATGTGGCACACTGGCAGCTATATGGCATTCCCGTCCCGCTACGGCTTCATCCCACAGTTCGTCATGATCGCTGCGACCGCAATGATGTTCAGCGATGCCAAGCACCGCCCTGTCAAGGAGCTGAAAGGCAAGCTGATGCCGCTGTTTGCGCTCCTGATGGTCTGCTCGACAGCATTGTTCTTTGTCACACGGTTCATGTTCGCCTTCGTCAAGGACAACCGGGACGCCGTCTCTGCCTATGTAGGCGGTCTGTGGGGCAATGACCGTTCCTTCCACATGATCATCAAGATGATGTTCTTCCTCGGCGGCACCTATCTGCTGTACTACATGCTGTTCCGCAAGGGGCGGCTCACACGGGAAGTCTTCACGATGCTCTGTGCGCTGCTGCTGGCGGTCGAGGGCTACTGCAATCTCGACATCTACATGAGCTCGGCGCATTACAAGGAGCCGGAGCGTGCCGTTGACCAGCGCATGGTCATGGATCTCGGCGACCGCATCGAGGATGAGGATTTCTACCGGGTGCGCACGTCGTCCAAGCTGTTCGACATCAATCTGGTCGGAGCGATGGGCTACAATTCCATCAGCCACTACACCTCCCTGACCTCCTTCGACTATATGGACATGATGAAGCGCATGGGCTACTCCTCCTACTGGATGGAAGTCGGCTCCTACGGCGGCACCGAGCTGACCGATGCGCTGTTCTGCATGAAGTACAACATCCGTGCCGGCGAGCCGCACCGGGATACTGTTTACTACAACAACAAGTATTCCATCGACCCGATCGGCTATTCGCTGCCGCTCGGCATCGTCACCCATGCTTCCGGCGATCTCAACATCTCCGAGATGGAGCGCTGCGAGGTGCAGCAGTACATCTATGAGAACACGATCGGCAACCCCGGCGATCAGCTCGTGGTACGCTGCGAAGCCGAAAACGCCGACGAGATCGAGAAGCTCGAAGACCGCTACTACCTCGAAGAGGGCACGGAGCTGCACTACACGGTCGATGTCACCGGCAAACAGAGCCTGTATTTCGACTGCTTCGACAAGGTCTCCAACTCCATCAAGGAGGAGATCAACGACAGTTTCAGCATTACAGTCAACGGCAACTGCGTCAACGGCTGCTATCCCTCCAGCGGCGAGAACGGGCTCCTGAGACTCGGCGTGTTCGAGAATGAGACCGTGGAGGTCGATGTGAAATGTCTCCGGGACTGCGACTGTGCTTCCTTCGGCGTGTTCCTGATGGATCTGGACATGCTCTATAGCAGCACGCCGCAGGCTGCTGACTTCAACCAGAAGGCAGGCAAGCTTACCGGAACGGTCCAGGCATCCGCCGGCGACCGCCTGATCCTGAGCATCCCCTACAGTGAGAGCCTGAAAGTCCGTGTCAACGGCAAGACCGTGACACCGGCAAGAGTATTTGACGATATGCTCTGCATCGATCTTGCGGAGGGCAATAACACGATCACCGTCACCGGCACAGCGAAGGGCTTTGTCCCGGGTCTGCTCATCACACTGGCAGGCATCGTGCTCTGTGTGGTCTGCAAGCGCTGCCGCCGGAAGCTGACGATCCCGGCAGAGGTGCAGAAGGTCGCCTTCTTGCTTGCGATCCTGCTCGGCGTTCTGACGATCCTGTTCGTCTATGTGATGCCGCTTGCTGTGAATATGCGTGTGGTCACAGGCATCTGAAACAAGAGAGCTTCCGGAAAACCCGGAAGCTCTTAGTCTGTCAAAAAAGCCTTTTGCGGGGTGTGGGGGCAGTCGAAGCAAGATCTTAGAGTTTAAAAAAAGAGCCTCCGGATCCCCGGAAGCTCTTTCATTCACTATGTCTCATCCCGCCGCATTCTTGATGACGTTCCTTGCCTTGATGACGATGTTTTTGTCATTCTCATAGGTCAGCATGTGCGCCGCATGACCGATATCCACCCACCGCACCTCGGAGATCTCCTCCGCCTGGGGGACATAGTCGTAATTGCGTGCCTTCCCGATGAAGTAGACGACCACCTTCTGGGTGTCACGTTTCGGGGAATAGGAGACAGTCTCCCGGAAGGTCGGGTCAATGATCACGTCGATCGACGTCTCCTCCTTGATCTCACGGATGGCAGTCTCGACCTCTGTTTCACCAGCCTCTACATGCCCCTTGGGGAACGACCAGTGTCCGCTGTTGATGTGGCGGATGAGAAGGATCTCGATATTCCCGTGAAATCTGCGGTACACGATCGCACCGCACGATTTTTCGTGCCGCATAAAGCGCTTCCTTTCTCCTGCCGGACAGGTTGTGATGGTTTGTTGTACTTATTATAGCATATTTTCTCTGTTTTGTCCATATCTTTTGCGGCGGATATGCAAAAAAATTTCCCCGCTTGCAGAAAATGCTGAAAGCTGGCAGGTTTTTCCCAGGGGGATCAATGATCCGGTGTGATATTGTGCATCATCACTGTCAAGCCGTCCCCCTCAGCCCCGCTTTTCTAAGGAAGTACTGATTTATTCGTAAATCAGTACAGGGGGTGTGGGGCACAGCCCCACAAACAGCCCTTTTGCTATCCTCGAAGTACTGTATTACCGATTTGTTCAGTGCTTTCCTAAATTGATCTCCGTTTTTTTCAAAAAAGTGTTTACGAATCCAAGATTTTGTGGTACAATAGAAAGAGGGCAGCGATGCCCCGCAAAGGAGTGAAAAAATTGAGCGACGAATACTTCTACATCGTAAATGATACAGGATCGGATGAGATCGGCGCCATGCCCGACCCGCAGGATCCGTTTGATAACCCCTCGGAGTTCCACAGCTACCAGTGTGACTACGGCGCCGTCATGCCGGAGATCCGCCTTGCAGGGTTCCGCCTGCCAAGACTCCCCGACGGCAGGGAACGCAGCCGCATCCGGCGCTTCCACAACATCGTGGGCGGCTTCCTGATGGGGCATTTCGTGGTCAGCAATGCGCTCGCCATCGGTATGGTGCTCGGCATCAAGGAGCTTGTCAGGATGGTGGACCGTGCGGCAGTCGGCGAGCTCCCGTACAATTATAACGAGCTCTTAGCGGATTACCTGGACAACTCCACCATGTGGCTCGTGCTCAGTATGCTGGTCTACGGGACCTGCAATGTGCTGGTCGCCGTTTTCGGCTGTAAAGCGACCAGGATCCCCATCCCGAACCTCTTCCGGACAAAGGATCTGACGCCCGGGCTGATGTTCGCCTATATCTGCGCTGCGCTGTGTATCCAGGCAGGGATGGGCGTGGCAGCCACAACGGTGGTGGATCTATTTGATGCGAACGGTATTTTGCTGTTTGATGAGGCGGATTCCCTCGTCCCGACAAGCACCCGGGGCATCATCGTGAGCTTCGTCTACAGCGTTATCGTGGCGCCCATCACCGAGGAGCTGCTGATGCGAGGCTTTGTGTTGAAGAACCTCAGCCGCAGCAACCAGCACTTCGGCATCATCATGACAGCGTTCATCTTCGGCATCTGGCACGAGAACGTGCCGCAGTTCCTGCTGGCATTCGTGGCAGGCTGCCTGTTCGGCTACGTTGCCGTAAGGCATGACTCGCTCGTTCCGGCGATCATCTGCCATATGTCCGTCAACCTCGCAGCCGAGGTGCTCAGCTTCCTCTATGAGCATGAGTTTGACCTCGCCTCGAGGATCGGAGATTTTATCTATACCGCACTGGCGCTGATCGGTCTGGTGGTGATCATCAAGCTCCTGATCGTTGACCGCTTCCCCCGTGCCACCGTGGCACAGCAGGAGAGAGGCGTGCGCATCGCACTGAGCAGCCCCCTGATCCTGCTCATCATCATCTGCCACATCGGATCGACCGTGCTCTATATTCTCCGCATCTCAGGCATCGTATCATGACAGAAAACCGCACAGAGCTGTAGCTTTGTGCGGTATATTCTTATCGTTTCAGATATGCCGAGGAGACCGGGAACTCAAAATAGGTATCCGGATAGGGCTCGTTGTGCAGAGAGAAATGCCACCATTCGCAGTCGATCGGATCGAAGCCGTTCCGGACCATCACGTTTTGCAGGAGCATCCGGTTCTTGTACTGCTCCTCCGTGACCTCACGGCTGTCCGGATGCGACAGCTCGCTGAACAGATCGAACGGGCTGCCCATGTCGAGCTCCTTGCCGGTCTTCATGTCGAGCAGCGTCAGGTCGATCGTGCTGCCACGGCTGTGGCTCGAACGGCTGGCGATGTAGCCCTTCTGGAAGAGCTCCTGCTTTTCCAGATCCGGATAGAAGTACTCCTTCATCCGGACATCCTGATCCTCCAGCCCCCAGAACACGAAATGCTTGACTGCCGCTGCCGGACGATAGGCGTCAAACACCTTCAGCCGGTAGCCCTGCACCTGCATCTCGTTGCTGACAGTTTTCAGTGCCCGGGCGGCTTCCTTCGTGATGATCGCACAGGGCTCCTCATAGCCGTCGATGCGTTCGCCGACAAAATTGTAGGTGGAATAGTACCGGATCTCCTGTACGATGCCCGGCACATAGTCTGCCAGCAGAACGAAGCCGGCGGGGTTCATTGTGACTGCATTGTCATAGCGTATCATAGCTGTACTCCCTTCGTGGTGAATCATTCCTGACAAGTGGTGGCTTGTCCCTATCAGGGAAACCAATTATCGGGTATTTTAATGTGTATGATTACTGTAAAGCTGCACCCTCTTAAAATTGATTCCCGTGTGTCCCTGTGAAAACATGATTTGCCGCTGTCCGGCGGGTCTGTTCCGGCTAAACGAACATCATAAACCCATAGACCGCCAGACTTGCCGCCATGAAGACCCCTGCCACGCCTGTGATGCACCATCGCAGGACGGCAGCGGGCTTGCCTTTCATCTCCATCGACCAGAGACCGAGGAACAGCAGGCTCACATAGAGCGCCGGTGTCGCATAGCGGGCGCTCTGGGTGCAGGTGTGCGGGAATGTGAAGCAGAAGCTGTAGTAGCTGCCGAGCGTGATGATATATGTCAGCAGCAGCCCGATCTTCATCGACGGTTTCATGGTGCCGCGGTGTACCAGAAAGCGGATCATGCAGAACAGCACCAGCGCCGCCAGCACCACCTGGCTCCAGAACAGCACCTCGCCGAACCCGGCGACATGCTTTGTGTGATAGGTGTTGACATATTCGTCAAACACCGCCGTCTTCATCAGCCCGATCAGCGGGTTATATTCGTTGTAATCCTGCCCGTACATCGTGAAGCAGTCGTAGATATAACTGAACTGGAACGGTGAGAAATCAAACAGCCGTTCGAGTGTGGGATGATCCCCCACATACTGCTCACTTTCCATAGACAGCATGGGGATGTAGGTGATGGGAACGCCCCACCGGATGTAGTTCCGGATCTCCCACCAGAGCGCCGTGGGGACGCAGAACAGCAGAAACACCCCGTATTGCTCCAGATAGGGGAGCGGCTTCTTGATATGTTTGATGAATACGGCGATAAAGACCGCTGCCGCCGCCGGAGCTGCCAGCCACGCCGAGAGCTTTGCCATCATGCCGAGCCCGATCGCCAGCGCCAGTGGGATGATGTTCCACAAAGTAGGGTTTTTGTACCACTTTATGGTGAACAGCAGTGCCGTGAGCATCAGCAGGATGCTCAGGATGTCGTTGTTCAGCGCCCCGCTCAGGTAAATGAATGTCGGATGCAGCGCCATGATCGCCGCCGGCAGCACCAACGCCCGCTGTTTCAGCCCGAACTCCCGCAGGATCTGCACAAAGACCATCAGCGCCGTGGAGGACCAGACAAAGGGAACGAGCTGGATGCTTTCATATAAAGGTAAGTCCTCCAGCCCCAGCACCGTCATCAGATGCATCCACCCCGCACACAGCAGGTGGTGGAGCGGTGGGTGATAGAACTGCCAGACCGACCGGACATCGAAGTCCGGCAGGTGGTGTTCCTGGAACAGATAGAGGATATAGCGGGCATGTCCGCCGTCGGAAACGAAGCTCCACACGTCGTGCTGCATGTCGGTGTAATCCATCCGAAGCACGAAACCAAGCCGTATACACGTACCGATCCACCACAAAAACCATGTGGTGCCGGCGTCCCGGATCTGCTTTTTGATCCGCAGCAGGAGCAGGATGAACCCCATCCCACCACCGATCCCCACAGCTCCCCACCCGGCAGCCACCTGGAGCCCCGGATAGGGAAGCAGTGCACACCCCAGCGCCAGCAGGATGCAGACCGCCATTGCGGTGAGACATGGGTGCTGTCTGGGTATCTGTATCAGAAAACCCGCTATATCAGGTCGTTTTTTATCCATAAAAACCCCTTTCAGGAGACCCCTCCACTTTTCCCCACAAATTATCGTTTTTGGGATGCCTTTACTCCATTATACCACACCTTTTGTCATGATGCAAGTGATTTTAAAACGAAAATACGTTCTTCGTCAAGCTGCTCTGCGTCAAAAATGGCAAAAACAGGTCTGTTTGCCACTGCATTAACAGCATATGATAACATAGTGTACAGAATCTGGGGAAGTATTTTGGGTATTATTGCAATTGACTGCCTCCCATGCATATGCTATAATAAAGATGGTTCATTGTATCACTATGCCCAGACAAAGTGGAGCCACGTCCCAGGGGATAACTATACCCTGACGGGGTGGAGTGGCGTCCCAGGGAATCCATACATATTAGAAAAACCGTGAGCAAGGACCATGTAGAGAGCAAAAGATCGACAGAAGGACTGCCGGGACCGTTTTCCGGCAGACGATCCGAACAAAAGAAGGACGGCAAGCGAGGTGATCACGGTGGAGGATGCGGCTGTATCCCCGGTATTAGTCTTTACCGGTACATACAATCATAATATGGATAGCAAGGGCCGTATCAACTTCCCTGTGAAACTGCGTGAACAGCTCGGCAGCAGCTTTGTGATCAGCCGGAGTCTGACACAGCACTGTCTGTCGGTACACCCTGTTGACAACTGGAGAGCGCTGGAGCGTCAGCTTCTGAGCGCCAAAGGTCCCCGTGCAGAAATGATGGCACGCCGCCTGTTCTCCAGTGCATCCGAGGTCACTCCGGATCAGCAGGGACGTATCCTGATCCCCGCCGCACTGCGTAAATTCGCAGATCTGGACACGGCAGACGGCATCGTCATTGCCGGTGTCGGCAGAAAAGTCGAGATCTGGAGAGCGTCGGAATGGGAGAAACTGTACCTCACTCCCGAGGAAGAGGAGGACAAGGAGCTGCTCAACGATTTTTGCCTGTAAGGGAGTGTTTTCATGGAATTTACGCATTTTCCTGTGCTGCATAACGAGGTCCTTGAAGGCATGGCTATCCAGCCTGACGGTATCTACGTGGATGGTACAGTGGGAGGTGCTGGTCATTCCAGGATGATAGCTTCCTGCCTGAGTGAAAAAGGGCTTCTTATCGGCATGGATCGTGATCCGGATGCAGTGGCAGCCGCATCGGAACGGCTCGCAGGGTACCCGGCGAAGGTGGTACACTGCAATTATTCCGAGATGCGTCAGGTACTCGATGACCTGGGCATAGAGAGCGTGGATGGTATCCTGTTGGATCTGGGAGTCTCCTCCCACCAGCTCGACACTGCAGAGCGTGGTTTTTCCTACCACACCGAAGATGCACCGCTCGACATGCGCATGAGTCAGGAGGGACTGAGCGCAAAGGACATCGTAAACACCTGGGAAGCCGGGGAGCTTACGAGGATCCTGCGGGAATACGGCGAGGAGCGCTTTGCCCCCCAGATCGCAGCGGCGATCGTCCGGGCAAGAGAAGAAGCGCCCATCGAGACGACCGGTCAGCTCGCTGATCTGGTATGTTCCGCTGTTCCCCAGAAGTACCGCAGGGAAAAGAACCCCTGCAAGCGTACGTTTCAGGCACTGCGTATCTGTGCGAACGACGAGTTCGGACACCTGCGCCTCGGGCTGACGGCAGCATTCGACTGCCTGAGACCGGGCGGACGCCTGGCGGTCATCACCTTCCATTCGCTGGAGGATAGGATCGTCAAGCAGCAGTTTGCCGAATGGTGCAAGGGATGCACCTGCCCGCCGGACTTTCCGCAATGTGTCTGCGGCCGGAAGCCGAGGGCCAAGCTCATCAACCGCAAGCCCATCACCGCCAGTGAGCAGGAGCTTGCAGAGAACCGCCGCAGTCACAGTGCAAAGCTCAGACTGATAGAAAGGAGCTAAGGTTATGGCTTATTATGAGCGCTATGGCAATTCTGCGCCCGCTTCGGTGCCGCATTCTGTGCCGCCCTCATATGGGCCGGAATACGACCCGCAGATCGAAATGGGAAGAACAAACGGTAGAAAAGCATCGGCTGTGAAGCTGATCCTGGGTGTATTCTTTTGCTTCGGATTGCTCGCAGCAGTGATCTACAGCAATGTACAGCAGCTCCAGATCAGTAACGAGATCACGGAAAAACAGCAGGAGCTGACGGATCTCCAGAGCGAGAATGTCCGGATGCGGTCTGAGATCGCCGGACGCACGTCCAACAAAAATATCCAGGCGTATGCCGAGGATGTCCTCGGGATGCGTACCATCGACCAGTCACAGATCGAATATGTCCAGATCCAGACCAACGACGTCGTTGAGATCCCCGAAGAGGAGCAGAATATCTTCGTCAAGGTCAAGATCTGGTTCGACAGTTTTGTGGAATACCTCAGAGGCTGATGCCATAGAATACAACAGAGAGCGTATCCCACATTACCACGGCAGGATGAGAGAAGAACAAAAACGAGTGTGTGTGATGGCTGCCGCTTCCGTCCGATATAAAAGAAAAAGGCACTTGCCCGGACGGATTCGGCTGCATCTGCAGAATGTAACAAGACGGAAGTACGGCAGGCAGGGACAGACCTCTGTTTGCCGTGCATTTTGTTTTGTCAGAATAGCACTCTTTTATAGCTGGGATCTTTCGGATTTGTGACATCCTATAAAAATAAAGGCGCCGGTTTGACATTTGTTACAAAGTGGTGTATAATAGAATCGTATAACTATAGAATCACAGAAAGGAGCGGATCTTGTGCAAAGTATTGATCATGAGCCCACCCGGGGCATGACTTTGCGTGCGATCTTCGGGGTGCTCGGACCGCTGGCGTTCATGATGGGCTTCGTGATCTGGGGTCTCGGGAACCTGACGATCCGGGATCACCAGAAATACGCTGAAATGGCGAACAATACGCATTTCACCAACCGGACGATCACAGCCGGGAGAGGCGGCATCTATGATTCCAACGGCACGCCGCTCGCCTGGAGCGCAACTGTATATAAGATATATATGGATCCGCAGCTGTTCCGGGAAGAGATGGATGAGATCGACGAGATCATGAAAAAGCGCCAGGCAGCGCTCGATGCCGGCGAGGATCTTGGTGATGATGTGATCGTCAAGTCCCGTGCCGGGATCGAGGACGAGATCGTGAAGCTCCTCTCCGAGAAGCTGAAGATCAGCGAGGATACCGTCCTGACGGCGATGGAGAAGGATACCCAGTACTACGTCCTCCAGACTCAGGTCGAGAAGGCCGAGGCGGACGAGATCATGGCGTATTTTGATGCGCTCGGCATGAATTCCATCACCACCCAGCAGGATTCCAAGCGCTACTATCCCCAGAATGAGATGGCAGCCTCTGTCATCGGTTTCACCAACAGCGAGGGCGATGGTCAGTACGGTCTGGAAGCCTATTATGATGACTATTTAGCAGGCGTGAACGGGCGCACCACTTCGGCGAAGGATGCCTTCGGCAACGAGATGCCCTACCGCTATTCGACCACCTATCCGGCGCAGGACGGCTCCTCGCTGTACCTGACGATCGACACCACGCTGCAATATACCCTCGAGAAGAACCTCGAAGCGATGACCAAGAAATGGAACGTCACCAACCGTTCCTGCGGCATTATCATGAATGCCAAGACCGGCGCCGTCTATGCGATGGCGACCTATCCGAGCTTTGACCTGAACGATCCCTCGATGATCTATGACGAAGCCACCCGCAATGCCCTCGAAGCCCTCCCGGAGGAGGAGTACGAGGAAGCCTATGTCACCGCCCGTGAGCAGCAGTGGAAGAACAAAGCGATCACGGAGCTGTATGTTCCCGGATCCGTCTTCAAGATCTTCACCGCCGCATCGGCGATCGAGGAAAAGACCGTGGACTGGGAGAATGACACCTTCTATTGCAGCGGTGCCTATAACATCCAGGGTGCAGAGCCGATCCACTGCCACAACCGCTACGGCCACGGCTCCCAGAGCTTCGGCAAGGCGCTCGTCAACTCCTGCAACCCGGCATTCATCGAGATCGGTACATCGCTGGGCATCCACAAGTTTTCCGTCTACTTCACAGCCTTCGGACTGCGTGAGAAGACCGGCATCGACCTCCCGGGCGAGACGAAGAGTATCGCCTTCGAGGAGTCGAACATGAGCTTTGTAGACCTTGCGTCGAGCTCCTACGGACAGGGCAATATGGTAACGCCCATCGAGATGATCACCGGCATCTCTGCGGCGATCAACGGCGGCTACCTTGTGGAGCCGCATGTCGTGAACCGCATCATTTCGAGCGACGGCAATGTGCTGAAGACCTACGGCACCAACGCCAAGCGCCAGGTCATCTCCGAAGAGACCTCCGCCGTCATGCGCAAGCTCCTCCAGGACGTTGTCGATGACAACCAGGGCGGCAATGCCCACATCGACGGCTACAAGATCGGCGGTAAGTCCGGTACGTCCCAGAAGTACATCGACGGCCATGTTTCCGAGGATCACAACGTGGCATCCTATACCTGCTTTGCACCGGCAGATGATCCGGAGCTCGTCATGCTCATCATGGCAGACGACCCGCAGGGCGGCAATTACTACGGTTCCGTGGTCGTTGCACCCTATGCCCGTGCGATCATGGAGGAAGCGCTCCCGTATCTCGGCTATTATCCGGAGTACACCGAGGAGCAGTTCAAGCACCTCGATGTCAGTGTACCGCTGCTGATGAGCGAGGAGCTGGAGGTCGCCACCAATGCACTCGAAACGCTCGGTCTGAACTACGAGATCAAGGGCGAGGGTACTTACGTTGTCGGGCAGTGTCCGATCACCGGCACGGATGTTTCCGCCGGCGGCACCGTTGTCCTCTACACCGAGGAAGGCTATGCCGCAGAGCAGGTCGAAGTACCGGATCTGATCGGCTATTCGGCAGATGAAGCGAACACCCTCCTGACCAACCTCGGTCTGAACTATGTGGCGATCGGCGCCTCTTCGAGCCGTTCCGATGCCCGTGTCAGCGAGCAGTCGATCGAGCCCGGAACGATGGAGGATGTCGGCACTGTGATCCGCCTGACCTACCGGGTAGACGGGCAGTCCGACTGATCGGAGCGTTCCCTACACTATTTCTTAGGAGATGAAGCTATGAAGCTTTCTGCATTACTGGAAAACCGCATCCCTACGACCATCGGTGACACCGAGATCACCGCACTGACGGACGATAACCGTAAGATCACCCCCGGCTGCCTCTACTTCTGCGTCAAGGGCGAGAAGTTCGACGGTCATGATGCCGCCGCCAAGGCGCTCGAAGACGGCGCAGCGGCAGTGGTCTGCGAGCGTGACCTCGGACTGGGCGAGCGCCAGCTCCTCACGTCGGATTCCCGTGCGGAATACGGCGCTGTCTGTGCAGCATGGTTCGGGCATCCGGAGCGGAAAATGCACTTCATCGGCGTGACCGGCACCAACGGCAAGACCACGATCACCACCGTCATCAAGCACATCCTGACCGCCTGCGGGCATAAGGTCGGGCTGATCGGCACCATCTGCAACGAGATCGGCGACGAGGTGTTCCATACGGAAAATACCACGCCCCTGACCTTCGACCTGATGGCGCTCTATGCGAAGATGTACGAGGCGGGCTGCGATACGGTCGTGATGGAGGTCAGCTCCTTCGGACTGGTGCAGAAGCGCATCGGACCGACACATTTCGACATCGCCGTGTTCACGAACCTGACGCAGGATCATCTCGATTATCATAAGACGATGGAGAACTACTACGACGCCAAGCGGATGCTGTTCAACATCTGCGACAAGGCGCTCATCAATACCGATGATGCCTACGGAAAGCGCCTGTATGACGAGCTTTCCGGCGAGAAGTGGAGCTACGGCACCGAGGGCAATTTCGCCTACACGCCCATTTCCGTCCGTGCGAACGGCGCAGACTTCTCCCTCCGCCAGAGCAGCGGTGTGCTGGAGTTCCATCTGCATATGACAGGCGGCTTCAACATCGCCAATGCGACCGCAGCCTATGCGGTGTGCAAGCTGTTCGGCGAGGACGATGCAAAGACCATCCCCGCCCTCGAGGAATGCACCGGCGTCAAGGGCAGATGCGAGATCATCCCGACCGGGCGTGATTTCTCCGTCATCTGCGACTATGCCCACACCCCCGATGCCATCGAGAACATCCTCAGCAGCGTCAAGCAGATCACGGACGGCGAGCTCATCTGCCTGTTCGGCTGCGGCGGCGACCGTGACAAGACCAAGCGCCCGCTGATGGCGCAGGCAGCGGCAAAGTATGCCGACCGCCTGATCGTGACCTCCGACAATCCCCGCACCGAGGATCCGGATGCGATCATTTCCGACATCTTAGCCGGTCTGGAGGGCACGACCACGCCCTATGACACCGTATCCGACCGACGCAAGGCGATCGCATTTGCCCTGCAAACGGCAAGACCGGGCGACGTGATCGTCCTTGCCGGCAAGGGTCATGAGGATTACCAGATCCTCGGCACAACACATATCCATTTTGACGAGCGTGAGGTCGTTGCCGAAGCGCTTGCAGAGATGGCGTAAAGAACGAAAAGAGGAGAAAAACATGGAACCCATTTCACTTGAAGCCATCGCAGAGCGCCTGGACACAGCCTGTCCCCGCTCTGCCGAGATCACCGAGATCAGCACCGACACCCGCACGCTCCCGCCCGGATGCCTGTTCATCGCACTGCGCGGGGAGAAGTTTGACGGTCATGCCTTCGTGAGCAATGCCATCGAGGGCGGTGCCGTTGCAGCCGTGACGGATA
This sequence comes from Oscillospiraceae bacterium, assembly GCA_024684395.1. GTDB lineage: Bacteria > Bacillota > Clostridia > Oscillospirales > Ruminococcaceae > UBA3855. The sequence continues at coordinate 86,754 of JAIKWY010000121.1, forward strand.
CGCAGCTTGCAGCGCATCCCTGCCTTGTCGTGGCGGATACCGGACAGGCTCTGCTCGATATTGCGTCACTTTACCGGGAGCAGTTCGACATCCCGGTCGTCGGCATCACCGGCAGCGTCGGCAAGACGACCACCAAGGAGCTGACTGCCTGTGTCCTCTCCCAGCATTTCAAGACACTGAAGACGCAGGAGAACCTCAACAACGTCATCGGCTGCCCCAAGACGCTCTTCGGACTGACCAAGGAGCACGGTGCTGCCGTCATTGAAATGGGCATGAACCACTTCGGCGAGATCTCCCGCATGAGCCGCTGCACCAAGCCGACCCTTGCGGTCATCACGAACATCGGCTTCTCCCACATCGAGAACCTCGGCTCCCAGGAGGGTATCCTGCAAGCAAAGCTTGAGATGCTCGAAGGCATGGCGGACGATGCGCCGCTCGTGACCTCTGCGGATGACAAGATGCTCGCTCCCCTCAAGGAAAAGCTCTCCCGCCCGGTCTATACCTTCTCGACACAGGGCAATCCTGCGGACGTGTCGGCGGAGGACATCAAGGCAGAGAACGGCGTGACCACCTTCACCATCTGCTATGGTGGGCAGCGCCTGCTTGCCGTGCTCCCGGCGATCGGCGAGCATAATGTCAAGAACGCCTTAGCTGCGTTCCTTGTGGGCATCCTGACCGGCATGGAGGTACAGGAGATCCTCTGCGGTCTGGCGGAGTACCGTCCCACCGGCAACCGTCAGAACATCAGCGAAAAGAACGAGCAGACCGTCATTGCGGACTGCTATAACGCCAGCCCCGCCTCGATGGAGGCAGCACTCGGCGTACTGACAAACTATCCGACCGAGGGACGGCGTGTTGCCGTGCTCGGTGACATGCTGGAGCTCGGCAACATGAGCGAGACGCTCCACGGCCAGGTCGGCGACATCGTGCGCCGTTCCGGCATCGACATGGCATATTGCTACGGCCCCGCCGCACGGCACATCGCCGCAAGGGCAGGGGACAGAGTCGGCACCTTCTGCACGGAGGATCCGGCGATCCTGACCGCCAAGCTGCAAGCCTACCTGAGACCGGGCGATGTCGTCCTGTTCAAGGGCAGCCACGGGATGCATCTTGAGCGTGTCATTGAAGCGGTCTACGGTGCAGAATGATCCCCGTCTGGCTGCAAATGGTCACAGCACTCAGTGCAGCCGCCGCAGCGGGAACGATGGGCATGGCGCTCGTGCCGTTCCTCCGGATGCAGGGCTTATGTGACCTCGAAAAGCAGAAAATGTCCGAAGATCCCGAGGATACCGCAGAAAAAGAGCTGCTCCACCCGACAATGGGCGGCTTGCTCCTCTGCTTCGGGATCGTGTTCGGACTGGTGCTCGGTGTGACGCTGCTGCATGAATTTGGCAGCCTTGACCGCACCGCGGCAGACTACCGGACACAGACAACGCTCCTGCGCACGCTCCTCCTGCACGCCGGCTTGCTGGCAGCAGGCGGCTTTGCGGCGGATCTCGCAAGAGTCCGCGGCAAAATGCGCTATCATGTGAATGTCCTGCTGCCGCTCGGCGCCGTTTTTCTGCTGACCCTCGGACTGCTGCTCTGGCAGGAGGGGATGACATGGACAATATTGCTGCCTGCCGCCGTGACAGCGGTCTGCTGGCAGCTGATCCAGACCGCCGAGAAGGGGACGGACGGCATGAGCATCACGCTCGGCACCGTGCAGTTCCTCATCATGACGGTCATACTATTAAAAGAGAAAGAGGCAATGCCGGCGCTGCTGACCCTTGCGGGGGCGGGCGCCTGCATGGGCTGTATGATATGGGGGCTGCACCCGGCAAAGTGCCGGCTCGGCAGCACGGGCAGCTATCTGCTCGGCAGCATGATCCCGCTGCTCTGCGCAGTACAGGGACGATGGAAGCTGCTGGCGCTGACGATGGCAGTCTATGCGATCAATGCGCTGCCGCTGCTGAAAAAAGGCGAGCGCCTGACCCTGCTCGAACGGATGGAACGCTCCGGCATGGCAGCCTGGAAGCGCATCACGATCCTGACATGTTTTGCGGTATTCTGCGGCATCCTTGCCGTTGTGACCGGATGATCCGAGGAGGCGGAGAATGAAACGAACCAAACGAGAACCAAAACCGGAGAAGGAGCGTGTCCGGCAGGGCACCATTGACCTGACCTTCGTGCTGGTGCTGCTGATCCTGCTCGGTCTGGGCATCGTCATGATGTTCTCGGCGAGCTATGCCATAGCCATCAACGAGGAAAAGGACGGCTATTACTACGCTCTGCGCCAGATCATCTTTGCAGGCGCAGGTCTGATCGCCATGATCATCATCAGCTTTTTCGATTATCATCTCCTGGCAAAGAAAGGCGTCGCAGTCGCAGCCTATGCCGTCAGCGTTGTCCTGCTGATCTTGGTGCCGATCATCGGTACCGACCAGGGCACCGGCATCACCCGCTGGATCAAACTGCCCGGCGGTCTGACCTTCCAGCCCTCGGAGCTGGCGAAATTCGCCGTTGTCATCCTCTTTGCCTACCTGATCGACCAGAATTTCGACAAGATGAAGAAATTCTCGACCGGCGTGGTGCCCTATGTGATCCTTGTGGGCATCATCGTGGGGCTGCTGATGCTCCAGCCGCACCTGTCCTGTAGTCTGCTGATCCTGATGATCGGCGTGACGCTGGTATTTGTCGGCGGTGCGAAATGGTGGCATATCCTGCTCATCGTCCTGATCGGTGCGCTGGCAATGGCGGGACTGGTGCTCTTCCTGATCCAGGTCAAGGGCGTCGGCTACTTCAACAACCGTTTTGAATCCTGGCTGCATCCCTTTGACAGCATCAACCCCGACAAGACCTGGCAGACCCGGCAGTCTCTCATCGCCATCGGCTCGGGCGGACTGTTCGGACTGGGCTTCGGCGAATCCCGCCAGAAGTACCTGTATCTGCCGGAGTCGGAGAATGACTTCGTATTCTCGATCGTCTGCGAGGAGCTGGGTATGCTCGGCGCCGTGACCGTGATTTTGCTGTTCGGCGCACTCGTGGCACAGGGCTTCCACATCGCCACCCACTGCAAGGACCGCTTCGGTATGCTCATCACGATCGGCTTCACCTTGCAGATCGCCTTGCAGGCATTCCTGAACATCGCCGTTGTGGCGAATCTCGTGCCGAACACCGGCATCAGCCTGCCGTTCTTCTCCTACGGAGGCACGGCATTGATGATGCAGCTGGCGCAGATGGGCATCGTGCTGAACGTCTCACGCTCCCGGATGCCCGCAACAGTACGGCGCCCGATCCCTCCCCCGGAGGAGCCGCAGGAACCGTATTACGAGCAGGATGCATAAGCGATTTCTGAAAACCGTGTTTTCAGAAATGGGGTGTGGGGCAAAGCTCCACAATACAGCCAATTTGCTTTTCGCAGAAAAGCAAAACAGAAGGGACACCTGAACTATGAAAGTATTACTCGCAGGCGGCGGTACGGGCGGTCATGTCAATCCCGCACTCGCCATTGCAGGCATCATCAAGAAGTACATGCCGGACACAGAGTTCCTCTTTGCCGGCACGCCCAACCACATGGAAGCAACGCTCGTCCCCAAGGCAGGCTACAAGCTCGCACAGATCCGGGTCGAGGGCTTCCAGAGAAAGCTGACGTTCGAGAACATCGGCAGGAATGTGAAGGCGGTACACTACCTGGCACATTCCGGCAGACGCTCCAAGCAGATCATCCGGGAATTTGAGCCGGATCTTGCGATCGGCACCGGCGGCTATGTCGCAGGTCCCGTCATCCGCATGGCGGCAAAGCTGGGCATCCCGACCGCCATCCACGAGCAGAACGCCTTCCCCGGCGTGACCAACAAGCTCCTTGCCAAGGAGGTCTCGCATGTCATGCTGACCGTGGAGGAAGCACTCAAGTACTTCCCGGAGGGCATCAACTACACCGTGACCGGACTTCCGGTGCGTGCGGAGCTCTTCAACAAGACCCGTGAACAGGCAAGAGCCGAGCTCGGCTTTGACGATGCCTTCACGATCCTGTCCTTCGGCGGCAGCCTCGGCGCCGGTGCGATCAACCGCACGATGGCAGAGGTGCTCCGCTGGCACACGTCCAAGGGACTGCCGATCAACCACATCCACGGCTACGGCGGCATGGGACGTGATACATTCCCGAAGCAGATGGAGGAATACGGCATCCCGATGCGTTCGGAGCGGATCCGCATCACCGAGTATATCAATGATATGGACACCTGCATGGCAGCCGCCGACCTGGTGGTATGCCGTTCCGGTGCCGGCGCACTGGCAGAGCTCGAAGCGCTCGGCAAGCCGTCCATCCTGATCCCGTCCCCGATCGTGGCAGGCAATCACCAGTACCACAATGCGATGGTGCTCGGCAGAGCCGGTGCCGCCCAGGTCATCGAGCAGAAGGATGTCACCAATGAAGATATGATCGCCCGCATCGAGGAGCTGTACGAGGATCGTGACCGTCTCCAGAGCATGGCACAGAATGCCGCCGCTTTAGCCGTCACCGACACCGACGACCGCATCTGGGGCGTCATCGAAAGTCTCATCACCAAGTAAGTTCCGCACCAGTTCCCCCTCTTTTTCATACACTGCTTGTGAAAGGAGTGGGGGACAATGCAGAAATTCGTCATTCAGGGCGGCAGAAGGCTGGAGGGGGACATTCAGGTGCAGGGAGCGAAAAACAGCGCCCTGCCCATCCTTGCCGCTTCGCTGCTGTGCAGAGGAGAGAGCGTACTGGAGAACTGTCCGGGTCTTTCCGATGTCTATGCAGCGTGCCGTATCCTGACCAGTGCGGGCTGCCGTTGTGAGATGCAGGCGCAGACCGTCCGCATCCGTGCAGATGCACCGCACACAGCCGTCATCCCGGAGCCGCTGATGCACGGGATGCGCTCGTCCATCATGTTTTTAGGCGCCATGCTCGGCAGGATGCAGACCTGTACGCTCGGCTATCCGGGCGGCTGCGAGCTGGGGCCACGCCCGATCGACCTGCACCTCGACGCACTGCGCCGGATGGGCGTTTCCATCCGGGAGGAGCAGGGAACGCTGCAGTGTACCGTGCCGAAGGGTCTGCACGGCGCACGCATCCACCTGCAATTCCCCTCCGTGGGCGCCACGGAGAACATCATCCTTGCCGCCGTGCTGGCGAAGGGTGAGACTGTGATCACCAATGCCGCAAGAGAGCCGGAGATCTCGGATCTCGTGCATTTCCTGCAATGCTGCGGCGCCAAGATCGAGGGCGAGGGCAGCAGCACTGTCCGCATCCGGGGTGTGAAGCAGCTTTCCGGCTGTACATACCGGATCATGCCCGACCGTATCGTGACTGCCACATGGCTTGCCTGTGCGGCAGCAGCAGGCGGAGCGCTCCGCCTGACCGGCACCGATGCCCAGAGCCTTGAAGGCATCCTCGATGTGTTCGAGCAGATGGGATGCCGGTGCAGCAGGAACGAAGATTCGATCTGCTTTTCGGCAGCGGGACCGCTGCGGGCAGTCCGCAGCCTGCGGACGATGCCCTATCCGGGATTCCCGACCGATGCGCAGGCGATCCTCATGGCGGTGCTGTGTACGGCGAACGGCACGTCCGTGATCGAGGAGACGATCTTCGAGAACCGCTTCCGCCATGCCGAAGGACTTGTCCGCATGGGTGCGGACATCCGGACAGCAGGACGCATCGCCGTGATCCGTGGTGTGGATCATCTGCACGGCGCACAGGTCAGTGCGACCGACCTCCGGGGCGGTGCCGCACTCCTGACAGCAGCGCTGGGCGCCGCGGGCGAGACCGTCCTTGGCGGGATCGCCCACATTGACAGAGGCTATGATGCCCCCGAACAGGTGCTTTCCGCCGTCGGGGCTAAGATAGAAAGAAGATAAGCATATCTCTGAAAACGCTGTTTTCAGAGACAGGGCGTGGGGCGGAGCCCCACACCGATCCCATTTCTTTTCTGCGAAAAGAAATGGGGACTCCCATGAAAGGATGAGAACCGTGATCGATGTAGAAAAGTCAAACATGCAGCACGAAACGAATGCCCGGCGCAACCGGCGGCGCAAGCGTGGACTGTCCTTATATGTCCTTGCCGTCCTCGTGCTGGCGCTCGGCACGATCATAACGCTCTCGCTGACGGTGTTCTTCAACATCAAGACCATCCGTGTGACGGGCTGCGCCGAATACAATGCCGAGGACATCGTCAAGGCATCCGGCATCGAGATCGGCGACAATCTCGTGCGTCTCAACCGGAAATACACCGAACAGCGTGCGCTGGACAGTCTCATTCTGGTCGAGTCGGTGAAGGTACACAAGCAGTTCCCGAACACCGTCGAGATCGAGGTACAGAAGTGTACCCCCGCCTATAATGTCTCCTACGAATTTGGCACGCTCATCGTCAGTGAGCACGGACGCATCCTCGAAAGCTCGATGGATCCGGCACCCGGTCTCGTCCACATCGTCGGCTATGACCCGAAGGTGGATACCCCCGGCAAGCAGATCGAAGCGAAGGAGGAACGCATGGATAAGGTCTTCGGGGCATTCCGGGATCTCATCTATGAGGGCAGCCTCGGCGTACCGATCGTCGAGGTCGATATGAGCGATTTCAACGACATCATGGTCGATTTTGACAACCGCATCAAGTTCGATATGGGCAACTGGAGCGAGATCACCTATAAGATCAGCTTCGCCGAGCAGATCATCGCATCGCAGCCCGCCGACAAGGAAGGCTACCTCATCATGATCGGCAGGAACCAGTGCTCCTTCCGCAACAAGGCGGATTACGAGGCATCCCGCAAGCGAGCCGAGCAGGGGCTGCCGGAGGAGGTGCCGACCGAGACCACCGAGCCCATGACGGACGAAAACGGCGATCCGATCACAGATCCGGAAACGCCCGAAGCCCCGGAAAATATGGAGGATCTTGGAGAATAACGATAGGCTCCCTCTGAAAACGAAGCTTTCAGAGCAGGGCATGGAGCAGAGCCCCACAACTAAGCCGTTTTTCTTTTCATAGGAAAGAAAAACAGTAGGATTTTAGAAAAGTACGGTTTTTCTTGTGTGCATTTTTGTTAAAATCTCGCCAGAAACAGCCGTTTTGTTGTGCGGAATCGTAAAAAATGCAGCAAAGTGTAAAAAGGTATTGCAAAATGCCAATGGATATGATAAAATAATAATGTCTCATAATGTGCAAATAAGGGGCACTCTGAAAAATGATGGTTTTTCGGAGATGCGGGTGCGGGGCACAGCCTCGCAAAACAGCCTGCTCTTTTCACAGGAAAGAGCGATACAGAGGAAAGAGGGCTCCCGGACAGATTTCGTGTAACATGACTTGAGGAAGAATATAGCGTAGGAGGAAAGGTTAGAATGACTGATTTCATCTATGAGGAATCGTATGAACCCGATGTGAATATCAAGGTGATCGGTGTCGGCGGCGGCGGCGGAAACGCCCTGAACTGCATGGTAGACTCCGATGTCAGCGATATTGAATATGTAGCGATCAATACCGATGCCAAGGCACTGAAAAATTCCA
>JAIKWY010000144.1 GCA_024684395.1 Oscillospiraceae bacterium
GAGGCGCCTGCGATGATAAGCATGACGGTATTGCCGACCTTATAGAGCCTTGCGCCTTCAACCTTTGCAACGCCGAAAGGATACTGACGGATATAATCAACCGTCTGTGCATAGCTTTCATTAAACAGCGTTACCGCTTCATCGGCATAACCGTCCTCACATTCTGCAATTACAATGGCGTCAAGATCGACTGAAGGAACTGCCGCCTGCTTGGCTACATATGATTTTACTTTGGTCATATCGAGACGACCAAGGGCACTCAAAAAAATCTCCTCTTCGGGTACGTCAACGGTTGCAAGATCGCCGTCGCCGAGGGCTTTGGCAATAGCGGTCTCTATATCCTTGGGAGCAGCTGTCTTTACTTCGTCCGACTTTTTGCCGGGGTCGTTGGTTTTGTTCGTCTCTGTCTGAGATGATTCCGGCTTCTTGGGATCGTCGTTCTTGTTGGAAGAACAAGCTGCGAAAGACATAACCATAAGAGCTGCAAGAAGGAGTGCGATAAACTTTTTCATTGTGTGTATACCTCATTTCGTTATTTTTCAGAGTCAGGCTGTGCCGCCCGTGCGCTGCGGCTTTTTTGCCCCTCTGTACATATAACGAGCGAGATAAAGAAAATGTCGGAAGATCTCAAAAAAATTTCCGAAATTTCCCGACATTATATCTCAATGCTTTTATTTTACCCTTTCATAAACAGCTTTCAGCTCATCCTCAGATGCTCCATCCGTATTGGAAAGGATAAAGGTAGTTTGTCCGTCTGTCCATGTAATTTTCAAGTAGAACTCATCTCCGCTGCGAATTACAGTCAACATGGCGTTGTGCTTTGCATCGATTTGTTCCGTCTTCTCTTCAATGCCGTTTAATCCGGAAAAGTCTCCGCCCGCCTTTGACGCTCTTATATTGTAGCAGTGCCCTTCAAAATCAAAAACAATATCCGCCATCTCGTTATCTACGATGCTGTATTCGACATTTTCGGCTCCTTTAGGTGCATCAATGGAAATGCCCAACACTCTTTCAAACTCAGCAGCGTTGTCCACGCCTGCGAAGGGATTTGCAATCTGCACATTATCCTCCGTCCCGAACGGTTCTGTTGTTTTGATTGTATTATTCATAACAGTTACTCCTATCACGGCAATCACAAAACAGGCGGCAATCGGCATCGCCCATTTCATAATACGCTTAAACGGTAAAACCTTTACTGTACCCGGCTTTGATTTTGTGTCCTCCGGGGCGGTTTGTTCGGCGGCCTTGCGACTGATATTAGCAAGCATACGCTCTCTTGCGCCCTCCGCCGGCTCAATTTCATCTATAGATCTGCGGATACGTTCATCTTTGTTTTTCATTCACCGGGGATCACCTCCTAAAACAGATTTCAATAGATTTCTGGCGTCTCGCATTTGGTTTCTTACGGTTGACGGCGGTCTGCCGAGCATTGACGCTATCTCATCGGTTGAATAGCCTTCGTAATAGTAAAGCCATATAACATCCTTGAGTTTTGGCGGAAGGTTCATGACAGCTTCCGTTACTTCGGAATAATCTTCCTCCTCCGGCGCTGCCGGTTCCGGTGCATCATCATCGTCGAGAGATACAACATTTTTTCGCTCGTAACTTTTCAGCTTGTCCTTGCATTGGTTGATCGCCGCAATCGTCAGCCATTTTCGTTCATGCGTTTCGTCATCAAACGCATATTGCCTCTTCAAGACTTTGACAAAAACATCCTCCGTACAATCCTCGGCATCTGCTTCATTTTTCATGTATGTAAAGCACAGGCGATAGACGTATTTCCAATGTCTGTCATAAAACGCCTCGAAATCCGCATCCGTACGCAATGCAGTCTTCGGCATATGGAAACCTCCTTACATCTATATAACGACTGAGAAGTCAAATTTGTCGGGGAAAACCCAAATAATATGTCCGGCAGCAGCGCCGCTTCAAGACAGCGGTCAACGTCTCATTCGCAGCGCACAGCCTCGCATAGCGTGAATTCATTTCTATGATAAGTGATCAGCCCGTCTTGGCAGATGTGTCCGAAGATATGACTGCTGCCCCAGTAGAAATTAACAACGATATTTACACTGCCGGAAAGGATCAGCCCAATCTCTTTGACAGACAATCCGGCTCGGATAATAACTTCATCTTTACTGTAGCTGCGCTCCCTTGCGTTCAGGCAGGAAAGCATCTCCTTGATCTCTTCTTCCTTGATTCCGTGAAACAGTAGTGTGTTCGTCAGAAAAAAATTCATAGAATCTCTCCTTATGTTGTTGCGCCAACATACTTGTTGGTATAATTATACTATAATAAATTCAGAAAATCAAATACAGGAGGTAAATTCTCATGGAAAACACATATGTCAATGAAAAAACACTGATTGGAGAGATCGTAAACAACTACCCGGAAACAGCCGAGGTGCTGTTCGGTATAGGCATGCCGTCCATCTGCCAGAAGTTCCAGCAGATCACATTCAAGAACTTCTCCAGCTCCTTTTGTGTCGCCTGCCTGTGCCACTGCGCTTCGATATAGTCCGCCAGCGTATACAGCAGATTTATTCGGGCGATAAGCAGGTTGTCACCCTGATACTCATAGCCGTAAACGCTCTGGAATGCCCGGAACGCCCATTTGAACCACTCGGATTCATCAGCGGCATTCTCGTTCACGATACGCAGCTTACGGTCAAGAATACCGATGCGCCGTTCAATCGGAATGATCTCACCCGTCGCCGTATCATAGCGTGGTACGATGTAGGGCGCTTCACCGCAGGTGATCTCCAGCCGGCGGGAATCCACATACTGCTTCCAGTCTTTGCCCTCCGGGAATGTGATCGGTTCAGTGCTGACCGTCCACTCCTGCCCGTCCGGATGATTGAACACATTGGCTCGCCCGAACCACTCCGCATCGCAGTGGTTGTTCATCTGATTGACGATCCACGCAGGCGTGAAGACCTCGGCACGTTTGCGGGTACGCTCCGTCTGCTCCGATGCCGCCTTGTATACTCTCGGCTGAATGTCGCAGGAATCAAATCCCAGCAGCACGCCTTCTGTCATTTGCGAATCATCTCTATATCCGGCACCGTAGCCTGCATAGCTGTCCGATGCAAAAAGAATATTCTTCCTCGTTGTCTTATCCTTCAACAGCCGCCCGACAAGCTCTCTGATCGGATAAGAATCCAGTTTTATCAGCTCTTCCAAAGGAACACTCCTCACTTGGCTAAACCGGGAGTTATGCCTGCATACCTGATAAATGCGGTGATATACTATGTAAGCATCTTCTAATAAGGAATTGTTCGTTCCTGAAAACCGATGATCAGCATCTTGTAGAAAGGCTTCAATAATAATTTCGGGCGGAGATACCGGCATCCCTGTTGCAAGCGAGTTAATATACTTTTTTCTTGCTTCATCATTAAACATATTTGCCTTTATCTGCCTTTCAAAAGCATATCCATTCAGTCTTCCTGATGTTATGATTGATAGCACTTCAAGTATTGTGCTTTTTCCAGAATCATTTTCGCCAACGAATATATTGATCCTTTCGTTTAAATCAAGGTTTACATCTTTCAGGAGCTTGTAGTTTTTTACAATAAGTTTGCTGATGTACATTTTGTTCACCGCCTTGTTTGAATTATCTGATTATTATTATAGCATATTTCCTACTACTTTTCAAATCAATTAGCTTGATCCAAATTCAACTGAAATGGAGCGTTACCACTACGGCAACGCTCCATTTTTGATTATTCGTCCTCATCCGAACATTCGTCAAACCCGTGAAGCAGTTGAATGAAAACGCACTCCGCACGTTCATGCTCCTCGCCCTCGGTAGTCATCATGAGTTCAAGGAAATATGCCTTTGCTTCTTCGTAGTCCGTCCAGACCTCACGCTTACCGTTGCATACAGTAGTGACCTTGCGTGTCCTCGGCATTGCCAATTCAGGTGTTTTCAACATAGCTGTGTACCTCCAAATCAATATTGTAGATACAGTATATACCATAATAGCACCAGAGTCCAGCATATCGGAATAATTGTAACCATTATTGTGAAAGGCGCAGCAATTTCAAAAGCCAGTCCAGTTCATAGCGCACATATCGTATTTCATCGCCGTAGGGAATTATCCTGACGGCGATTTCCATTTTTCGCTCAATGCTTTAGCTGAGCCACCTTTGTTTGCAGAAACATCAGCGGACGCCAGAGCTTATCGCCAAGCTCCTTGATCTCCTCAATGTCTTCCTTGTAAACTTTGTTCGTTACATTTGCTCGGTGGGCAATTTGGTTGATATTGTTGGCGATATTATTCGCAAGTACAGTGAGCCGTTTTAGCTCGTTCTCGTCGATATGGACGATGTAACCCTCAAAGATCATGACTCTTACAAATGCACTGAGACTGCTC
>JAIKWY010000177.1 GCA_024684395.1 Oscillospiraceae bacterium
AGAGAAGCGCGTTGCCTTTCCTACGCCTTTTGTGTACAGAAGCAACCCCGGATAGAACATCGTCAGCTCAAGCTCCTGTTCGTCCTGTACCGTGACGCAATAGCCGCTTTCCGCATCCGGTGCGATGAAGTCCTGATCGGATGCGACCATGCTGCCGAAAACATAGCAAAACTCCTTGATCTCTGCGTCATCCTGCGTGTCATGCCAAGCCTCGTCAAAGCTCGATTTGGTGCAGGAATACTTGCCATTCAGCTTGCCACTTTGCAGCAGCGCCATTGGCGGCTTGTCTGATTGATAGTTGGTACCGGCGATCAGTCCCTTATTGTTCAGATATTCCAGATCAGCGGACACCTGCCCAATCTGTGCATCTTCTTCGGAATACAATTTATATTCCGGAATACACCAATTGCCGTTCTGTGTATCAAGGTAAAGATAGGCTCTGTCATTATCGTAAGCAAAATTGTTATCGTAGATCTTCACCATGCCATCATAATGCTTTTCATCCCAGGTATAGTCGCCGGATTCGTAATCATAGGCTACAACAGCATGACCGCAAATATTAGGGGTAGCCCCAAAGTGTCCCTGATAACAGAGTAAAGCGGGTGTGTCATCCTTGACAAGTTTTAGCAGCTTTTGCAATCGCTCTTCACTTGTTTCATAATAGGTGATCCATGCAATCTCATTACGTGTTTCATCCATACATTGCATCTGCTGATAGTAATCCAGTAGAGAGACGGCTTCCTCTGAAACATCAATGTCATGGAGACAAGCAGCATCTGGTGTATACTTTTGAAGATCAATCATCCCTTCATGTGCCATAAGAGCGGTAACTGCAAATCCATAGCAGCATCCCTGCCACTTTTGTGCCATACATTCTTCAAAAACACGCCGCTCTGTATGGGAGAGCGTTTTCTCCATGATAGCATGATCATCCGGCGTTAATCGGTAAAAGTTACCAATCATGTAAAATGTGTTAGCAAATGCCCAGGCATCTTTATTATAAGTGAATGGATGCTCATCAGCATGGGCATTTAGACTAACTGCAGGAAGCATCAGTAATGCTGTCAATGCAGCAATGATTCTCGAGCGTTTCATGACTGATCCCTCCTCATATATTGCGCAAGCGTCCCTGCATAACTGCCCGCACCGATATCCGCCGCATAGATCAGGATACTCGCACTGTCAGAAGCATTGATCTTATAATCGTAATTGACATCTGCTGCAATTTCCTGCCCTTCTGTCAAACCGGATGCATTCCCGGCACCGATCTCCGCCGCAGCGATTAGAAGCAGTGCGGCATCAGAGGCATTTACCGTATCATCTCCGTTCAGATCACCGAGCAGTCTGGACTTGGCAAGTTCTGTTTCATAGCTGCCATCGCCGTCAAGGTCTGTACTTGCAACGAGCAACCCGGATGTGTTCTCGCTGAAAAGAACAGACTTGGCATCGGTGGAGACGGATACAAGTGTCTTTTCGTCAAGATTCTTTGCGGTCAGGCTTGCCTCATGCAGATCATCCGCAGTCAAAAGATAGCCCTGTTCCGTCTTTTGTAGCGATGCTTGGGAGGCAGTACCGCTTGCCTGTACATCATACCACTGCGTGGGATAATGATCGTTCAGCACCATAGTCAGAGAATACTCCGCTGCTTCGCCGCTGATGGATACACATCCCGATGGATCATAGTTAATCTGGGAACCAGATTGGCTGTCACACTGGAAAGCAAGATCCTTGTAATATACGCCGGAATGAAGCTGCTGGGGACTTTCCAACTTGATCGTATAGCAGGAATTTGCTGTATCACTGACGAAATTCTGACGCACCTGCTCATCGCCATCCATATAGAACCACGGATGTTCCTTCAGAGATTTTTCGGAATCTAAAATCGTAACGCTATACGGCAAGGAAAGCTGATTGGTTGACACGACATCAGTCCAATCAGTTGATTCATAAGAAGAACCCGGAAGAATACCCTTATCATTGATAACATTGATGTCATCAATCAGTCCAAGCAGATCACAATGATCCTGCGTTATTCCATAGTATGGTACTGTCCATTTTCCATCTTTTGTATTGTAATATAGATGCGATTCATCATAAAGCATCTGATATTGTTCGGGAGTGATCTGCCCCAATGGAATACTGCAGTCGTATACAAGTATCCGTGCGTCATAAGTCTCTCCGTTGAATTCCCATGAACCAGATTCAGTGCCATAAGCTACAACGGCATGGCCAAAGTACATATCCTTCACGATACCGTTATAGCACAAAAGGACAGGCTTACGATTTTTTCCATGCTCTGATAAAAACGATAATTTTTGCTTTGTTGTCCAATCACAGGTCTTAATGCTCTCCTGGCGAACGGCATCCGTGCTTTGCAGCAACATATAATAGTAGATTATGGATTGTTCAAAAAGAGGCTCCGTATGTATGTTACCATGAAGCAAACGATCGAGTGAGTATAACCCGGCATTGCCATAATTCTTCCATGTTGAAGGAATATTCATCTCTTCAATATGCTCAGCCGGATCCAGAATGTCGAAAGATGCGAGCATTGATGTTGCTGCAAATCCGTAGCATGCACCATGAAACTCATCCCATGATAAAACCGGATCGATCAGATGGTATTCTACATGATTCAAGTTTTCCCCAATCGCTCTTTCGTGCTCCGGGAAGAGATTGTCTGTATATGATTCGTGAAAGTTGTCAGGTGAATTAGAAAATTTCCAGGCATCTCTGTTATATACAAAAGTGCCGTTATTTGCGGCGGAAACTGAAAGCCCCGAAATTTGTGATAGCAATAAAGTTAAACCAAATAATACCGAAGCAGAAATCCTTATAGTGCTTTTCATTTCATTCCCTCCTGTTATTATTAATTAAGATAACAAAGACAGGGTACAACTATCATCTAATTGCACCCGTCCTTGGTTAGTAAATTAGCTACCTCAGCGTAAATATATCAAATTACACTTAGTATTATCCCTTGCTTATAGTTTAGGAAATCTGCATTCCCCTTACTACCTGATGAACACAGCCACTGTATGCAGCTTCGCCGAGTGGGCTGGCATTTACGATAGCGGAATACTCAAGGATCAAAGTTGCATCGGTGCTGTTGATCCATCCACTCTGATTAGCATCAGGCTGTCCGTGGAAGGGAGCATTCGGGAAATATGTTGAAAAGTTTGGATCAGATACAGACATCTCATGACCAGGAACCGAATTACACATGATATTGATTTTAGCAGCATCAGAAGCATTTACTTCATTATCATTAGTAGCATCCCCAGTATAGTAACACAGATACCAATGACCATTCTCATACAGGGTGAACGTATTAACGCCTACTGTTTCACCGCCATTCAGGCTACCAGAACCAGAAATCTGTACAGTTTCCTCGTTGACATTTGTGATCTCAACGTCTGCACCGGAAGCACCCATGCCACCCTCAAGGAAGAAAGTAATTGCCATAGCAATAGAAATTATCCGATTTTTCTTTTCTTCTTCCTTTGTCATCGGTGCATTCAAATGTTCTACCGGTGCAAACAAAAGAATGATTATCATATAGAACAATTCTAATGCAACATGAATCTGTATGCAGTAAGAGTTTTTCAAAAGAATATATGATAGCAGTACTACCAAGAAACAAAGTAATAGTGTCACTTTACATTTGAAGTGGGTCTCTGCATGATAACCGCCTGTATAAAACCTGATAACGATGAACAAAAAATAGAACAGCACAGCCTCTTTCAAATAGCCTAAGATTAAACCTGCAAGGATGACCAAAGAGACCCCCACTCCTGTAGAAATGATAATTTCAAATCCATATTGACATACAGGAACCATCTCTTCATCGATTATTTGATCATGATATAAAAAATGAGCTATACGATGACTCAGAAATGAAATCATATCTTTCACCCTGCTTCATTATAGCTCATTCATTATTCTATTTCAAGATGTTTGGCACAACATGCATATTTTTGGCACGAAATGCACATTAACGCACGATATCTCCTGTTGCAAGAGAGATATACGCATGAAATGTCTGGTCGATCTGTCTAAAATTAAGGATGCCGTTATACTTATCTACGATCTCACGTACTGTTCGTAATCCGTAGCCGTGCAGTAATTCTTCTTTTTTCGTGGTTTTCAAATCTGGATTTTCTTTGAGAACATCATTTTCTACTGTGTTACTAAGATCTATGCAGTAATAACCCGCTTCCTTCCAGATTCGTAATGAAATTTCGGATTCGGAAGTGTTCTTCCTACACGCTTCTATCGCATTATCAAAAAGATTTGCCAGCAGAATACATACATCTATATCCTTCAGATTTTCCATTTCGCTAAAAATGACACAATGGACTTTGATTCCCATTTTATCAGCAGTTGTCATTTTAGAGTTGATGATTGCCTCTAACGTTGTGTTCTTTGTATGTACAAACGGCGTAATAACGTCAATCTTCTCGGATATCAATGCTGCCAAGTAATCAGCGATCTCATCACCTTGCTGCTTCTTCGACATGTGAAGTGCACCCACGAGGTAGTTTCTCATGTCATGGCGCAGATGAATTGTCTCTTCGTATTTTTCTCCAAGAGCGATAATGTCATGTTCCTGCATTTCAATTTGCTGTTCCATGAGCGTGATTTTCTGCTTGCGTATATGGTTCTGATTGATTAAAACGATCAAGCTAAAATGAAATACATTCAGGACAAGGACGCAGCCCAATATCAGAAGAAACGGTGTAAAATCGCTTCCAGCTTCGTATACCATCGTGCGAAGAATTGTGATAAGGCCAATAGAGACCATAAAAGTACCGGACAGAAGCAAATATTCATAGCCCGAAAATTTCAAATGCCGATGCTTTTTTAGGAATGCAATACTGCCCAGTACTGTCGAGTAAACAAGTTTTGCAAAAACTACTGTTATGACTCTTTTGATTCCATCTGCATGGACCAGTTCCTGATAACTTAGACCGAACAGTTTGCCTAACAAGCTGATCGTGCAGACATCTGTCAAGATAATCAACGAGGTTATCATAATAGATATTAGTAGTTGTTCTCCCAAACCGCCGCTATAAAAGATCCGGAGTATCAGGATCAGCATAACAATCATAAGCGGAAGCGAGAAAGTTGGTGTAACGCTGAGAATGGTGACCGCTATATCAAAAGCGGCAAACATAACGAATGTACAAACGATTCTCACGGCTGCCCTGAATTTTGCGTTTTGCAGAAAGTAGAAGAATAGGAATAGAATGATAATCAAAGACTCCAGCAGGCAGTAGCAGATTTCAGTTATCATAAGTCCCTCCTGACATCAAAAGTTCTTGATATAACTGCTTAATCTCAGTGATTCTTCTTGGATTTATCGGGATTTTCTCCTGATTCTTCAATAAAATATGATTCCTGTTTATAACCTGTATATGTGTATAGTTTACAAGGAACGATTTGTGCGTTCGAAGGAAACCGCTTTGTGATAACTTGTTCTCATACATCAGTAAACTGGTGAGATCGCTGCGGTCTAAGGGTAAAATGCTGCCGTCAATCAAGTGAATATAGATAACATGCTTCATGGATTCAAAATATAAGATCTGACTTGCTGAAATAGAACGACTGATAGAATTCACCTGAATTGATACTGAGTTCTCTTCATTCATGTACTTGCTTATGTACATTACAACAGCATCATGAATGTCCTGTTCAAGACAGCGTTTCCTAACAAACCAAAGTGGAGAGAATGCAAATGAGCGATAAACGAGATGCTCTAACTGGGACATGAAGATGATAGTGATCTTATTATTGACATAGACCATCTTTTGCGCTAACGCAAACCCATCAATTGAGGGCATGTCAATATCTAAAAACACTAACGAGATCTGTGATGCATCTTTGCTCTCCAGGAAAGCATTGCCATCTTGAAAGTACTTAATTTCAATTGGCTCTTGAAATGCCTGCTTGATGAGAGGGGAAACAGTTTCTAGAACCATTGGCTCATCATCTATCACAGCTACTTGCATCATACGATATCACCTCGCCTGTCTTTTACCCTCATTTTATCATGAAAAATGACAAAAGTCAATATGATATAACTAGCTTTGATAATTTATCGAAAACTATGATATAATAGAATATGAGATACTGAGAGAATGCTTTCGTCAATTTCGCCCCTAAACGCCTATATCATGCCGTTCTACGCAATTTAGCCACAAGCTAAATGCGGTACTACAAAATTATGACGGCAGAAAACTATTTATGCTGTCAACTGTAGCCGGTCAACATATTCCCGCTTAAGCTGCATGGAAGAATGCACATATCTGTTCAGTGCAATGCTGGCATCCGCATGACCAAGCAGCTCGCTCAGCGTCTTGGCATCAAAACCATGCTCGACACAAACCGTCGCATAGGTGTGCCTGATAATATGAAAATTAACGATTCGCAAACCGCAGTCTTTGAGGATCCTGCGGAAGCGGTTCTGCATCGTTCTCGGCTCGACCGGCTTTGCCGTTCCGGTTATAAGGTATGTGTCCGAAAGGCCTTTGAGCTTCGAGAGGGTGACTGCAATAAATGATGGTATAGGAATCGTTCTGACGGAGCTTCTGCTTTTCGGTGAACCGATGATTACCTCCGAGGTACCGGAATGGTTCACTCGCTGTACTGTCCGATTTACTGAAATTATAAGATTTTCAAGATCTATATCCTCCCAGCGCAGGCCACAAAGCTCCCCGACACGCAATCCCGTGAACATACAAAGCAGAATCGCCGCATTGGTTCTGCTCAGATTTGCGAGTAAAAATCGGATCAGTCTGCTGCGCTCATCAGCATTCAACACCTCCAAGCGCTTATGCTCTGTTTTGGGCATCGTGAAATGGATCTCCCGAAAGCCGTATTCTCTTGCGGCATACACAGAGATGCTGCGGAAAACAGTCATAATATCCCGGACAGATTTTGCAGACAAGCCGCCCTTTCCGTTAAGCCGTCCGTTGTTCAGCTTTTGCCAGATGAAATCATTGATGCGTGCAGCGGTTAGGTTTGTCATGAGAGCACCGCCCAGCGAGGGGAGCAGATGCTTGTTGACGATATTTTGATAGTTTGCATAGCTGGAAGGCTTTACACGCAGTTTTGCCATTAGAAGCCATTGCTCTGCAGCCTCCCGAAATGTCATTTTTGAAGCGGGCGCTGACTGCTTCTGTCCAATTGAATAGATAGCCGTCATCTTTTCCTTGACCTCTGAAAGTGTCCTTGCATAGACAGATTTATATCGGATTTTTCCATTATCATGATAACCGACTGGTACACGCCCTTCATAACGGCCATCCTTACGCTTATAAATATTGTTTCCTCTTCTTGCCATAATTTTTCCTCCATATGACTGATAATTGACGGCTGAAGTGCTTGAATTTTGCTATTAAGATGCACTTCAACATATTTTTCTTTTGGATTTTTTGAAAAAACTCTTTACTTTTTGCAGATTTGTGATATAATGAAGATAAATCATCTGCAAAATCCCGTCAAGCCCCCCTGTATCAATGGGCGAAATTGACGAAACGAATGGGCGTATCGCTTCTGTGCTGCGATACGCCCATTTTTTATTGTGTCTGTGTCTGTTCCTGTGCTTGCTCCTCTTTGATCCCAAGTTCTCGCATTTTTCTGCGGATGGCTCTGCGGAGCTTGCTGTCTGCATGGGGCTGTATGGAACGTTGATTTCGGTCATAGCTTGCTTCGATCAGCCTTGCAGTGTCGAATAACAGCGTCATAATGGTTGTATTTGCTGATGCCATCTGCGCACTGACATGCATCGTTATTTCCGGCGGATCCACGCTATCGGACGTTTCTGCAATCAATTCTGGTTTATCATCCGGTATTGTCTTAGCATTATCCGGTTCTTGCTGTATCGCCGGTGTATCAACAGGCTCTGGCTGCTGCGTACTCTGCATATCACCAACTGTCCTGATGATCTGATTCTTCACTGACTTAAACGCCAGATTATCCTGCATTTCAGGAAATTGCACTTTTGCGGAAGAGTACATATCATGCTTTGCCTGCTCCATTTCGCACCACAGCGAGTACATCTCCCGGATATGCGGCTCCTGTGCAATCTTCGCAAAGATGGCATCCACTGTCTGTTTGAACTCCGGTTTGAGATACCCATAGATCTTTTTCCCCTTTGCAGACTGCAACTGTCGGTTTAGCAGCAGGATGAGCTGCATCAGTTCTTCATCCTCGATGCTGGTGTATCGAAGCTCCTCCGCAAGCTGCCGCATCAGTTCCCCGGAATCTTTCTTCAGTGTGTCCCGGACATCGGTCTGCTGCTCGTAAAGATGGTGAAGCTCGTCTGAATAAATATCATTTGCGAATCCGCTCCGGATTTTCTCTATGCCTTGCTCAGTCAGAAACCCCTCCTTCGGATCGGTTGAATACACTACAATATGCACATGCGGGTTTTTCTTCTTGTCGTGAAATGCCGCATACCAACGCAAATGAGCGAGGTCTATCTTCATGTGCTTTGCGATGTTTGGCATCTGTCGCTGAACAAGTTCCTGCCATGCAGAAAGCGTATCATAGCCCATCTGCTGCGCATCTTCACGGCGCAGTGACACAACGTGCGCCCACACATTACCAGGATGATTGGAAATCTCATTCGCTACTGCGTTCAGGTCGATGGGAGCATCGGTCTGCGAAAACAGACCATGCTGCTCCAGCTTTACCGCACCGGGACGGGTGGCAATATAGCTGACAAGCTTTTCTCTTGTTAGTTCATTAGGATCCTGCTTCGGCATTACCACTCCCGGGCGTGTGGCGATGTACTTCACAAAATTGGAGAGTTTTTTCTTAGAGCCGCATTTCAGATAACGGCATGTGACGATAATTTTGGGCATAATGGCTCCTTTGTAGCTATATTATTGTTATACTTCAATTCGGTAAAGAATAATGATAAGAATAAAAGCTATGGATTTGGATTAAAAGTAGACATCAAGTTTGTGCTGCTTTCTCATGAGAGGAACGTATTTTGTGCCAAAAACATGTATTTCGTGCCAAGCCTATTGACAGTCATTATTATAAAGGGGTATAATATACTAAAATAGAAATGATGATCACATAGCATTCAATGTGTTCAGAATAAGTTAGAGAGTTGATAATGTAGTAGTAATTTGTTATTACCAAATCATCCGATCCCAAAGAGGGCAAACGACAGGTATATAATTCATTTTCCTACTGACTAATCTCAGGATTACTATTCCTAAGAAAATTTTAATCTGATACAAAATCTCAGCACACTATGGTAAAATTCGTTAAATAGCTTTAAGCATGCACTATGAAATCAATGAGCTTGTATTATAACTTATAGAAAGTCTCATCATCAAAAACGGATTTCAATTACTCTGAGTTAATTGAGATTTTATACAAGGCGAAGGGAGCGTTTATTATGTAATATGTAGTCTGTCATTCTATTTAGATCCGTAGCTGTTTCAAACAGCAATGGCCGGTTATATGTCCAGGGTGCAACCGAAAGTTCCGTAAACGCAGATACGATCGGCATCAAGGACATTGTAGTAGAACGCAGCAGCAATGGTTCAACAGGATGGACGGCAGTCGCCTATCCAAGCGATTGTCTGAAAACGAACACAGACAGGTGCGAGATGGAAAAGCGGATCACAGTTTCGCACGGCTACTATTACCGCATCACTTGCAACCACTATGCATACAAATCAGGATGGAGCCCGAACTCTCAGACCGAACCGAACACGTCTAATTCGGTATATATTAGTTGATCGAAAAGCTGTACCTGGCTCAGTTTCGGTATCACATAGCCAAAAGGGGGATGATCAATATAATCATACATTTTCTCGTTTCTTATAAGCAGTTGTCATTGGATACCCGATTCTAATCAGTTACGTAAGGAGGAAAATATGATGAATGTATTAAAAAAGCACTGGGCTGCCTGGTTGCTACTGTGCTTGGGGTGAGCATTAGCATTCCTGCTGCGTTCACAGCAAATGCTGAGGATAACAGCAGTGAACTGCGATATCACCCGTGTGATGTTAACCACGATGGGATTGTGAGCATCATAGACGCAATTTGCGTTAATTTCTACCTGAATGGTGATGAAGGTGCCCTCCACCCGGAATATCTTGATGCAAATGGAAACAACATCGTTGATGTTGCTGATTTTCAGAAGGTTATGGCTGCAATTGTTGAAGACAGCTATTCATGGTCGTTTGTAGACATTACAGCTTCCGCAAGTATTTCAGAAGCATCAGATGTTTTTGCAGAAACACAGTCAATTGAAGATAGGACAGAATTATCATTTGATCCTGACGATAGTTCAACATCCACAACCAGAGAGTATTACAGATTCCGCTCTACGCCTACCCCAACACTTTCTACATATACATTAACAACCACTCGGGATAGTAATTCTAAGGATTATTCATTGAACCGTTATGATTATTATACATCTGTTGGTCCAAGCGAAACGGGAATAGTGCGGCTTGTTAGAACATCTGGTAATATTACTCATAATTGTGGAACAGGGTTTATAATAGACGATCATCGCATTGTCACTAGTGGTCATTGTATATATGAGGATGAAAATGGCGATAAGTTAGCAACTGCAGATGAATTTTTATCGGATTTACAAATTCAAATGTGTGATTCTAATGGCGTATTAACCAATACAAAATATGATGTAAAGGAAATCCATGTTCCCAAGCTTTTTGTAACCAGCTATTGTTTTGATAAATATGATTATGCCTTACTAACAGTATCCACAACACTGCCTTCAAGTACTTATACACATTACTCTCTCGGAACACCTGTTAACATCACGAGTTATGGTTTTAAGGGGACTGATTTGTTTATATCCGGATTTCCAGGAGATGCCACGTCTTTGAATCGAGTGAATACGTCAAAGGGACATGGCACCAATTCGTCCACAAGCAAAATATTAAGCTATAACCACCATACTTCCGGTGGCTTTAGTGGATCGCCCGTATACGTTGCGACAAAATACAAAATCGGAAGTGATCCATGGGTCAATATTTACACGGCAATCGCTGTGAATCAGCGCGGAAATACAAATAGCGGATCAGGACCGTTAATAGATGATAACGCTTTAACTTTCTTTAAGCAGGATTCCACAAATGTAGGCTATTAATGATATTCGATGATCTAATTCTAATGGGAGATGTTATTATGAAACGTTTTAAAACGATACTTTTGTCCCTTGTGCTGTCCATCAGCATGCTGCCCTGCGGTATGCTGGTATCTGCTGAGGACGAGTTGCCGGTTTACCGGTATGTTGTACTGAAAAAGATCAATGAAGACATCGAGGACAGGGATATTGTCGTTACACTACTTAAGATCGGCGAGAACACCACCCGTTCCTTTTATAAGGGTGAGCAAGGAATTATGTTCGATACTTACAAGATTTTAGAATCTGGTGGTTCTGATGCATTGATCGACAGCTTGTGTCAGTCAGCAGAATATGGTGATATTCTGGAATATCATGGAAGAAACCTTACGTGGACAACCGGAACTCAATATAACGACTTGAGGAGAATGGACAGTGACGGGACGGATTCCTTTGAAAAGGTAGGCTCGCTCTTTGATGCTCCGACCGAGGATGCAAAGATCAGGAACGTAGACGGTGAATCTGTGATCGAGGTAACTTCCGCAGAGGGCGACACATATCTGATCTATTCTGGCGAGCCAGGAATTTTCTTGGTTGATGTGAAACTATATGAGAGCTCACCTGAGACTGGAGATCCCCCGGAGGTGTTTGGCGATTTCAATGAAGACAACGTTGTTAATGCAAGTGATGCAACAATTATTTTGATCTATGCTGCAGAACAGGGTGCAAAAAACCAGACAGACAATTCGAGAACGGATAGTATGCTTACTCCAATTGCTCAGGCTGAAGAATCTCAGACAAAAACCGTAGAGGTCAATGGTGACTTTAACAAGGACGGTGTCGTCAATGCCAGTGATGCAGCGACCATCCTAATTTACTCCGCACAATATGGTAGCGGAACGTTCTCCGGTACTTTTGAAGAATACGTTAACAGATAATCATAGTTTTATCATTGGTAATTCACATATGCCCTCCGGTATTAAAAAAACCGGAGGGCATTTTGTATCCGCTATTCCTTCTGATACTCCACCGCATCCTCATACGCAATGATCCCGTTGATCTTCCGCACCTCCGTCACGCACATCCGATGCAGCTCGGCCAGTGTTTCCTCATCCACATCATTTGCAGCAGCCAGCATATGCGACAGCTTCCCGAGTTCCACAGCGACCTTGAACAGAATCCGTGTGATATGCTGCTCAGATCCTTTGATCGTAGCAGCGACCGTTTCCGTGATAAGCGGCGACAGATAATTCACATGCTTTTCTTCATCAAGATACGCAGTATAGAACTTGATCGACTTCTCTATGAACTCACTCTGTGACTTACAGTTGTCCTCTTTGTAATGCTGTTCCACCAGCCGCATTGTCTGCGGCAGTGTCCAGAATTGAAAACGTATTTTTTCCATAAACCTCCTCCGAGCGCCTGTCTTTTTCCCAACAGACCGTGCGTTTTTTCACAAATGCGCCGTCCGAAAACCTAAACCGCATTTTTAGCGCCTATGTAAAAATGCTTCAAAACGTCTATTCTGCGGTCGGCTTTGCCGGCCGCTGTGATCGGCCCGCGCCGGGCCTTTAACTTGCATAATACCCCCCTGGTGTCAAAGTCGCCCCCACAGCCAGCCCAGACCGTGGGGGTACCAACCTGCACCGGCTCAAAAATCGCCCACACGGGCTCCGGTGTTCCGGGGTTGCAGTTTCCCGGCCTAACCCTCTGAGGGGCCACACAGCGCAACCTCGTGCGAACCACGGGGCTCACAGCTCGTCCGGCGGCTCAGGCTTTGACTTCGGCATAGTTCTCGGTTTTCTCGGGGGCTTTCGCTCACCGACCATCCCGATGAAGTCCCGGACGTTCTGCGGCACAGTTCTGGCGTAGAGCTGCTCTGTGTATTTCGTCAGCTCGGCTTCGAGTGAGGTACCCTTTTGCACCAGATACATCTCCAGCGCCGAGCGTTTTTCATCTGACAGTTCAATTGTGATTTTCATACCATCCCTCCCATCTGCGGCATTTCGTCAAGCTCCGGCTCCATCACGGGCAGGGCATAGAGATCCTCGCACCGGGCTACTGCACCATATGCCGTGACCTGCCCATGCACCCGGCGCAGCAGATTTGCACCGAGCTCCTGCATCTCGACACCCGCCAGCATGTCTGCATCAAACTGCTCCGGCAGATTCCGTGTCAGAAATTCCTGCGCATAGTCGCTGTTGTCGTTGACTGCCGGGTCGAACTGGTACGCCGGAAGCCGCCCGACGGCATCCAGCGCATCCTGCAAGGTCGAGAGCTCCTCAAGCTCCATTACCGCCTTGAGCTTGCGGCGCTCCAGCGGTTCGAGCCCTGCAAGCTGCTTCGCAAGATCATTCAGCAGATGGAAATCCCGCATTCCGCTCAGTGATGCCCGCCCGATCTCCGGAATACAGGAATCGAGCCTGTAGCAGTACATCGACCCAATCACGAGCCCCTGTGACACCTCGATTTCATGGATCTGTTCCTCGGTGCAGGGCAGACTCAGCCACTGCGCATCTCGGTCGTCCCGTTCCATGCGCCCGATCAGGAGGCGGAAGAATACGTCCTCCGGCTTCTGGATTTCGATCCGGATGTCCGGCATCTCATAATGCTCCGGCTCGCAGTAATAGCCATCAATGAGAACACCGCCGTTTCTTGCCAGCATAGCCTTGCCGACCTCCGCTCTTCCGAGCAGCGGCAGCATCTCCTCCGGGCAGCGTTCGATCTCCGGCAGCATCGCATTTTCGATGGAGAAACGTCCGAGCTCCTCATCATCCCTTGCGCAGATGCACGGCACCTGTTCCAGTTCATAGGTCAGTCGGAGTACCTGCTCGAAGTCGGTCGGCTCGAACCGGCTGAGCAGTGCCTGGTAGATGATCCGATCGGGCTTTTTCATCATCTCATACCGGTGCGCAAACAAATTCAGCTTGAAAATGTCCGCCCGGAACACCTGCCCGTAAAGCACATCCAGTGGAGCATATGCGCTGTCACAGTCCACAAGCTCGAAATCCACAGCCGTATTTCCCGGCGCAGAATGCATCTGATCGAGCACATCCAGCAGTTCCATCGTCGGCATCGGGAAGTCAAACTCCTGTGTGGGGCCGTCCCACATCAGACAGATTCTCATTGCATCACCCCCATCTCCATATCCGGCTCCTGTGCCTGCTCCTCCGCAAGCACCTCCTCAAACAGTGCCTTGTCATAGCAATAGCAGTAGCAGTCGTAGTCTCCACGCAGCGGCGTACAGCGCAGAAAGTAGACATGCTGCTCTGTTTCCACCCGGTAGCCATTGCCCCGTGCCAAGTCAAAATCCACGTTCAGCCCCTCATGCTCCCGGTTGAACTGCGCCATCCCTCGCCGGTCAGACAGCAGATCCTGCCGGAGCGTGTTGATCACAGCATCAAACTCCTTTCGGAATTCCGGCGTGTTCAGCGGCTGATTCTTTGGAAACCAGTTGTGATAAAAGCCGGAGCCGCCCCTGTCAAAATCAATCCGCAGATAGCCAACACACGCCCTTGCAAACGGTGTTGTGCTGTCCGTATAGAAGAACCGGCGCTCCGATTCCTCCGGTACCACAAATTTCAGTTTCATTCTATCACTCTTCCTCCTGCTCCGGTTCCTTCGGAGCATTCATTTTATTGATATATTCCCACATTTCCTGCGGATAAAGGATATCCTCAAACGTCACCCAGCATGTCCAGCGGGGATCCGTAACCGGCACCATCTGCACCGGAGAGCAGTCATCACAGGCAAAGACGACCTGCCCGTCCCCGACATACACCCCGAACGCCGAGCCGGAGTACACCCCGACACCCGGCACATCCGGCAGCGAATCCATCCCGCCCTGCACGGAATAGACGAGCAGATTGTACCCGTCCCGGAACGCCAGGCTGCCCGGATCGTAGGACTTGTAGCCGAGGATCAGTCCGAGGTTATCAGCCGTCCGGCGCTGTAGCTCTGCATTCAGCTCTCCGTGGCCGCCCTGCGAGATCCATTCTGCTTCGTAGGCATTCCGGCACCATGCCGCAAGATCTGCAGCGATCTTCGACTTTGGGCTCTCCAACAGATACGGATCAATGCTGACATGCTGCACCATTTTGTACGTCCGCTCAAATTCTGTGTAGTCGATTTCCAGCCCATAGATCTCGTTCAGCCGGTCGATCAGCGCCGCATCATCCGCAGTTGCAAAGCAGTCTGCATAGGCATCCATGTTCTCCACACCGTCCGGGAAGCATGACAAATACAAAAGCTGCGCCTTCATGATCTGACGGCGCAGCCCTTTTGCTATGAGCGATTCCGCAAGTATATCTCCATCCTGTTCGAGTTCAGCCATGCGCTCCGTGTCGATCTGTTCCATGAAAGCGGACTCGTCAAAGCCAAGCTCCGGCGGCTCCATCTGGCTCATGATATGAAGCGCAACCACCGGCAGGAGCAGCATTCCCAGCGCCCCGACAAGGATGCTGGCAATTGCGATCAGCAGCTTCCGCCGGGTTTTCTCGTCCGTCAGAAGCTGGATGATCAGTTTGATGATGGCTGTTTTCATCTTCCCCCAGCCTTCCCGAACAGCGCCGCCTTATGCTCCGGTGCATGGACCTGCAACAGATACCGCTCATTGCCGCACCGGAACAGGCACGTTCCTCGCTCCGACCGCCCGATGAGCCGGTGCTCCGGTGCCGTGATCTGGAGCGCATCCATGAACTCCTCCGGTGAAATGTTGCCCGGATGAAAGAAGAAGCTGTAGCATGGGATGCTGAACAGCGGCTTTGTAAACTCCCGGATTTCCGGTAGGAGGAAGTCCTCCACGTTCTGGCTTGCCAGCACAAAGGCTGATTCCTTCTTCCGCACACGCTTCATGCCAGTGCGGATATATTCAATCGCTGTCATGTTGGTGAGGAAGAGGTAGAGCTCGTCAATCGCCGCCACCGTGTTCCCACGGAACAAAAGCTGGTTGCTCATGTACGACAGAATATTGAAAAGCAGCGTATCCTTGAGCTTTTTGTTGGTGTCCATCAGTCCCTTCACGCCGAAACAGATGAAGTCGGCATCTCGGATGATGGTGTGACCGTTGAAGTATTTCGCCTCCGCACCCCTGCACATCGAATGCAGCCCAAGGCAGACATTTTGCAGCATTTTCTCGGTGTACAGCGCTTTCTGCGCCGGATCAAATGCCATAAACTCCTTTTCTGTCAGCTCATAGAGATCGGACATCGTGGGATAATCCTGCGCAGTCAGTTTGCAGAAATCCGTGGTATCCGTGATGCCGAACCGGGCATACAGCTTGATGAGCATGATCTCGATGGTGTCGATCTCCTGATCGGAAAAGTCCTTGTAGCTGCGGAAGAAGTCCTTCAGATAGGATATATGCTGGCTCAGGCGGGTGACCTTGCGGAAGGTCTCCGGCTCCTCAGCACTCCGTTCTCCGTCGCCCCACGACTTCGGCTCGAGCGGATTGATCATGAATTCACCCGACATCAGGTCAATGTAGGTGCCGCCGAGCTGCCCGCAGAGATCACGGTATTCGTCCTCCGGGTCAAGGCAGACGATCGATTTACCGGATTCCCGCAGATTGCAGAGCAGCAGCTTCATGAGGTAGCTCTTGCCCTGTCCGCTGTTGCCGAGAATCAGGATATTGCTGTTGGTTTTGTCATCCGTGCGCTTGCCGAAATCGACTACCAGACTACTGCCGTATTTGTCACGCCCGAGGTAAAAGCCCTGCGAATCGGTCTTGCCGGAGTAGTTCAGCGGGTAGAGATTCGCCGCCGAGGATGCCGGGATAATGCGCTCGTACTCCGTGGTGAAGCAGTTTTTTCCGGTTGGCAGGACGGACAGAAACGCATCCTGCTGCCGAAGCAGAAGTCGATCCACATTGATGCGGCTGCGGGTGAGCTCCATCTGGATGTCGTCCTGCAATTCCCGCAGCTTATCCGGGTCGGATGCTTTCAGCTCAATGAACACCGCCGTGTGCAGCAGCGGTTCCTTGTTCCGCCGCAGCTCGGTCATGAGTGCAACTGTGTCGTTGATATTTTCTTCCGCTTTAACGCTCTCGGTGACATCATTTGTGCTCGTCATCATACGGTTTTTGCGCATGGCCTGCTGCAAAATCATGCGCTGCTCCGTGCTTGTGACGAGCCGGTTGTAGACGTGCAGTGTTACGTTGTTCCGGTCGGCAAGGTGTGCTAAGATTGCCTGTTCCTCCGTGGTCGGCGGGTATTCCGTCACTGCCCAGCAGCAGCGGTAGGAATTGCCGCAGACATAGTGATCGGCGCAGAAATTGATCTCATGCGGAATTGCACGGTCAAAGAAATCCTTCGCTTTCCGTATGGCGATCTGTTCTTCTGTCGGTTGCTTGCGTTTAAACAGCATCCAATTCCTCCTTTGCAAAATACTCGGCGCCCTCCACATCCGGGATAAGGTCGCCTGTAATACTCGTCCCGAAGTACAGCGCCAACATTCGTTTCAGCTCGGATTTATCGAGCAGATGCGCTGTAAATCCGTAATCGGAGATGCTCTTGCTCACCCGGTTCAGCGCTGTGAAGATCTGCTCCTCGTTCTCCTTGTGGAACCGGAGTGCGAATAAGAATTGCCGTGCCGAGGTCATCTCCGTCTGAATCTCGTCCAGAAAAGCGCTGTCGGCTTCCAGCAGCTTTCGCACCGCCGGGTTCTGCTCCTGTTCCAGCCGCCGACAGATGTAGGTCTTGTTCGCATCGAAGCACTCACAGTCATCCTGTGCGATGAGTTCCAGATCCGGTACCGTGCTCAGCAACTGCATGAGATGCTGCACCTTTGCGGCGACATGCTCCTGCGACAGCACCGAAATGTTGACCGGCTCGACCTGGAAGAAGGCATACTCGAACTGATCTGTTTTTATGCCGTATTTCGTGAATGACTCCAGCCCGAGCAGCTTCTGCACACTCGTTTTTCTTCTTGCCATTAGTCCTCCTCCCATCGGTATTCCTGCTGAGACAGCAGAAAATAGTAACAGGCGTGGATGATGTAATCCACGACCGCCGTGTCGTCTGTGCGGAAGGTAAGAAAGGCGTAGCAGACCACCGCAGCCGCCGGGACAAATGTCCAGAGCTTTGCCAGCAGTGTCACGGCTACGATCACGCCGCCGCACAGAATGCAAAAATCCCGGACATTCCAGAACCACAGCTTGACTGTGGAACGGAGATTGTCCGGGTAGATGTATGTTTTCAATTGTAAGCCTCCTGTCGATAAAAACAGCCGGAGCAATTGCCCCGGCTGTTCTCAGTCATTCAGATATCGTTTCAATGCCTCATAGAAATTCTCACGGGTTCCGGCCATGATCACAACAATGATCTTGTCACCCTCGTACTCCACCCGATACGCAAGCTCATAATTCGTCTTGTTGTAGTAAATGTCATAGCCGTAGATTCCGCTCAGATCGCCGGTTTTCGCTTCACCGACCGTATGATCCTCCCGGATCCTGTCAACCGCCTGCTGATACAGCAGCTTCAGCTTTTTGTCCTTCAGCTTCTTGATGAATTTCGCCGCCGGAGGAAGGAACCGCACCTCTGTCATTCGTCTTCCTCCGTTCCGAACACATCCTCGTAGCTCTCATACTCGCCGGTTCCGGCAGCAGCGGCTTCAGCATCTGCGATCATCGCTTCGACAGCAGGGCGGATCTTTGCCTGACGAGCCTTGAATTCGGTCAGGAGTTCTTCACCGGACAGTCCCTCAGCGATCAGTTCTGCAAGAATCTGCTCAGCAAATTCGCCGCCGGATTCCGACCTGACCGGACGGATCACAAGCTCATTGCCACGCACAACGCACTCGGCAGTGTCGGTAAACCCGAGCATGGTGTAGAATTTCTGCGGAATGGTGATTTGCCGCTTGGACGAGATACTCAGCCGTTTCCGATCCGAACCCGGTGTACTGTTTGTTGTCAGCATAGTATTACCTCCTTTGCTTGGCGCTTGG
This sequence comes from Oscillospiraceae bacterium, assembly GCA_024684395.1. Taxonomy (GTDB): domain Bacteria; phylum Bacillota; class Clostridia; order Oscillospirales; family Ruminococcaceae; genus UBA3855. Next base: position 19,067 of record JAIKWY010000177.1, read on the forward strand.
TTTCTTTGCTTCTATCTCTATTATACACCATTCCGCCGGATTTGTCAATGCTTCGCCAGCAATTTTACCGCCCTTGATCCCATGCTCGCCGCACTGGAAACCGAGGTCATATTCAGATGCACAGACGTATCCAGCCCGAACATCTGTGCCACCCTCGGGATCTCGTTGGCTGACAGACAAATGCCAAGCGCCAGGATCGGATGCGTGTCGAATGTCATCAGTCCGAGGTACAGGATGGTCGTCTGCAAAAATGCGGTTAAGCATGTTGCAATGACCTGTTTGCACCAGCCTATGAAGCCATCCGTGAAACCTCTCGGCACGCTGAACAGATACATGCTCCCGACTGCGATCTGGCAGAGCAGAATGCCGCCCCGCTTGATGTTGGCGAGTACCACCTTGACCGTGCAGTAGCCAAACAAAATCATCAGCAGCAGATTGCTCAGGGATTGATTTTCGTTAAACTGCTCTGCGACATATTTCGCCGCTTCTGCCACCGAGGACGGCGCTGTGCTGACGTAGGTTCGCATCAGATCACCTGCAAACCGCCCCTGCAAGGTCGTGCAGAACGTATACAGCCGCTGCGGTACCTGTGTCACCAGATTGGCCGCAAAATAGCCCTTGAGTACATTCAGCGCACAGCTCTTGATATTGTTCTGCCCATTTTCGTAGGCAATTGCCGTATCGAACACCGACACCACGAAGCCGCATACAAACAGCATCCAAGCTAAATGCCCGAACAGCGACACAAATGCCTGCACCCACGGCAGATTGAAAATGTTGATAGCCGTGCTGTTGATGAGCATGAACAGGTCTCCGATGCACTCGTAGATCAGCCCGAATGTCCAGCGGAACATCGCCTCGAACACAGCATCCGTGATGTCATTCGCCGTGTTGACCGTTGCTGTCCACGCCGCCGAGATCGCCTCGCTCATGTAGCTCATGGCGTCATTTACCCATTGAAACATCTTCTCACCTCCGGATTTTGTATTGATTGGAGCTATATCCGCCTGCCGTCCTGTGTCGGTGCTTTCTCACCAGAAGATCGGCATCTTCCAGATCCTGTAATGCCCGGAATACTGTCCTTCTGCTGATGTGCAGATCGGCAGCAATTCGTTTGGTGGACGGGTAGCACTCGCCGTTCTTGTTCGCCCGGTCACACAGGTAGCAGTACACGGCGATCGCCCTGTGCGAGAGATTCCGGTCATACACGATACTTGGCACGATCATGGCATCGCCCCCGTTTTCACCCGGAACCGTCTGCCAGGAGGAGGCGGCGCATCGAAATCGAGATGAAGAAACGTGTTCGCTCCGTACTTCTCCTCCACGCTCCGGAACAGTGCATCCCGCTCCATGTACGTCACTTGTCTTGCACCATGATCCTCCAGCCGGTACGGCTCCCCGAACGTGATGCCCCATTTGAAGTACAGCTTCAACGGCGAGATCATCGGATGCGTGCCGGTTTTCATGATGATGAACTGTCCCTTCGGCATAGATTTCAGTTCGTCCACGGTCATCAGCGGCCTGCCGATCATCTGCAGCGAGGACGAGCTTTCCTTGCCGTGCGACACGCTGCCGGACAGCACGGTTTGCTCACCAAGGGCTTTGGACAGCACCTCGGCAGACTGCGAGTTCGGCGCAAATCCGCCGAAAACCGTGAGCTGTGTGTTGTCCGTGATGATCTCCTGTCCCTCCTTGCCATAGGTCTGCTCGAGCTGCGCAAAGCTCTGGATGATTGCTACAATGCTGATCTTTCGGGAGCGTCCTGCGGAGAACATTGCTTCCAGTCCCTCGATCTTTGGGAAGGTGCCCAGCTCATCGCAGTAGAACATGACACGGTTCGGCAGCGCACCGCCGTGCTCATCGGCAATGACCAGGATCTCCCGGTAGAGCTGCTGAATGAAGAGCGAGACCATGAAGTTTTTGGAGGCATCCTCCTCCGGCATGACGATGAACACGGCAGACTTCTCGGAGCAGAATTTCTCGGCATCTACGCCGCTTTCAAAGCACAGTACCTGCTCCATTTCGGAATCCAGAAAGCTGTTCAAACGGGACAGCGCCGTGCTCAGAACCGACAGCATCGCCTGATCGGAGGTGTTCAGTGCCGCACCCGACAGCCACCGTGCCTTGTGGTCAGTCGGCAGCATTTCCATGAGCTTTGCAAAGTACATCTGCGGCTTGCCTTTGGCATCCGGCGGCTTTGCGATCAGGTCTTGTATCAGCTTGAACACCGACACAATATGCCGCTCATTCGGCGCGCCGAACTCCGCAAGGAGCAGAATGACACTTGCCAGCAAGCCCTCTGCACAGTCATAGAAAAATGCATTTTGACCATAACTGGAAGAATCACCGCCACCGATATTGATGATCGTTTTCGCTGTGATCTTGGCATATTTCTCTGCTTTGGCCTTTGCCGACAAATTCTGCGGATCCGCAAGATACATGTCCATGTACTTGTTGACCAGGTGCAGAATGTTGTTTGCATCCGAGTGCGTCGGGTTCCGCAGGTCGATCACAGACACATGATAGCCGTAGTTGTTTTTGGCGATGTTCCCATAATTCCGGGCAACGTCTCCTTTGGTGTCTGTTGAGATGAATGACATTCCGGATGCACATGCAAATTCAATATTCGGATACAGGAAGTACGCCGTCTTGCCGACACCGGCTGCACCGATCATCATCGTGTGGACATCGCCGGTGTCGATCAAAGCCGTGGTGTGCTGCTTTCCCCGGCACCCGACCACCGTACCCTGTACTGTGGGCAAATGCTCACCCCTGCGCCATTTCTCAGGCTCGAAAGACAGAGAGACAAAGGTCTTTCTGATCTCCTTTGCAGTAGCCCATCTGGCCGTTCCATGCTGTCCGTTGCCGACTGTTTTCGCCTTGATGCTGTTCAGACTCTTGCCGTCAAGCATGTGCATGACCGCCAGGAATGCGAAGAACAGCGCAGTCAGAACGCCAATGATCAGTACTTGTTTTTCATTCAAAGCATCCTCTCCCTTCAAAATCTGTCACACAGATATTCTTCTCTTTGTCCTATCCCATCTTCATTGTGGGATTCTTCCTGTGACATGATGACACAGGCCATGTGACTATACACAGCCAAGCTCCGGTAGTTCGACCGGCTCCTCCGTCTGTTCCTGCGCAAGGGATTCTTCCGCCTGCAGCTTCAGCGCACAGTCCGCCACCTCGTAAAGCGCCTTTGCCGTCTGCACGGTCTCGTCCTGCGTCCGTGCAGGCATCCGGAGCAGCTTTTCAGCATGTGATAAAGCCTTCTGCAAATTCCGGCGCTTAGTGATCGCATCCCCCTTATCCGCATATGGCTTGTATGACTCCCGGAGCTTCTGCCTAAGATGTGCAAATCCCACAGAATGTCCGGATTTGCGCAGGAAATATGCCGACCCGGAGAGCGCATATTCCGCCATTCTTTGCTCATTTTCGGACTGCATTTCCTGCCGGAGCAGCCATGTGGCTCGTTCTGGCGTGAAGCGAAATTCCTGCAAAAGCTGCACAGATGCCTGATAGAAATTCAGCCGCCGGTGCGGAACTGCGGGCTCTGCATCTGCGCTGTTTGCAGCTTTCAAGACTTCGTTCCAGTCCTTCATCCCGGGTGCCAGCCGCTTCACGTCCGCATAGCCATGCTCCCGCAGAATATCCCGGAACCGGAACGCTGCATCAATGCCGCCCTCATCGTTGTCCGTGCAGAGTACGATCTCCTGCAAATTTGGATGCGTTTCAAGTGCCTGCAAGACGGCTTTCTCGTACACACCGTTTGCGGCAATGTAGCTATGCTGCTGCCAGCCCTTCGGGAACAGCGTCAGGAAGCTGAGCATGTCAATGGGTGCTTCAAAGACGTACAGCCGCCCCGATGTGCCAAAGTGCGCAAAGCTGTACCGGGTATCCGAACCGCCGCAGGTAAGCCGGAATCCTGCTCCCTGCGAATTGGTCGAGCGCTTGTGTGCCTGCCGGGGGATGCCATTTTCATCGAGCCCGACAAAGACGGCATTGTGGTGCTGCGCATCCTCATAGAGCGTGTGCAGCTTGGCAAAATGCGTGATGATCTCCGGCGAAATATATCTCTGCTTGATGAGATAGGCATACACCCGGTGCATGTCCGAATTTGGCTCAGGCAGTTCAAAAATGGGCTTCGGTTTGGGCTTAGGTTCACCCGGAGGTGAGCGTTGCACGGGCTCCACATGATACCCAAGCAGCATCTGCACTGCCTCCTGATAGGTCAGGTGGTAGAAGCGCTGCACAAACTTCACCGCACCGCCGCCGATCTGATTCTTGTGATCGAACCATGTGCTACCGTACACTGTGATGCTGTCATGCTGGCCGGAACCGTCCGTGTAGATGAGCTTGTATTCCCGTCCGACCTTCTTGAGTTTCTCGCCACGAGATTGCAGAAATGACGCAAGATCAGTGTTGTTGGCCTGCTGCTTTTGTGCTTCCGTGAATGGAATGTATTGCAGATTATCACCCCCGAATCAAATAAAGTCCTGTGAAAGCCCCGGTTCTTCATCGACCTGATGCTTGACCCGCTCCGATTCCTCCGCTCTCTTTGCATCGTTGAACCGATCCAGTGAGCCGACCAGATAGCCAGTAATGCGCCGGATTCGCTCAAACGGGGCAGTCTCGTACTGGTATGAAATATCCACGAATTCGCCGTTGATTCTGATGTGCAGCTCGGTCGGATTTCGCTCCGGGTGCAGCCGCCGAAGCTCGTGCAGATATGCCTGCACCTCGGCCTCGCTCATCTCACCGCCCTCGACTGTGTATTGCATGCTACCACCTCCTTTCAGGCATGAAAAATGCAGCCCGATTGAGCTGCATTTCTATAAATATGTGGTTGAATATTTCCGTTCGATGTGATATATAGGAGATATCGTCTCGTCAAGCGAATAAGTACCAAAGAGCCGACTTTACTGGCCTCTCGATGGGGAGAGACCACTAAAATCGGCTCTGATACTGTCTTACTTCCATGTTTATCACGAAACATGGAAGTTTTATATCGGACAAAAGCTCCAGTTTTGATACACCGCCCCTATGAACGGTCAGTGGGTACATTTTGTTTGTCTAAAGCTTTCGTTTTTGTTAATGCTCTGAAACCAGCGAGTGTGCATGTGGGGGATACCGAGTATGTAAATAATGAAAAATGATAGGTACTACTATGATTATTGACTTTTATAACACAATTGCCGTTTACAGTTAAGAATTCGATAGATACGATTGCGCAGCTTGCAGTAAATCACTATAGAATTCAGAAAAGCTAGGGCATTTTTGCTTATATCTATCTAGATTTGCATTCTCAGCAATTACAAGGCATTTGTCGACATGGCTTTGATTTCCACATTTACATTTTTTAAGTTCTTTGGCAAGAAGTATTTTGGGGTGATTCGTTCCTGGTTCTTCTTTTCCCCACAATGTTTCTGGATGTGGATAATCTGTGATATGGGGCGTTGATCCTTTTTGGTTTACGGCCGCTATCGCTGCTGAGTCACTTAAAAGCCAATTTTCAAGTATTCTAATGGGAATAGCGACAAAACACTTTTCAAGCGGGACTTCTTCAAATTCAAATCCATTTAAAATTTCTTGCTTTGTTGAATCATGCTTTTTTTGCGCCTCATGCGGTGTGTTTGAAGCACCAGTTTCTCTATCTGTATCTTTAAACATCCCAACAATGTCGAATGCTTTACCGTCAGATTTGGCTCTTCTGATTAAGCCGGCTGCGACGTCTGTGTGTCCTTCGTGATGTTTGTTTGCTGAATTTTCTATTTTTTTACCATTAGCAAATCTTTTCCTTTGACCTGCGCTGTGCTTGGGACGCATTTCTCGAGCTATATCAGCGACGGTGTAACAGATAAAATGAATATTACCGGTACTATTTTCGGTTGCTGCATGTTCTTGTAAAATACGACGTATTATAACCGGGATTGAACCTTCATTCCAAATATAATCCCCGAGCTTAACGTCGTATTCTCCTCTTTCACCAACATCTGTTACGCCTTCACCGCACAGTAATATATTCATGATTCAAAGACCTCTCTATTTATTGTTCATAATATAATGAAACAATGAATCCCTGATTGTTTTATCATTCGTGCTTAATATAGCCTCACCTGGATACAATTCTGTTAAGCGTTCTGCAATATCTGAAATATGCTTAATAGAAACAGATGCCAGATAACCTTTTTCATTTCTCGCAGCGTACCATATTTCATTTGGACTCGCATAATCCAATAATACTGTACTGTGGGTCGTTATAACAACCTGAACGCCAGAATCCGCCATTTCTTTAAGCATATAATATAATCCTTCTAAATTCTCTGTATTGATTCCATCCTCAATTTCATCAAGAATAAGAAGACCACTATCATTTTGTTCAGAAAAACGAAGGGAAAAAAGTGCTGTTAAACGCAACAATCCATCACTTATTTGTGTGGCTGGAATTGTAATTACACTATCTCCAAATGTTTCCTCAGCAGCAGTTCGAACCCATGCTGGCCCATTGGATTCTGTTTTAATATTGCTCATTGGTAGAAAATAATTCTGGATCTTTTGAATAAGTTGTTTTTTTTGTTCTGGCTTCATTGCCTTTATAAATCCAGAGAGTGAACTACCTTTTCTGCCAATTGTGCTTGCAGCACTTCGATTGGGTTTTCTCATTTCATCCGGTGAAAGAAGATCATAAAATCGGCTTGAGGCAAAGAAACTTCTTATCTGGTACAAGATGGGGTATTTTTTATTATCATCATAATAACGAATATACGACGAGCTTAATGCTAGTTTGTTAAATATCTGATATTCTTTTTCTCCACTTGCACGAACCGCAACATAACCAGTACGTGTTTCGAGGATTTTATCCTTATTTACGGATACACTTTCCTGCGTGAGAACAAATCTACCGCTTTTATTAACAAAGGATACTTCCCAAACAATAACGTCCTCATGGTTTTCAAACGTGACTTTAGCACTGATAGTTCTTCGACTTGTCAACTTTGAGAGAATATCATTTGCTCGAAAATTGTGATCTGAAAGGTATCTATCAATATCATATATACAGGCATAGCGTAAAAAATCAAGTGCTTGGAGAATCGTTGTTTTTCCAGCAGAATTATTACCGGCAATTATGGTGATTTGACCAAAGTCCATTTTAAAATCAACCATTGCTTTAAAGCAATCCATGCTTAACTGTTTAATTATCATTATATTACCCTCCGAAAGCAGTTCAATTAAAACTATACTGTGTTATCATTATTATAACTTCAAATTTATAGGCGAACTATTTGAACACTATGTTTTTATGTTAAACTACTTTTAGAATATAAATACTGAGTATTATTCACATATATATTTTGCGCTATCTTCACTATGATTATAACACAGGCCTTCAAAAAAGTCAATGCGTTGAACGCAAAATGCCTCCAAATCAACGTATATCTTTCGCTTTTACTGTAAAAAACATGTACTGATCATATTGTCCCTGTAGATGGGGATTATCTTTATGTATGGCGAGGCTTACGCCAGCGCTTGTTTTCATTGCTCTTTTTCGGAGGTTTATTCGACATCTCATTACCTCCACTCCATCATGTTGCGGAAGTACGGGTCAGCACCGTAGCGTCCTTCCAGATACTGCTTATCATATGCGGTATTCGGACCGATACGGTTTCCGTTCTCATCACGCAATTCATATAGCGAATAGAGGTCACTTGCCTCGTCGTCCTTCTTATAGGCAAACCATATCTCATCAGTACGGAACACAGAACTCTTCATGGTGGAAATATCGTGTGATGTGAAGATGAGCTGTGCCTTATGCTGATTGATCTCCGGATTTTTGAAAAGCATGATCAGGAATCTGAGCAGCTTCGGATGCAGCTTTGCATCCAGCTCATCAAGTACAAGCAGCCTTCCTTCTGTCAATGCAATTATGACAAGTGGCAGCACATTGAACAGCTTCTGTGTTCCATCGGACTCTTCTGCAAGATGTAGCTGATATGTGCGATTATTCACTGTGTGTTCAAATAAAATGTCAACATGATCATCATCATTTTCAAACTGAATCCCGCTGATTGTGATTCCGACATCCATCAGCAGATCCAAAAGTTGCTGCTTGGAAGCCTCATCGGCTCTCATCACAAGCTTCATCTCTTCGTAAGGATTTGCATAATTCTTTATAATACACATCTCAAACCACTTTGTGGCAATGTTGATAGGCTCGATCTTATAGTTAATCGCAAGGAATGACAGATATGGCATCTGTTCATTGACTTCGGTATTTATAGACTGCTTGCGGATGCTTGCTCCGAGCTTAATTTCTCCATCACTTCTCTCAAAAAGTGTGCTGATACGACTGTTCGGTGCAAGCTTTCTGCGGTAAAGGTTCTCTTCTACGATTTTTCCATTTTGAACAGTAATCTGATAACGATACTCAAACTCAGCGTCGGGGATAAAGAAAACCTCAAACTCTGTAGGTTCCTCCGGTGTCTTCTCGTCAAACAGGAACGGAACACAGTTTACAGCCTGTACGGTTGTCTGACCTCTGAACAGAAGGATCGGGAATACCACAAGACTGTGCAGACACTTCAAGGCATCCAGAACATTGGACTTTCCTCCGGCGTTGGGACCATAGATAGCAGCGACCGGCAGGAGTTCCTGCTTGTTTCCGTCAGGAAGTAGCGAATGCTCAAATCCCTGATTGCTCACAGCCTGCATATCCAGAATCGTCTCATCCCTATAAGACTTATAGTTCTTAAATATAAACTGACATAGCATAGCTTACACCTCCTCCACTCTATTATAAGTTATTATGTACCGTTTGTCAAGATATATTCGCTGATCTCAGAAAATAATTCTGAAACCATCAAAATGAAATCTAGAAATTGAGCTGTGATGGTGCACGATCCAGTACAGCGAAGTTTATTCTGTCAACCAAGTCATATACTGTTCTCGGCAGGTCGGTAATTAGCTATTTTTCGCCGTAATAGACTACGACTGTAAACATTGTATCACCCCATTCAACTATAAAAATAGCGCCTGCTCACGATGAACAGGCGCATTTCCTTTCGCTTCCTTATCATTGTCAACAATTCATATTGTGAATATTCTAATAAAAACCTATTAAACATTTCATGGAAGCATCAAAATGCTGCACCCGTAATTGTATAAACCGCAGAAAATAGAAGTCAATTTTCGTCCGCATATTGCCAAACTGCTTTCTCTGTGCTATGATAGAAGCAGGAAACACCGATCGCTTTTCTATCCGTGTTTCTATATCACATATACAAAGAAAGAAGATGAGCAGAATGAAACAAACGATGATGACGCCCATTTCGCTGGCAGTCATGCTGGCTGCGCTCCTTACCGGATGCAGTATGCAGACTCAGGATGAAGCCACATCTGCGCTACCTGACTCCATTTCGGAGAAGAGCATCGCAGAAGCTGTCCTCCCGGAAACTGATCTGCCTACAGAAGCGGAACGCCCCGCCGTACATAACCCAATCTATAAGGATTACTACGCCGACATCCTCTCTGCAACGGAATTTCAAATGCCTAACGGAGAAACCGTCAACGAGGGAATGATCGACGAGTATGCTCTTGTGGACATGAATCAGGATGGCCTGAAAGAGCTGCTGACCGTGTATAATGGAGGACACGGACAAGTCTCGCTTGTTTATCTGGTTTATAAAATTGACGGGGAGCATGCGGTTTTTGATGGCGGCTTTTCCGGGCATTACACAACGGGTGTCGGCAGAGCAGATAATGGAAATGGCGTTGTTTTCAACACCTTTGCAACAGGAATGTATACGGTTGAACGCTACACACTTGGCAATCAGGTTGAAACGATCATGACATATCAGGACGGTGATGACGACTTTGAAATAAAAGACAGAGCGTCTAATACATATGCAATCTATGATCTTGAATGGTTCAATGCGGACGATCTATCTGCTCTGGATGAGACACTTGCCAAGGGCTAAATACAGCCATTCAGATAATACTCCAAATATACAACGGCGCCGTCAGACTAAACAGCAGTCCTCCAAAAATAATCGCCAGCGGAGTCCATTCAAGCTGCCCATGCTTCCGGTAATCGAGATACATTCCTGCGATCTTCACAAACAGCAAAACTACCAGAACTACGTCCAAAACCGGGAACACCACGTTGTTTACAATGGTCTGCACCTGCCCCCGGACGGCGTTCCACGTATTCGTAATGACCGAAGCCACATCCCCGGCGGCACAGGCATGCACTGCCGCAAGATTTGCCATCATCGCTGCGCTCGCAAGGAACGCAGCGATTTTCTTTTTCGCCTTATTCATCCATATCACCCCCACAGATCGCGACCAGATGCCCGGTCAGAACCGTTCTCTCCCTGCCTGTCGAATGGCTGCATGTAGACAGCGAAATGAAGCGATCTGTCTCGCTGTAGCATCCCGGGTTACTGATTGAGGAAAGTGAAAGCAGCCGGTTCAGCCAATCGTTTACAGGCTTTCCGCCGTCATAGATCGCATCGTCACAATCCGCATGGGCAAGCGAAAAGAAGTCGATCCGGTACACCCGATCCGCCATCGCAAGCCAGCCGATTTTGTGGGCATCGAAAAACGCAGCTTCATCAAACTTCACCACATCCGAAAGCATCGTTCCGTTCTTCATGTGATGCCCATAGCACACATTGATCGGATTCTGGAAATGCTTCTCACAGCGCCAGTCCAGAAATACCGACCCCGCCATCAGCTTTGTCCCGTCATAGGCATGGTGCAGATAGAACTCATTGTCACTGCCCTGCATCAGCGGATAGTCGATCTTAGTCCCCGGCACATACAGCCAACCGATGGCATCCGGATAGGCGCTGGTAAGGCGTTTTGCCGTCTCGCACAGCTCGTCCGTGGTCTTGACCGGCAGCGTTTCCTGCACAGGCTCCTCCGGCTCGGATACATCCTGCTCCGGCTCAACCGGATCAGTTTCCTGCACAAGCTCCACAGTGATCTGATCGAGCTCCTGCTTCACATCGACTGCCATCGTATACGGCTGTAAATCAGCAGTTTTGATCTCTTGCTTCACCGAATCGTCGACCAGAAAATACGCACCTCCGAGGAGGAGGGCGGCGGAAACCGCCGTCATGAGAATTGTCCTCGTTTTCATTATTCACCCTTCCTTCGATTTGTCAGAATTGTCACGATCAGCCCCGCAATGCCAAGCACCAAAAGCACATAGGCAAGCGGATTTGTGCGGTCGCCGGTCGGCGGTGTTGCAGGCATTTCGGGCGCAGGCTTCTTTACATCCTGCATGGTTACCTCGGTCACGCTGCCGTCATCCTTGACCGTAAACGTGATGTCAGCCGCAAGGTCATAGCCCTCCGGCGCCTCCGCTTCATGCAGCGTGTACGTCTGACCGGCAATGAGCTTTCCCTTGATGACATGCACATCATTCTCGGAAGCCCATTCCTCAACGACAACGCCGTCCTTGTCCAGAATCTGCAGCATTGCGCCGGAAAGCATCTCGCCGGATGCCGCATCGGTTTTGCAGATGCGAACCTCTGTCACAGCATCCTGCATATTTACTTCCGTTACCGTTCCGTCAGCGTTCACCGTGAAGGTCACATCCTCCGCAACGACATAGCCGTCCGGTGCCGAAACCTCACGCAGCGTGTAGGTCTTGTCAGCAACCAGTACCGCCTCGATCAGATGCGGCTCATTTGTGGAGATCCACTCCTCAATGACCGCACCGTTCTCATCAATGATGCACAGCGATGCGCCCGGAAGCTCCTCGCCGGTCGTCAGATCGGTCTTTGAAATGCAGACTTTGGTCGTATCATCGACCATTTCCACCTCGGTCACACTACCGTCCGGGTTCACAGTAAACTGCACATCCGTTGCAACCACAAAGCCATCCGGTGCAATCTCCTCGTGCAGTGTATACATCTTACCCGCAATCAGCTTACCCTCAATGAAATGCGGTTCCGTCGTCGAAATCCACGCATCTACGGCATTTCCGGCTTCGTCTACAATCTGTAACGAAGCACCCGCAAGCTCCTCGCCGGTCGTAATGTCAGTCTTGCTGATCTTAACCTTTGTGGTATCATCGACCATCTCGACCGCCGTCACACTGCCGTCCGAATTGACCGTAAACTGCACATCACTTGCAACCACATAGCCATCCGGTGCACTTTCCTCATGCAGTGTATACGTCTTACCTGCAATCAGCTTACCCTCAATGAAGTGCGACGTATCGCCGGAAATCCACGTATCTACGATCTTACCTGTTTCATCTGTGATCTGCATGGAAGCACCCGGAAGCTCCTTGCTGTTGGTAATGTCAATTTTGGAAATGCGGACTTTGGTCGTATCATCGGCCATTTCTACCTCGGTCACAGTGCCGTCTGCATTGACCGTAAACGTGATATCAGTCGTCAGCACATAGCCGTCCGGAGCGATAGTTTCTCGCAGTGTGTAGGTCTTTCCGGCAGCCAGCACTGCTTCAATCAGATGCGGCTCCGACCCAGAAATCCACTCCTCAATGACATCGCCATCCACATCAATGATGCACAGCGAAGCCCCTGCAAGCTCCTCGCCGGTCGTAATATCCGTCTTGCTGATCTTCACAATTGTGGTATCATCTACCATCGTAATGAGCGGAGTACCGTCCATTGTCTGCGCCAGTGCTTCCACATGTTTTACCGTCACATTGCCCTTTTCGTCAATGACAAATGTGATGTCCGTTGCCACCAGATAGCCGTCCGGAGCAGCCGCCTCATGCAGGATATACGAGCCTGCCGGGATTTCCGCAACCACATGCTCTGTGTCGTCAGATACCCATTCATCAACAATTTTACCCTTCGCATTCAGGACCTGCATCTTCGCTCCGACAAGCTCATCGCCGTAGATGGTTTTCTTGCTGAATGCGACCTTGATGGAATCATTCTCGGCTCCAATGCGTACAATTTGCTTGTCCTCGCTGATCTTCACCGGGAAAATTTCATCGCTCAGCACATAGCCGCCCGGCGCCTTGATCTCACGGATTACATACTCACCATACGGGATTTCTATAAAACTGAACTGGCCGTTCTCGTCCGAAACATCAGTCAGAATCGCTGTTTTCTCAGTAAACTCCTCCTCACCAGTCTTGAACAGCCCGAACAGCGCACCCGGAAGTGGATCGCCGTGCTCATTCACCTTAATACCCTCAACAGCACCACGTTTGAGCGTATTCTCAAACATTCCACAGTCAATCTGCACGGTCGTCATCTCCTGCCCCATATACTCGAAGTTCACAAGGTACTTCTCGCCGTTGAGAACATAGTGCTCATCGGTCGCAATCTCCTGCACATAGTAGCGCCCGAACGGGATCTGCTCCGCAATCGTTGCAGTCATATCCTTACCCAGCGAAACCTCCGCAAGGAAGCCGTTCTCCGGGATTGCAGTGCCGTCCGCAGCGATGATCCTTTCGGCAGCAAACAGCCCGAAACGCACCGAACGCCACTCGTCGTTCATGCCGATGTCGAACACTTCGTCCTGCTCCATGAACTTCGCAAACGTGATTTCCACACTCTGGTGTGCATTGTGGAATCCAGTCTCCACCGCATCCCGTACAGTGATGTTCTGCCCTGCATACGTTAGCTCGACCGTCAGCGCTTCATCGTTCCTGACATACCCCTCCGGTGCCTTCTTCTCGGTCACGGTATACTTGCCGAGGTACAGCAGATCACTCGCTGCATAGCCATCCTTATCGGTCACAAGCGTAGCAACAATCTCGCCCTGATGTGCACGAACCGTGCCGTCAGCGGTCACAATATCCTCAGCAGCCGTGATCTCAAACTCCGCACCAGACAGACCGCCGTCCTCAAAGATCGGGTGGTAGGTCGTGGGGTAATCCGGCACAACACTCTTGCCATCCTCATCCTTCCAGATGGGCGGTGCAATTGCCTTTACACTCTGGAACACATCACCATGCTTGTACACGGAAATCCGGCCTTTCTGCGCCGTATCCGACTTGCTGACACGCACGATATTGACTGCATTTTCCTCGCTCGCATTCGACGCCGTCACGCTGAACGGTACGGGCGTTGCATCCAGCACATAGCCGATCGGCGCCTGTACCTCAACCAGCGTGTAATCACCATAATGCAGCGTTTCCGGCGTAATGAGATAGCCCTCGGAATTGGTGTAAAATGTGTCCACACCCATTGTCACCAGATTGCCCGAGGCATCGTAAATCTGGAACCCAGCGCCCTCATAGGCGATGCTTTTGCCAGTTTCTGCATCGAGCTTCGTCACATGCAGAAAGCTACGGAACGGCGCATTATTGAGTACATACTCGTAGATTTTGTGATGCTCCGTAATCTGCACATCGAAATCTGCTACAAATGCCGCATCATTTACCGTCTTGGTCTGATGTACAGTATAGATGCCATAGGGCATTTCTTTTGTAGCAGCATAGCCATTTTCATCCGTTGTCAGATAGTCACGCACACTCTCATCTGCTGCATCATAGTTGCCTGCGGATTTCAGATAAATCTCAAACTCCGCACCCTGCTCCATATTCTGCACTTCATCCTCGTTATCATCGCTGTGCTTAATGATCGACACCGAGCCCTTGACAACCTCCTCGGTCACGCCCATCGGAATGCTGTTGTTCTCCACAGAATAATGCTCCGGCTCAGCACCCACAGGATAGGCTGTTTCATCGAGCAGATATCCCGCAGATGGCGAAATTTCCTGCAGCGTATAACTGCCGCAGGGGAACGCATCTGTCATGAAACTACCATTTTCATCAGTCGTATACGATGCCACAAGCTCATCGCCCTGATACAGCCCATAGACCGCACCGGCCAATGTCGCATCACCCTGCGCATGATTTTTCTCCGCATCTGTCTTTGTTACTTCAGCAGTGAACTTCTTCAGCTTGTTTTCAAAGGTCACATCCGTGGTCGCATCGGCGGTCAGCGTGACCTCCTCATCTGCCGGAATCACATACCGGATCGGCACGTCCTTCTCAGAGATCGTGTAAACGATTTTCGCATCATTGCAGTCAAATACAGGAATACCAGTCAGCATTGCAATACCATCCGAACCGGTGATAATATCGTAGGAATTACCACCGCCGGTCACGACAAAATGCCGGTCGCCGTTCTGGAAATCCTCCGACTGCTTGTTGATGCGGATAGCGCCCTTTTTCAGCGCATTCTCGAAATCCGCCGTCACGGTCAGGTCGGCATCACCCTCCGTCAGCACAAGCTCCTGCGCCTTCGGAGTTACATAGCGCTCCGCCACATTGACCTCGGAAACTGTGTAGGTGATGGCATTCTGCGCTGTCAGATCATACACCGGCAGGCTGTCAAACACCGCAACGCCGTTCTCATCGGTCTTTTGGGTGATCCGATGCTCATTGCCCGCATCCGTCCACGAAACCTGAAACTCCCGGCCGCTAATCATGCCATCCTCGGCGGTCTTGTTGATTCTGATGCTGCCGGAAGTGATGTCCTCCGGCACATTCACATTGGCATTCGCACGCAGCTCATACACCTGCGGATTCAGGTCGTAGCCGGTCGGCGCACTAACTTCCTTGACATAGTAAACCTTGTTCGGCAGCGTGATCGAACCCGTGCCGTCCTCACCGATCAGAATCTCCCCGACCTTGTTTTCACAAGCAGGATCGGCATAAACGCCGTACACCGCCTGTGTCCCGTCAATCGGAGAAATGCCGGAGATCCGCACATTGTTGTCCGTGGACAGCACCTTTGTGATCGTAAATGTCACGTCACTCTGCGTCACACGGAAGGCGTACATGCTCAGTGCCGACGCCTTCTTGCCGATCGTTTTGTTGTTGACGACCACGCCCTCCTGCCCGTTTGACTCAATACGCCAGTGTGTGCCGCCGTCGCCGCTGCCGTCACCGACCGTCTTGTTGTTAATCAGGCTATCAGAAACACCGATATTTCGCAGATAGCTCACCACCGCATCACGGTTTTCAAACTCGCCGAGGTAGATCCACGAGTGGTTGATCTCATTCGGAATTTCCGCCACTACAACAGATCCAGGCGCAATGGTCGAGCCGTCCGCACACTCCCAATAGGGGCGTTCCGTGGTTTTGATGCGATCCTTCTCAATGTCGATTTTGCTCGTAACATCGCCGTAAGTGATCGTGCAGTTGTCGTTGACTGTCAGCCAGTGCTCCGTATCGACCGGAACCGGATTGTTCCAGTCGAAGCCGCTCGTGCTGTATCCAAGATGTGTCAGGCTGTAGTAGATCAGGCCGGAGCAGTCGATGCCCTGGCTGCGGATCATGCTCTCATCGAGAGGCTTGTACCCGCCCTGATAGTAGATGCCGGAATAGCCCTTTTTGCCGAAGCCGTACTTCGTGCCGAGCAGCGTTGCCGCCTGTGCGATCAGCTCGTCCGAGGAAGGGAACGCTGGGTTTTCGGTCGTTTCGGCAGCCTGTGCGGGCATCATCGGCAGATAGCCGAGCATAGAAAATGCGCAGAGTCCTGCAAGGAGCCCTGCGCCGATCTTGTTCTTTTTCATCATATTTCATTTCCTTTCTTAGATGCAAAAAGACCGGAACCCCGGCCTTTTTGCTTACTTTTGTTATCCGAACAGTTCGTCATACCGTCTATTACTGAGCATGGAAGCGTCCCCGATGTGGTTCATCTCCATGTCAATGACCTCGGTGAACCCATAGTTATATGTCAGGAAGTACCCGCCCTGCGTGTCGAGAATGAACCAGATTCCATCCACCTGAACAGCATTTGCCACATGCCCTCCGAGCTCCGCATCCGTCCAGACGATATAGCAGGGAAGTCCGATTTCAAGGCAGTTCTCATACGTCTGGCAAGCGTAGTTCACGCAGGTGCCATGCCCGTTTTCAAGCATGTGCTCGTAGACTTCAACCGCTTTGTCGTAGTCGGATTGCTCAGTAGTTAGCTCTATCGCTTGTTCTGTAACCGGTTCATTTTCCGATTCTGCTACCGATTCAGTCGGCTCAGTGACCTGTTCGGTTTCGGTTGATTCTGTCTCAGCCATTGATTCTTCTTCTGTCATTTTCGTGACTGTTTCAGCCGTTGTTTCCTCAGTTTGCTCAGTCGGTTCTGTCTCGCAGATCAGCTCTGTTTCGTTGCTTTCGGCATCCATCACCGCCACCATAGGCACTGGATCCGAGCAAGTTTCTGTGGCTTCGGCCGTGCCTTTGGTCGGAATGAATTCCGTGGCCTGCGTGGTCTCCGCTATTGTTGTAAGGCTAACCGCCGAGGGCTCGGAGTCCACAAAGTCATCATCGTAAAAGCAGCCTGTCAGCGTGTATGCGCATAGGAGAATTGTAGGAAGTATGGCCTTTTTCATGAGGATCGCTCCTTTCGTTATTTTCCTCATCATACCACACTTTTCCCGATTTATCTATGATTTTCGCTGCAATTCTACCTAACCGACAAGAGCCGCCCCGGAAACCTCAGCAGATTAGCCGAAGGTCTGCTGTTCTGCCTCAGGCTCCGGCTCCTGCATCTGCGTCAGCGCATTCTCATACGCCGAGACAACCGCCTGCTGGATCAGATCACGGGCCTGTGCTGTGACCGGATGGAACATCTCGCTGTAGCGCTTTTCGCCCTTGCGGCTGGTGTACGCCTGTGACGGCATTGACGCAAATATGCCCTTTTCACCCTCTAAGACCCGGACACCATGCACTGCAAATGCGCCGTCAATGGTCACGGTCGCAAACGCCCTGATCTTCGCATCGCTGCCGTCAAACAGCTTGTCGATCTTTGCTAACACTGTCATTCAATCACCCCCTTACACCTGAGATATACCCATATCCTGTGATTCTTCCTGCACAATTTCATTGTCCGAAATATCTACCAGCGGATACCGGAATCTATCCATGAGCATCTGAATCTGCGCATCATTCAGCGAAACACTGACCTTTTCGCCCTCATCGTCATAGCCGTCGCCGCAGATGAAGAACGTTCCCTGAATCAGCACCTCGCCCAGCTGCCGGTTCGGCGCATAGTCCTTGAACAGGAACTCCTCATCACAAAACGCCAGCATTTTACCGTTTTCATCGAAGTACACCGGCTCGATCAGACCGCCGACTACCGACTGCATCGCCCGGAGATCATCCCGGATCTCTGCCGGATACGGCTCCTTGTTCGGCTCGCAGATCAGCACCCGAAGCATCTGCGCATGGTCGGTGCGGTCAATAGCAAACTCGATTTTCTGGAAGCCCGCACGGTCGCAGAAATAAAAGCCCTTCTGCCGGCCGTACTGCACCTCGATGACATTGCCCACGCTCATCGACTCGCCCGTAAATCCCGGCGGCGGAGCCTCATTACAAAGCCGGAACACCTCCTCAAGGCTGCTGCCATTCACTCTGCCGCCGTATACCTGACGATACATCGAAGCATTGACTGTCCCGTTCGGCAGATCCCGCAAAGGCTCGTAGGCAAGCCGATCCGGATCCTTGTCATGATCGACCTGAAAGATGCGAATCTCCATTTTCGGAGACTGAATCTCCGCCAGCCGGTCAGCCGCCCATTTCGGAAGCTTCTTCGGATCGGCAGCGCCGAGAAAATCGCTCCGCCGCATCTCGGTTCGTTCACCATCGGCAAGGAACGAGCCGATCACCTTTCTGCCCCTCGCCTTCGGATCACAGCCAAAGCCGCCCAAAGCGTAGAAATACTGAAACGGCGCATACCGGCATTCCGGTGTCAGCAGTTCAGAGCGAAGGATCAGCAGCTTATTCTGAAACTGCTCCTGTGCCGGGTCGCAGTCCTCTTTCGTCAGCAGCGGCAGATTTTTCAGAACATGCCTGGAATCCATTATCATGATAATCCCTCCATTTCTTTGATTTCTGGTTCTTGTGCCGGAACATACTCACGCAGCATCCTGATGTAGCCCTCCAGGAGCGCCGGATGTGCCTGGCAGATATATCCCTCAAATTCCTCACGGGATAGCTCCGGCGGTAGGATCGTTTTCGCCCATTCACGGCTGCTGCGGGAAAAGCGCCCGTCATAGTCCTTGTAGGCAACCGTCGCCGCCAGCACCCACGCTGTGCGCTCATAGCTGAAGGCAGAAACGACCTCGGAGAGGCATTCCTCCCCGAGGTACATCCCGTCAAAGTGCCGGCCAATTGCATCCTTGATCGCCGCAGCACACTCGGCATTCTGCTTCCGGCTTTCACGCCAGAGAGCCATCTCATCTGATGTCCTCGCCGCTTCTCTGGATTTCACATACATCAGCTTGCGATCACCTCGATGCTTTCCGTTTCCTCCGGCTGCATCTGCTGTAGCGTGCCGTTCCGTGCCTGTTCCAGCCGGTCTGCTGCCCATTCCGGGAGCATGGCCTCGTTTCCGATGCCAAGGAAGCTCGAGCGTTTCATTTCGATCTCCTGCCCATCTGCAAGAGAAATGCCCTTGATGAAATACGAATCCGCCGGTGCCTGCGTTGCATAGAAAAGCTCGAAATGCGGTGCTTTCACGCTATCCTCCAGCACTCGGGGATTCACGATCAGGAGCCGCCCGGAAGCATCCTCCTGCCCGAGCTCTCCGGTGCAGTATTCCGCCCCGATCAGCCCAAGCTCTGCATGCTTCTGCGAGAGCTGCTCCGCAAAACCTGTCAGCCCCGATGCATCCGAAAGCGTCCATTCCTGCGCTTCTCTCACCGGATATCCAGCCGGAATGACTGCCCTCGTGAAATCATTTTCACCAGCCTGCGCCATCGTACACGCCGTCACCCACATGAGCCGGTCAATCCCGAAATTCCGCAGCAATTCCTGTCCCTGCTCTGTGTTCAGATCAGGCTCCGGAATCTGCTCCAGCGCTTCCTTGCACTGCAAATTCGCCATGCGGCTGTAGAGCCAGAATTCCAGCTCACTCTTCTGCTTGGCTTCTTCCAGCGAGAATGCACAAACGCCGATCTTTGGCACAAATTCGTTCATCCCGCATTCACCTCACATGCTTCATTCCAATCCTCACAGAGCCGGCGCTCAGGGCAGTCCTCGCACATATGCCGGGCGCAGATCCGGTCAAGATACTGCCCCGTCTGCTCCAAATCCATCTGCTTGCGCTCCTCTGCCTGATACACATTCCCGATCTTGCGCACTGTGACCTGCACGGCCGCACCGGCAGCCAGCAAGTCCTCATTGATCTCCACCGTCACGCCGCCGGGCGTGCGGTACATCGTGTTAATTACCTGCATTTTCATCCTTCTCCCAATCGTCCCAGAGCGAAAGCTGGCCGCTCCGGGAGCGCTCTGCTGTGTCATAATTCGAGATCAGCACCTCGTCATACAGCTCTCCCGGCTTTACCTTCTGCGCCATGTTATTAAGCCTACTGATGCTCTCGATGCTGATACCTGGCTCATTCCAGATTTCCCGAATCTCCGGGCAATCGTTGTAGCTGACAAGGAACTGGCTGCCGCTCCGGAGCAGCGTATCCCGCAGCCGGATGTGGTCAGCCGGGTAAAATTCCACATCCTTGTAGTAGCCCTCCGTGCTGAAATATGGCGGATCGCAGTAGAAGAACGTGTCCCGCCCCGCATAGTGCCGGATGAGCACCTCGAAGTCCTGATTTTCGATCACAACCGTCTGCAGCCGCTGCGTCGCTAAGTCAATGGCAGGGAAGTCCTTCCACATCGAATGCGGCATGGCACCGTAGCTCCCGAGGTTGCTGGCGTAGCTTTGCCGGATCATCTGGTAGAACTTCGCCGCCCGGTCATAGTTGCGGAACCGCGGGAAAATACCCTTTCTGTGCAGGGCGGTCAGCCACTCAAAATCCTCCCGGGAATTGAGGACATACGTCAGCTTTTTCTTGAGCTTGCCCGAATTTCCCCGCACACAGCGGTACAGGTTCACGAGGTTGGAATTGTAGTCGTTGTAGATCTCCTTATCCCGCCCCGGCTCCTTGTGAAACAGCACCCATCCGGCGCCGCCGAAGACCTCAACGTAGGTCGAATACTCCACCGGGAACCGCTTCAAAATCTCATCCCGAAGCGCTTTTTTGCCGCCGACCCATGACATGAAGCTATTCAAGGCATCCCTCCTTTTTCTTTTGATGAATTGCCGCAAGAATACGCCGTTTCTTCTCGGCATAACCGACTGCGTCATTAACAGAAGCTGTCAGTTCCTTGTACTGCCGCACGGAAAGAACGATCTTTGCAGCATGAAGTAGCTCCGGGATAGATTCACCTGAAATCGGCGCATTTATCCGGTTCTGATTTCGTTTCCTATGCATGAAATTCCTCCCATTCTACGAGATTTCCACACTATTGTCAGGCATCACCTCCTCTAACGGGGAGCCCCCGCTGGCAGACGCACGCCAAGTTTCTTCTTCGCTGTTATCGCAGTTCATGCGCTGTGCAACCAGTTCATCTGGAGAGACTTTCCATACCTCACAGGCAAGCGCCAGCGCTTCCTCCTGCGATTCCGGCGGTGTGATGGCTATGATCTCGCCGCCGAGATACGTCCTCCTGCCGCAGCTCAGACCAAGCTGCTCCTCCGCCCATGCATGATGGATCTCCACCTCCGGAAATATCGCAGACAGCTTTTGTACGACTGGATGCGGCGCACTCCATGCCGTTGAGAAATATATTGGATTGCCGGTTTTGTAGGGCACTTCGCTGAAATCATAAGCATTCCACTTCGTTCCCCAATGCTTTACCGACCAGTCATACCAGTTGTGCTCCCCGTAAAGCAAGCGCTCTTCCCGCCCAAGATTTCCCCGGTAGATATGCGGCGGCATCGGGATGATCTTCTGAAAATCAATCGACCCGACGCCATATTTCTCGTTCTGGATTGCTGCTAAAAGCGCTGCGACCTGCTTCGGTTCACCCTCAAACATCAGCCGGTTCCGCACATGGTTCGGCATCAGAATCCCTCCATTTCAAGCCCTTCGTCCTGCTCCGCATATTCCTCAGCAGTCACCGGCTCGACATACTCGGTGATGATCGCAAGCGCCTCGCTGTAGCTTCCGGACGAGGTGGCACGAGCTTGCATCTCCTTCGCCGCATCGCCCATGCCAGCACGTTTCAGTGTTTTTGCGGCGATACCCATGATGTTGAAGATATTGCCGTCCGCCCCGATGATCGGACTCATGGGCTTTTGCTGCTTTTGCGGAACAAAGCCGCCAAGCTTGTTCTCCACGAAATCACTCAGCCACATCGCCCCGAATGTCTCATACGTCCTCAGCCGCCACATGGCAAGCTTCCCGACATCAAGATCCTCACCCGGATCCTCAAACGGGAACAGCAGACAGGTGCAGTTCGGCATCTCAAATACCGTGATATGCTCAAATTTTGCGCCGTTTCGCAGGATCTCCGCCTCAGTCAGCAGCGCATTGACCCCATCGACCCACTCCTGCAGATCACCGCCGCAGCCCTGAAAGACAAGCCCCTCCTTGCCCTCCATCTTGCAAAGTTCCATCGCATTTTCGAGCTTTGTTACAGGCATACACCCGCCTCCTCTCTCAGCTTTCTCAGAATAAACTCCTGCCCCTTGCCGGTGACAAGCGTCTGCCGGTAGGTGCGGATCTCACCGCAGAGCTGCCAGGTTTTCTCCCGGATGGAGAAGTACCCCCGCTCAATATATCTCTGATACGGTAGATTGTTGCTCATCAGAATCCGCTTCTCCCGCAGCCAGCGGAACAGCCGCACACGCCCTATCGGAATCCCATTATTCGCCGCCAGCTTCGCCATGCTGTTCATGTCGATAGCATTGCTGCTGCCCATGACATGCCCAGCGAACTCGACCAACGGCTTGTCTGCGTCGATCTTCCGGCACAGGCCACGGGCAATTTCCATCTGCGCCCGGATGAACGCCATTGTCGGCTCGTCCGCCGTCGGCGCATAGAACCGTAGGAACTGCTCATCGTCAGCAATGTACCCACCCGTGCGCCGGATGGTCGGCAGCACCTCGGAGGTAATCCAGTGCTTGAACGCCTTCGCCCCCGGCAGCTTGCTCGACAGGATCAGGCTGTACAGACCGCTTTCGTTGATAACATAGCACTTTCCGACCGAATTCCCAAAATGGGAATTCGGTAACATCAGAATCCGCTTATCCTCTTCATCAACGTGAACCATTACCGCCTTACTTGCATTACTGTAACCCAGAGCCGCTGCCACATCCTTCCCGACAAACCAAGGCTCCCCCTCAATCATGACCGTGCGGATGGAACCAAATGCCTCATGCTGAAATACCCTTACTTCATTCATGCTCTCAACTCCTCATTAAATTTCTTCAGATTTCTGCCGATTGCCTCAACCACATTCACGGTCACGGCATTCCCGGCCTGCTTGTAGAGCTGCGTATCGGACATGCCCGTAGCAGCGACCTTCCGGAACTGCTCATCCGTAAAGCCCTGCAGCCGCCAGCATTCAATCGGCATCAGACGGCGGATCCTGCCGTGATGCACCACGCCGTGCCGGTCGGTCACGGTGAGCGTGAACATCGGCTCACCGGGCTCCTTCATTCTTCTGCCGTTGCAGCGGATAGTCGCTTTATCCGGGCACATGATCGCCCTCGGCGCATCCTCGCTTAGAACCGGCGGATTCATGTCGATGAAGTACAGCCCCGTCCGACCACCGCCGCCCCCGCTTCCGGCACACTGTGTTATGGCAAGCCCGTCTGTTTCATAGACACGATCCCCCTGACAACCGCCGATGAGCTGCTTCACTTTCCGGCTATTTTCCGCATCTTCTCCTCCGAAAGCCAGTATTTTTCCGGAACAGTCTCTTCCAAGACATCCTGCAAGGTACACTCGCTTTCGCACCTGCGGCACTCCGAAACCGGCGCTGTTATGCACCAGCCATTCCACGCAATACCCCAGTTCGGAAAGCGTTGTAAGGATTTCTGAGAAAGTTCGCCCTTTTTCAATCCCAAGCAGTCCGGGTACATTCTCAAATACAAAATACTGAGGTCGCTTGTCTTTAAGGATGCGGGCAAGCTCAAAGAAGAGATCACCTCGCTCATCGGCGGATCCAAGACGGCGCCCGGCCACTGAGAATGGCTGGCACGGAAATCCACCAACGAGGAGGTCAAAATCCGCAAGCGCTTCTGTGCTGATCGTTCGGATGTTTTCATAAAAAGCCTCACCCCCTGTGTCATACAGGGCTCGGTAGGCCTGCTGCGCATACTTGTCGATCTCACACCAGCCGACAAATTCGTAGCCGCCAACCCGTTCCAGCCCGGAACGAAAGCCCCCGATCCCCGCAAATGCATCAAATACTCTGATAATGCTCATCACTCCTTTCGATAGGAAAAGCCCTCCGGTCACCCGGAAGGCTACATCCCCATATCCTGCTCCATCGGATAGCAGACCGCAAGATCGTCCTCCTCCATGAGCGTTTCTGTCAGTTCAGAAAAATTGCTGCCCAGCGCATAATCATCCATCGCCCGGGTACGCCATTCCTCGCTGATGACCTCAAGAGGATCCTGAAACCGGAGCAGGAACGCCGCCTGTTCCTCGCTGATACTCCTTGCAAGCGTCTCTGAAGCAATCTGCACCGCAAAAATCTGATCCGCCATTGCCATAAGCTCCTGCGGCGATTTGTCAAGCCAATCCTTCTGATACCTCGCAAGGCTGGCAGTAATCTTCTCTTTCAGCCGTTCCCGGGCAGTCTGTTCCTTTGGTGCTGCGTGGAACCTGTCCACGCCCGGAATCAGCGACAGGCTGCGACCATTCTGCCATTTCATCAGAAGCTGACCAGCGTCATCCACGCCGACCACCTCGCCCATCGTCCCCGGTGGCACCGGAAACGGATCCTCCGGCATCTCGTCCAGAATGAGCCTGCACCCGGCAGGATACTGCTGCCGGATGCGCTCGACCTGCTCTTTGGTCGGGAATCCTCTCATACCTTCACCTCCATTTCACAAGAAAATGCGTGACTTTCGCAATGCTCAGACATTCTGACCGCCACGCTGCCAATGCCCCTGACTCGAATGCTGCTGCGCAGAAGCCGCTTGCCAAAGCCATATCTGCATTCACGCTCCCACCAGTCGGACAGCGCATCGAGCTCCTCCGGCATCAGCTCACGCTCACAGGCACAGACCAACACCGCCGTCAGCCCCTCCTCATCTGCCTCCGCAATTGGATAGGCTCGCTCGATGCCGTCTATGCCCACAGCCAAGCCGTTTTCCTTCTCCTCGGCAGTCAGGCAGCGCTGCATCACTTCGCAGACTGCATCACAACACTGCTGCACCTCGTCAGAAGTCAGCTCTCGCTCATCTTCGCCCGTATCCGTCCACGGCGGCTCATAGGGCAGCTTCTCATACAGCCGGATCGGGGAATACACACGCAGTTCTGTCATATCTCACATCCCCATTTCCGGCGAGAGATCCTCGTCCTCATCAAAGTCCTGTTCTTCATCCTCATAGTCCTGCGCCTCTGATTCTTCCTCGTCCTCGGTTTCCTCTTCATCCTCGCAGTCCTGTCCCTCAGAAACCTCCTCAGTAATCTCCTGCTCCAGCGCATCTTCGATCAGCCCGATCATGAACTCCTTCTGCGTCAGATGATTCGTCGTCAGATAGTCCTTGATCCGCCGGTAAAGCTCCTCTGACACCTGAAATGCGATTGTTCTGTTATTCTCCATCGTTCCTCCCATCTGCTGCTTCGGATGCAGCATCTCCTCGAGCGCCTGCGACACGAAATCACTCATTGTCATGCCGTGCGTTTCGATATATTCCTTAACCTGCCGGTGCAGTTCATCCTCTACCTTGACGGTGATCCCTCGCTTTTCAGCCATTTTCCACACCTCTCAGTTTATGCCAGAGCAGCCATTCAAGCAGCTCGTCCACCGTCACTGTTTTTTCGGCAGCGACCTCGGCGAGACGTTCGGCAAGCACCTCCGGCAGCTCGATCTCGATTGTTCTCATAAAACCTCCCCTCAAAGCGAAATGCCGCCGATCTCAGGGGCTTCCTCCCCGAAATCAGCGGCATTTAATTCCATCCGGCAGTCGTCTGTGCCATCCCACAAGCTGACATAGATCTCGCCAAAATCCTCCGTATTAATCGGATGCTGCTCGAGCCCCTCACCGTAGCCATCTGACCTCTGGCCACACCACCAGCGGCAAAATTCAGCGCTTTCCGGCTCACTCAGCGGCTCCAAGAACTGACACGTCAGCACACCCATCAACCGACCATCCACGACCTCCACGGAAGGGAACGCCGACCAGATCTTCTCACCGATGGGCGACCTACTGTCGTAGTACTGCATCAGCCCACGATCACGCTCGTCCTCCTCGAGGTAGTCCTGCATGAAGCGGTTGATGGCATCCCGGCAGCAGTTCGCTTCCTTCGGATCAATGCTGTAGGATTCGGCTTCATCTTCATCCGGTACAGTCGCGATCTGCAGCGGTGTGATGAGCCGCATTGTGTACAGCTCCTTCGGCTTGACCCGGAGATCCGGCTGATAGTCGATCCCGAGCGGCGCATATTCGGCAGATTCGACATCCGCACGCTCTTGCAGCCGTTCCGCCAGCGCCTGCCCGAGTACATCCTCCAAGTCATGGAATGTGACCTCCTCGGCAAGCTCCCTGAATGAGAAGCTCTCCTCGCCCCGGTGCATCTGCTTGGCAGCCTCCTCCGCCATATCCGCCAGATATCCGTGGATCCGCTGCTCCGCCGTTGTCATTTCCGCCGCATACACGAGATTCTTGGCGCCCGGAATGAACTGCGACCGCCGAGCATAGCTGTACCCCTCCGACTGCACGAGGAACCCGTCCTCGCCCTCGCAGTCCAGAAACAGCACGCAATGCTCCGACTTCGCATCGCACCACATGAACCGCTTGTTCTCAGCGATGTACGGGCTGTCCCGCAAGGGATTCGTCCGCATCTCCTCGAACGCCTGATGCCGCAGCAGGACGACCTTTTCCACCACGCAGATTTCCGGCGAAAAGCGTTCCACCTTATGCTGCAGCGGTACTTTCAGTACCATTTTCTTCATGGCATCACCTCCAATTGATTTTTATCGGCAACAAAAAAGAGCCGACTTTACTGGCCTCCCGAGAGGGAAGACCACTAAAATCGGTTCTGGTATTACAGGCTATGTTTTCTATTATATTGTATGATTAGAAATGGGCGTTATCGTTTTCACGGAAAGCATGTGCTTTGTTACTGTTAGCACTTGCAAAGTGAGGAAAAATATGTTATAATATAACAAATAGATCTTAACTATTGTTTTTTCTACCTACAGCTTTATATCATTATAATTAACAGAGGTGAATCCAAAGGGAATTTATTCTAATACTCAGAAATACTGTGTAAGAGTCTACTAACGGCAATCATTAAGGAGAATGACAATGGCCAAAAATGTAATTCAGTACGATTTGCTTATTTCCTGTCCTGGTGACGTTAAAGAGGAAATCGAATGTATAAAAAGTGCGGTGGAACAATTTAATTCTACTTTTGCAGATTCACTTGGAATCTCAATTAGAATTAAGCATTGGAGTAAAAACTCATATCCTCAATCTGGTGGTAAACCACAAGCACTTCTCAATGAGCAATTTGTAAATGATTGTGACGCAGCCGTTGCTATCATGTGGACAAGGTTTGGAACACCAACAGATGAATACGGTTCTGGTACTGAGGAAGAAATAGAGATAATGCTTCATGATGGGAAACAAGTCTTTATGTATTTTTGCGACAAACCACTTAATCCGTCACAAATGGATTCAGAAGAATACAAACGTGTTAAAGCATTTAAGGATAAATATAAGGATAGGGGGATTTATTCTACATACACCTCGATTGATGACTTTAAACGAGATTTCTTTGCACATCTGTCACAATACTTTTTGAGTTTAAAAACTGTTGGAAGTATGAATAACGAAAGACATTCATCACTATTTATAAAGGGTCTCGACCGAGATAATCATATCTCTGATGTTGCAGTAATACGTGAATTCAAACTTACAAACGCATATGACAAAAATGGATATATTGCTAAGATTAGAGAATACTATTCCGAAATCGACTCAATTAAGACTGCCAAAGTTACAGGAAATTCTATTCTATCCGATCATTTTTCTTTTATGCCCCCAGTAGCAATAAGTGATAGTGTTAAGACATACATTACAGAAATTGCTCAACACCTTAACATAGAATTAAATGAGAATTTCTTTGATCTTGGAAATCTACATGAATCATTAGATGCATTACCAATATATTCTTCTGTTAGTGGTTCTGAGCAAGAAAAAAGAAAATATCATTTAATATTCGAGCTACGTGACACGATACAAGATTTCTTAAAATGGATTTCGGCTGACAAGGCATTAACAGGAATGAAATCTATCGGACTAGTTTTAGCAAATGCCGGAACAGACTATGATGAAGATGTCGAAGTTTCGTTATCTTTTCCCAAAGACTCTCTTGTTACCGTTGATACGTTTCCTAAGTTGAGTGTAGATGATAAGAATTATCTGATGAATGATAGAGACTTGGACGAAATATTCCATATTTCTGCTACGGCTGAATTTTTGGACTATGCCAATTCGGTTAATTCTCCTAGACAAATGTCTATACCTGTTAATCCAACTCAAGGTATATTTGGATCAACATATGATAATTCCGACGGATTTATAGATCGTTTATCAGATGCTTGGGGATTTGAGGTTTATTCCACTGATAAATACTATGTAGTAAAAATAAAGTTTGATTATATCAAGCACAATACTTCTGTTGCATTTCCTTCAATAATACTGTTGTTTAATGATATTACAGATATTCCATATACCATCACTTCTAAACGAAATGCAGCTATTATTAATGGAACAATTACCGTAATATTATAACGGCTGCACCAGAAAGTATAGACATAGATATCGCGCCTTAAGAGATAAGATAAATTTTAATGATTAATAAGGGATAACTATATGACGAACATAAGAAACACTTCATACGCAGATGGATTTGGTATATTTAATAAAGTAGCAGAAGAAATACTGGACTTAGGACAAGACAATACCTTAAGACTATTTATGCTCAATACGTCGAACAAGTTGTTTAATTATGATGAACTTTATGAATATATCCTTCCAAATGTGACAAAATATGTCTTTTCAAGGAAAAGGCTAGCCGACATAGAACATGATCCAAAAAAACAGCAAACAATCATCTTAGACGCATTAAGCCACTTGCGACCAATCGAAAATGATAATGATAAGGGAGCAGGTGGAGAATTAGGCGAAATCTTACTTTACCTTTTTCTAGAACAAGATTTAAAAGCTCCTAAACTTTTTAGCAAAGTAGAATTAAAAACTAATGCGCAGGATTATGTAAAAGGCAGCGACGGTATACACTTTAAGTTTAGAAAAAACGCCCAGGGCGAACAGATAATGCAGCTAATTATTGGAGAGGCGAAAATAAGGAATGATCTAAAAGACGGTATAGAAGAGGCATTTAAATCCATTGATGCTTTCTTGACCTCCAATATACAGGATAGAAACCTTCTGGATACGCATCTTATGAATCAAATAGTTAACGAGAAGGAAGCCGTAGAGATTAAGGAATATATCACAGCTATTCCGCGCAAGAAAAAAGAAACAGTATTTGGAATTTTTATTGGGTATAGCGTTAATTATGATGGATCAACAGATAGTAATGATGAGTATGATCAAAACATCATTGCAGAAAATATTAAGCAAGTTCTAAATATGCGTTCAAAAATCATTGACCTGATATGCAATTATTCTGTAAGTAATTATGAGTTTAATTTCTATTTTCTCCCTTTTCATGATGCTAAGAGAGATAGAAAAACTATAATGAAACAACTAACTAAGGGAAAACCACATTTTTCTTGGGAGGACATTAGAAATGGATAAAACATTAGCTGATTATTTATATACCGACATCGAAAACGATCAATTTCTATGCAAACAGTTTGAAATACTGCTACTTGACTATTCTAAATCAATAGTTTGTGGTAAGAGCGCTTCTTACACCAACGAATACAGATCTCTGTTACGATATGCCGATATGCTTTCATTATCCAATGAGGAAAAGCATCATAATATCGCAGAACAAATCGTCATCTTGCTTTCACATCTATTTCCAACCGAGGACGAAGTGCTCTTTTTCAAACAGAATATATATAATAACGTATCTAATTTTGCTTCAGCAAATATACTTGAAAATAGAAATGCTTCATCTGAGCAACTTGATTTTTTTAGACAGTTAGAAATAGAGTCACATAAAATAGGTAACATTGTTCCTGGCACAGATAAACATTTTTTTGACACTCAGAGAATAGCACTGGAAAATCTTGAAAAGAATCAGTATTATAGTTTTTCTGCTCCTACATCAATGGGAAAGACTTTTATTTTAACTAACTATATACGGAAAAAAATAGCTGAGGGAAGCCAAGACAATTTTGTTATTATTGTTCCAACCAGGGCCCTCCTTTCAGAAATCGCTAATGGTATTATCAAAGATTTTTCAACCTTATTAGGTGAGGGATGCCATAAAGTTGTTACAACAATGGCTTCTGTTCAAAGTGAAGAAAAATGCATTGCGATATTAACACCTGAAAGATTTTATTATAGTCTTCTAAAACGGCCTGACTATAGTTTTAAATATGTCTTTATTGACGAAGCGCATAAAATATCTGATACAGATAAGAGAAGTATAATCTATTATAAGATTTTAGACATGCTTAAATCGCATGAGGATATTAATATCTATTTTTCATCTCCAGTAATTCCGAATCCAGATATTTACCTCGAGTTGACAAACTACTATTCGCAACCTGAAAGCTCAGCTAAGTAACCGTCAAATCCCCCGCGTCTTCCCCTGAAGAGTCTAAAGAAGTATAATGGACACTGAACTACTCT
>JAIKWY010000182.1 GCA_024684395.1 Oscillospiraceae bacterium
TCATGATCGTGCGCATCGTGCTGCTGATCATCGGCACATCGATGCTGACCTATACCACATCCCCGATCCTGCTGACCGATGCGATCGAGGCGCTGCTCTCGCCGCTGAAGGTCATCAAATTCCCGGTGCATGAGATGGCGATGATGATGTCCATCGCACTGCGCTTCATTCCGACACTGCTCGAAGAGACCGACAAGATCATGGCAGCCCAGAAGGCAAGGGGCGCATCGCTCGACAGCGGCAATGCCATGCAGCGCATCCGGGCGATGATCCCGATTCTGATCCCGCTGTTCGTTTCAGCCTTCCGGCGTGCGGAGGAGCTGGCGACGGCGATGGAATGCCGCTGCTACCGTGGCGGTGAGGGTCGTACAAGGCTCCGCCAGCTCAAAGCGGCGGGGCGGGACTATATCGGTCTTGTCATCTGCCTGCTGTTCACAGCCGTATCTGTAACGATCAACATTCTGCAATAGAGAGGAGACGCTATGTCAAGTCAAACAAAAGCGAACAAGGGGGCAAAGGTCAAGACCGCCCCTGTGAAGGACTGGGGGGAAGCCCTGAAAAAGCTGTCGGACAGGATGGGGGAGCTCTATATCTGGGAGATCCTGGCTTTTATCCTGCCGTTCATCTTTCTTGGCATCGGATTTGCCAAAAAGGAGATCCATCCCTTCGGTGACCAGCAGATCCTCGTAACGGATCTCTGGCACCAGTACTATCCTTTCTTCCAGATCTTACAGGATAAACTCACACACGGCGGCTCCTTGCTGTATACCTGGCGCTCCGGTATGGGCACGAATTTCCTGGCGATGATGTCCTACTATGCGGCGAGCCCGCTGAATCTGCTGTCCATTTTCCTGCCGAAGGCATATCTGCGTGAGGGACTGACGGTCATTCTCATGCTGAAATTCTCCTTTGCCGGCTTCTTTATGGCAGGATGCCTGCGCTATGTGTTCAAGCGCAATGACATCTCCATCCTGATGTTCGGCGTGATGTATGCACTTTGCAGCTATATGATGGGCTATTACTGGAACATCATCTGGATCGACACCGTTGCGCTGCTGCCGCTCGTGATGCACGGACTGGTCGCACTCGTGCGGGAGGGCAAGTACCGCATGTACGTGGTCGCACTGGCGCTCTCCATGATCTCCAGCTACTATATCGGCTACATGGTCTGCATCTTCATCGTGATCTCGTTCTTCCTGATCTGTCTGTATGAAGGTACGGGCTTCAAGAAATTCGGCAAGCGTTTCCTGCTCGTGACGGGCACTTCCGTGATGGGCGGCGGTCTGGCGGCATGGATCTTGATGCCGGCATTCTTTGCGCTCCAGCTGACGCACAGCGTCAACAACAGCTTCCCCAAGACGATCAGCTTCTATGAAGCATGGCGGGATATCCTGTCCAGGATGCTCGCCTTCACACCGCCGACCTCCAAGGAAGGTCTGCCGAATCTGTACTGCGGTCTGCTGCCGGTGCTGCTGCTCGGCGTATTTGTCGTGGCTAAGAAGATCCGGCTGCGGGAGAAGATCTCCGGCATTTTGCTGATGGCATTCCTGATCGTCAGCTGCAACATGAACGTGCTGAACTATATCTGGCACGCCTTCCATTTCCCGAACATGCTGCCGTACCGGTTCGCCTTCATTTTCTCGTTCGTGATGCTGGTGGCAGGGTACCGTGCCTTCACGGTGCTGCTTGAAGAAAAGCTCAGCATCATCCAGTGGATCGCCATGCTGCTCGTCGGCGGCGTCTTCTGCTTCCTCGGCTACGGCTCGGGGATCCAGGAGGACGACAACCACAAATTCGTGATGTACAGCGCCATTTTGGGCGGTGTCTACCTCGTCATCATCTTCCTGCGTCTGTTTGCGCCGAAGCAGATCGTACAGCTCGCACTGGCGCTGGCGCTCTGCTTTGAGATGGGCAGCGCTGCCATTACTGGCGTCAAGACGGTCGGCAGCTCCGGCTACAGCTCCTATCCGTCAAGCAACGAAGAAGTCCAGGATATGATCAAGCAGTCGAAGAAGCTCGACAACGAGCTGTTCTACCGTACCGAGCTGACGGCATGGTATACGCTCAACGATCCGTCGCTCTATTACTACGACGGCGTATCGCAGTTCTCCTCGATGGCAAATGAGCATATGACGACGTATATGCGTCTGATCGGTGTTCCGGCATCCGAGGCGGGCAACCGCTACTACTACGCCAACACTTCGCCGCTGACCAACATGCTGACCGATGTGCAGTATGTCATGGCAAAGGATGGCTATAATGCGGACGAACTGACGATGCATCAGATCACCAGCAGCGGTCTCTGCACGATGTACAAATTCGACTACTCGCTCGGTCTCGGCTTCATGACCGATCCGGCGACCAGATACCTGACGCTTGATGAGACGCTCAACCCGTTCGAGCAGCAGAATGCCATTTTCAAGCGCATCACCGGGCTTTCCGAGATGCTGTTCGAGCAGATCGACATCACCAATGTCGGTCATACCGGCTATGATGTCACCCGCCGGGAATACGGCAAATACAACTACTCCAGACAGGAGGGCGCTTCCGGCGATACCTTCCTGAAGTACAACTACACCGCAGTCCGTGACGGCGTCGGCTATGCCCTGATGAAGGTCACCGATGGTGACAACATGGACGTTTACTACAACGGCTCGAAGATCCACCGCTACAACATCGGCAGACAGCCGTATATCAGCCCTGTTGCCACCGTCAAGGAAGGCGAGGTCGTGACGCTGCGCTGCGATCTGGACGAAGATGCCCGGAACGGGTCGATCGAGGTCTATTTCTATCAGCTCAATGAAGAGGTGCTCCGGAAGGGCTATGACATCCTGAGAGAGCATACGCTGCAGCTTGAAAGCTTCTCCGACACCAAGTTCTCCGGTACGGTCAATGCGGATCGTGACGGCTGCTTCTATCTGTCCGTGCCCTATGAAGAAGGCTGGACGCTGTATGTGGACGGCAAGAAGGCAGAGCTGTACCCCGTATTCAATGCGGTATGCGGCACTGACCTGACGGCGGGAACGCATACGATCACGATGAAGTATTCGCCCAAGGGCTTTGTCCCGGGTCTGATCATAGCCATCGTGTGTGCAGGCATCTTTGCAGCGCTCTATATCATCGAGCGGAAGAAGGGAAAGCAGGCGGATCCCGATGCGGAGAATGTCGAAAAGTCCGATGAGGATCTCGAGGACGAGGAGCCCGAAGAAGAGAAAGCCGATGCAGAGCCCGAAGAGAAGACCGATGATGAGGAGAGCAAGGCATGAGAAATCTCAAGGTCATCATGGCATACCGGGGGACAGCCTACCACGGCTATCAGCGCCAGAACAACGGCATCACCGTACAGGAGGTCGTGGAGCGCTGTGTCGGGAAGGTGCTCAATGAGCCGGTGACGATCCACGGCTGCTCCCGCACGGATGCAGGCGTCCATGCACGGAATTACTGCTTCTCGGTCGAAACGAGCAGCACCATTGCGCCCCTCGGCTTTGTGCGGGGCGTCAACGGCGAGCTGCCGAAGGATATTTCCATCCTGAGCTGTGAGGAGGCGGATCCGGATTTCCACGCCCGCTTCTCCTGCAAGGGGAAGGAATATCTCTATCTCCTGCATTGCAGTGAATGCAAGGATCCGTTCACCACGGACATGGCGTGCCATTACCGGCGCCCGTTCCACGCGGAGCTTGTCTATGAGGCTGCACAGCATTTTGTCGGAGAAAAGGATTTTCGTGCTTTTTGTTCAAATTGTGCAGAAAATACCAACACTGTCCGCTGCGTTCATAGCTTTGATGTAGAAATTGCAGGGGACAAGGTCAAAATGCTTGTAAAAGGGGACGGTTTTCTGTATAATATGGTTAGGATCATGGTAGGCACCCTATTGGATGTGAATGAAGGGAAGATCCCGGCAGATACATTAGATGCGATCATCGCAGCCGGGCAGAGAAAACTGGCAGGGCGTACTGCGCCGGCACACGGGCTTTATCTGAACCGTGTGTTTTATGAGGAGCACGAGCTGAACAGCTGAGGCTCCCGAACGAAGAGAGGAGATTCTATGGCGAATAATGTGGATGTCGTCCTCGTGCGCAATCGCATGAAGCGCAGACGGCAGCTCGTCAAGCTGCTGATCGTCCTGGCGATAGCCGGACTGTGCGCATTCATCTACGTAAAGCGGGATATGTGGTTCCCGCAGCTCGAGGGCATCGGTTCACGCTATCAGAATGTAACCAGAAACGAAGATGCGGATGCCGAAGGCGATTTTGAGCTGATGGTCTCCGGCGGCGTTGATTACACAGCGGATTTCATCAATAACAATCTGTTTATCCTGTGCGATAAGTATCTGTATATCTATGGCACGGACGGCAAGCTGAAGGACAGCCGTCAGCACGCCTACAGCAACGCCGTGATGAAGACCCGTGGCAAGCGGGCGCTGATCTATTCCAGCAACGGGACGAGTTTCCGTGTGGATACAGCTTCCAAGATGCTCTATGAGCTGATCCTCGATCAGCCGATCTGGTTCGGTGCTCTGAACGATGAAGGCTATGCTGCCATCGTGACGGATTCCGAGACCTATGCGTGCAAGCTCACGATCTACGATGCAGCCGGCAAGCTGCTGTATACCCGTGACTGCGTGGAGCGCCTTTCGGATGTCTGCTTCTATGAGGACGGGTGTATCTTTTCCACCATCAGCGCTGCTGAGGGTGAGCTGACCACCACGTTGCAGTATATCAAATTCGACAAGACCGAGCAATGGGATACCACGCCCTTTGCAACACTGTGTCTGGATGTCTGCACACTGCCTGAAGGCGGTGCATTTGTGATAGGCGACAGCAAGGCTGCATATTATAGCAGCAACGGCGCACTCGAGGGCAGCTATAACTACAATGCCACACTGGTGGACTATGCCTTTTCCGAGGGGCGTGCTGCCGTTCTGCTCAAGAATGAGCAGAGACGTCAGTCTGTGCTGATGCTGTTCAATGACCGGTCGGAAGCGCCTGTTTCGATCCAGCTCGATCACATCGGGAAAAGTGTCATCATTTCGGATGAGATGGTGTATGAACTCGGCGGCGGTCACATCAAGACCTTCTCCTTCAGCGGTGCTGAGATGGCAAGCATCGACGTGCAGGACGCCTATGAAAAATTGCTGAAAAACGGGAAGTATTTCTACCTTCTCGGTTACGATAAGATCAACCGCACTGACGTCAAGTAAGGAGGTGCGGTATGGGAACACAATTCTGGTGGTTCTTTGATGCAGTTGTGGTTTGTGTGGCGATCGGCTTCATCTACTCGGCTGCGGCAAAGGGCTTTAACAAGGGCGTATTCCGCCTTGCCGGCTTTGTGCTGGCGATGCTGCTCGGGCTTTTGGGAAGCGCCGGGCTGCAGGGCTTTGTCTACCAGAGCCTTTTCCGTGCATCCATCGAGGATGCGATCACGAGCGTTGTCAGCGATGAGGAATGGGATATTTTCCAGGCTGCATCCGAGCAGCTTGCCATCTCTGCCCCCGATGACAGCACGCCGGATCCGGAGGAATTTGATCGCATTTTCCAGGAAGTCTCCTCGGGCGATGCGCAGACGATCTATCCGGATTGGTTCATCAGTTCCGTGTGTGAAGTCACCGAGGCTGCTCTGGTGAAGCAGCGCAGACCGCACGCAGCAGAGCGCATGGCGGTGCTGTATGATACAGCACATGACTACAAGGGCTTCTGCACCATCGTGACGGTGCTCCATACACATAGTGATCCACAGCCAGCCGTATCCACGATCGAGGAAACGCTGTACCGACCGGGCTATCTGCGGATGATCCGGATGGCCCTGCTGCTGATCATCGGTGCGGCGATCCTGCTGATCTTCGGCATCATCTCCGCTATGGCGGGGAGCCTCGAAGAGCAGATGCACCTCGGCAAGAGCAATCATGTGCTCGGCGTTTTGGTGGGCATCGTCGAAACGGCGGGGATCCTGCTGTTCTTTATTGCAGCAGTACGGATGATCATTATTATGACTGACGGGCAGATGCTGGTATTCAATCCGGAAACGATCGGAGAGACGAAGCTGTTCCGGTATCTGTATGATCTGATACCCTGGTAAGATCAGGGAACACGGCCTTCGGGTCAGAAGGGAAGTATTGCGATGATTTTATGCAATAAGTGCAAAAAACGTCCGGCGGTTGTCTTTATCTCCGGGATGCATGACGGCGTTGAGGAGAACAAGGGCTATTGCCTGGTATGCGCAAGGGATCTCCAGATCCCCCAGATCACGGATTATCTGAAGCGCAACAATATCAGCGAGGATGATCTGGAGAATTTCTCCGATCAGATGATGGATATGATGCAGGAGACCGGTCTCGACCAGCTCGCAGAGGAGATGAACGGCTCTATGGAAGGCTCCGACGAGCCGATCCAGGGAACGATCGACGCCATGCCGAGCTTCCTGCGCAATCTGTTCGGCGGCTCGCAGTCGTCGGATAACGGCAACAGCGGCAGCAGCTCCGGTTCCGGTTCCGGAAGGGAACGCCACACCAGAGAAAAGCCCGGCAAGAAGAAGCAGGAGAAGGTGGAATACAAATTCCTCGACAGCTATTGCACGAACCTGAGCAAGCGTGCAGAGGAGGGCAAACTTGACCGCATCGTCGGCAGAGACAGGGAGATCGCCCGTGCGATGCAGATCCTGTCCCGCCGTCAGAAGAACAACCCCTGCCTGATCGGTGAACCCGGTGTCGGCAAGACTGCCATTGCAGAAGGCATTGCACAGCGAATCGCTGCGGGCGATGCACCGTTCCATCTGCTCGACAAGAAGGTCTATCTGCTCGACCTGACCGCTCTGGTTGCCGGAACGCAGTTCCGTGGGCAGTTCGAGAGCCGTGTCAAGGGTCTGATCGCCGATGTGCTCAAGGCTGGCAATGTCATCCTGTTCATCGACGAGGTGCATAATCTGGTGGGTGCCGGCGATTCCGAGGGCTCGATGAATGCTGCCAACATCCTCAAGCCTGCATTGTCGAGAGGCGAGATCCAGGTGATTGGCGCCACGACATTCAAGGAGTACCGGAAGTATATCGAGAAGGATTCCGCTTTGGAGCGCCGTTTCCAGCCTGTGACGGTCGTTGAGCCGACGGTCGAGGAGACTGCGGAGGTGCTGCTCGGCATCCGTGAATACTATGAGAAATTCCATCGCGTCAAGATCGACGACCGTGTGCTGCGGCTGTGTGCCGTGCTTTCGGAGCGGTATATCAACAGCCGTTTCCTGCCGGATAAGGCGATCGACCTGCTCGATGAGAGCTGTGCTTACCGGAGCATCCTGTCTCCCGAGCTCAACGAGCTCGACAAGAGCAGTGTGGAGCTTGCAGAAGCAAGAACGGCACTGGATGCGCTGAAAGAGGAGAATGAACCCGATTTCGAGAAGATCGCCGAGGCAAAGGCAAAGCTGAGCCGTCTCGAAGGTCAGGTCGAGGATCTGAAAGTGAAGTGCGACCAGATCCAGGTGCAGGAGGGCGATCTTGCCAAGGTCATCGAGCTCTGGACGGGTATCCCGGCAAAGAAGATCGCCGATACCGAGATGGAGCGCATGAAGGGGCTTGCCGACCGCATGAAGCAGCGTGTCATCGGTCAGGATGAGGCGGTAGACGCCCTTGCCAAGTCCATCAAGCGCACCCGCATCCAGCTTTCCGAGCGCATCCGTCCGGCATCGTTCATCTTTGTCGGTCCGACGGGCGTCGGCAAGACGGAGCTTGTCAAGGTGCTGGCTTCCGAGCTGTTCGATGCTGCCGATCCGCTGATCCGTCTGGACATGACGGAATTTATGGAGAAGCACTCGGTGGCTCGTTTGATCGGTTCGCCTCCCGGCTATGTCGGCTATGACGAAGCCGGTCAGCTGACGGAAAAAGTCCGCAGAAAGCCCTATTCCGTTATCCTGTTCGACGAGATCGAGAAGGCGCACCCGGATGTCATGAACATCCTCATGCAGATCCTTGACGAAGGTCAGATCGAGGATGCGCAGGGGCGCAATGTCAGCTTTGCACATACCGTCATCTGCATGACCTCCAACGCCGGCTCGACGGATAAGTCCACCGGTGTCGGCTTCAACCGCACCGTAGAGGACATCACGAGAGAGAAGGCGATGAAGGCGCTCCAGGATTTCTTACGGCCGGAGTTCATCAGCCGTATCGACGAGATCATCGTGTTCCATCCGCTGACGGAGGAGGATTACGCCGGTATCGCCGGTCTGATGCTCGAGGAGATGCGCACGCCGCTCACCGAGAAGGGCATCACGCTCGACTACACAAAGGAAGCGCTGCGTGAGATCGCTGCCGAGGCGTTCGGCAAGAAGTACGGCGCCCGTGAGATTCGCCGTGTGATCCGTGACAGGGTAGAGGATGCCATCGCCTTTGAGATGATCGACAACGATGCCGAATTGAAGTCTGTTCTTGTGACAACCGATGAAAATGGTGTAAAGGTCGATTTTGCTTGATAAATCATTGCCGCCGTTCTGGCGGCAATTTTTTTGCGGAATATTTTGCCATAATTCTTGACAAAGTGACACGAATATGCTATAATACTTATATATAGAAAAAGTGCATCCGGCTATTCGATAGGATCATGGATCCTCAGTCGGGCACGGTAGAGAAGGAGGAGCAATATGACTGTACCAGAATTTGTCAAGCGCACAAAGGTGCGCCTTGCCGGGAACGGCAAGGATCTGTTTATCCCGCCGAGTATGGTCAAGGCTGAGGAGACCAGAGAAGAGATCCTTGATTTTGCACGGCAGCACAAGCCGCAGATCGTTGCATTTCTGATGGAGAAGCAGCGCAAGATGATGCAGGGCGAGAACGTGGCAGCGTCTGTTCAGGCGAAGGTCATTGAAGTTTTGAAGGCTTGGGACGAGTATCTGTTTGAGGAGAACCAGTATCTGGCTTCCAATTGTCAGACAGAAGCACCGACTGTTCCCGAGGTGGATCCGAAGGAAGCGTTCGCATCCCTGAATGAGCAGGAGCGTGCGTACTATACAGCTTACTGCTTTGCAGAGAGCACCGACATCGAGAAGGCTCGTCTGGGCGAGCTTGCTATGATGGATATTGCCGAGGCAAGCTTCAATTTCGAGCACATCGTTGCAAGAATGAAGCGTGACTATGTCGATCTCTGCGAGCAGCGGAACACGGATGCAGAAATGGAGAGAAGAGCGGCTCTGTCCGAGAACGCAACCTTCATCCAGAATATGCGCATGACCGGCTGATCGTTACAATAATCATTCAAGCCCTCTCCATCGCAGGAGAGGGCTTATTTTCGGTGCATTTTGCGCTTCTGAAAAAATCTTCCGGAAATTGAAAAAAAGGCTTGACAAATCCTCCGGAATGTGGTATACTAT